>NZ_VULV01000005.1:0-155703 GCF_009696495.1 Bifidobacterium sp. WCA-178-WT-4B | reverse complement strand
CGGGCTCGCTTATCGCAGTTGTTCCGTTGATCATCGCATTCATGTTCCTGCAAAAGTACTGGCAGTCTGGCCTCGCGGCCGGCTCCGTCAAGCAGTGAACCCTCGGCCGCACGGTCCCTACGATCACCCATTCGTTGCCTTGGCGACCGTGCGGCATCCGCCCTTTTGGAAAACAACAAAATAGTAATTCATGACACACAAANGAGTAATCATGAAGAAGAGTATCAGGCTTGTGGCCGCTATCGCGGCGCTGGCAATGACGGCCGGGATCTCGGCATGTGGTTCCAGCACTAATGGGAACCAGGCCAAGAGCGATGTGACCGCGCAGGACGTCGAAAACGCTCTGACCGACACCTCGAAGAACGTCGAACTGACCGTCTGGGCCTATTCCGCCAAGCAGATGGAGCCCACTGTCAAGGCATTCGAGAAGAAGTACCCGCACATCAAAATCAACTTTGTCAACACCGGTGCCGCGGAGGATCATTTCACCAAGTTCCAGAACGTCGTTCAAGCCCAGAAGGATATTCCCGACGTCGTACAGATGAGCGCTAATAAATTCCAGCAGTTCGCGGTTTCGGGTGCATTGCTGAATTTTGCCAACGATAGCATCGAAAAGGCATGGAGCAAGCTATACACCAAGACTGCATGGGCTCAGGTGCATTACGCCGGCGGCCTCTACGGTGCGCCGCAGGACGCCACACCATTGGCCAACTATGTGCGAAAGGATATTCTGGACGAACATAACCTGCAGGTGCCAGAAAGCTGGGAAGACATCTACAACGAGGGCATTAAGCTCCACAAAGAAGATTCCAACAAATATATGGGAATCCTGGGATCCGACATCTCCTTCTTCACTAACCTCTACCGTTCCGTTGGAGCGCGTCTGTGGAAGGTTAATTCCGTGGACGACGTCGAACTGACTATGAACAGCGGAAAAGCAAAGGAATTCACGGAATTCCTGCAGAAGTGCCTGAAGGATGGCGTCCTTGAAGGCGGTACCGTCTTCACTGACGAGTTCAACCGTTCGATTAATGACGGTCGTTACGCCACGTTCATCAATGAAAACTGGATGGGCAACACCTACAAGGAGCAGAACCCGAGCCTCAAAGGCAAGATGGTGGTTGCTGCCCCGCCGTCCTGGAAAGGACAGCCTTACCAGTCCTCTTCCGTCGGCTCCATGATGAGCGTCTCCGCGGCTTGCCCGAAGGAGAAGCAGGCGGCGGCTCTCGCGTTCATCAACTGGCTTGATTCCGACAAGGATGCCATCCAGTCATGGCAGGATACCAACAACGGCAACTTCTTCATGGCGGCCTCCGTCTATCAGGACGATGAGAACCAGCGCAATAAGAAGGAGACCGACGGTTACTACGCCAATGATGATGTCAACGCCGTCTACTTCGATTCAATGGACAAGGTCAACACCGATTGGGAGTATCTCCCGTTCATGTCCCAGGTGGAGGTCGTGTTCAACGACGTTATCGTTCCTGAGATGAACGCGAAGGGTGATTTGGTCGGGGCCATGGCCAAGGCGCAGCAGAAGCTCAAGGCATACGCGGAAGACAACGGCTTCAAGGTCACCACCGACGCCGACTGACATCCGGTTGCCCGCCATTGCTAGGGAGGACGGTCAAAACGGCCGTCCTCCCTTTTTGAGATTAAACCCCGGAACCAACGACGTGGTTTGCGTGTACCTGACGATGTACAAGTTGTCGGCTTCGATAACGTGCCGGAAGCCAAGCACTCGGTGCCGGCGCTGACCACCATTGATCCACATATCGACGATTATGCCAAGCATGCCGTTGACATGCTTATCGACCTCATCGAAGGGTACTCAGGCCCGGCCCGTACGTACACCACCGATTTCACATTGGTGGAACGTGCCTCAACTCGACTTGCTCACTGACAATCCGCATTGGCTTTGTGGACGGTGTGTGCCGCAGCATGCTACGGCGAGCACGTACCTCGATTCAGTTGCGGATGGCATAGGGTTGTAGCTTTGCATATTGCGCCTGTAGTACTTTTCAGGGTGAGAGTTTTACGAGGTGTGGGGGACGCCACGTGGATTTCGGCGTTTTTTGTCTGCCGTCCCACAGTGTCTCCCCTGGACGACCATGGTTGGTAATGGGAATTGGCGTTATTCTGCGGTTTTGAAGGCCGACGGTGCGGGATGCCGCAGACAGCAAACGATTGATGCTTCTGCTATCCCACGTTTTTGTGGGACGGCACGCAGAAAATGGTCAAATTTCTCTGCCGTCCCACAAGGCGAAGATGCATGACTACTCGTCACCGGTGGCTGTCGGACGTGTGGCTTTCATCGACCATCTCTCACTTTTTTCATATTAAAAATGTGAGAGGCAAACACATAATACGGGGGGGAAAAAATGTGGGAGTGCGTATTGCGATAATCGTACGACGACATATTCGACGGCTACAGATGAGTGAAAACTACAGATTATTGTCTTGTACTGGTCGTCTTATACGCCACTGCGGGGAAAAGGCATATGCCGCAGTGTGTGTCTACTCGAACAATGCGGCGTCAGTCGCTGGGTAGCCAAGTTGGAACGCGGTGTAGGCGTGCTTGGCGGCCAGTGCGGCGAGGATGAGCAGCGTATCGCTCTCGGTGGAAGATTTCGATTCGGTCACGGCCTTGATCTGCGCGCGGGCGCAGTCCATTTCGATGGCGGCGGCGGTTGGTACGGTTTGGCCACTTGCCTTGTCGGCGATGGTGGTGGGGTTGGCCAGTAGCTGGTCGATGGCATAGACCTTTTGGCGGGGGTCGCTTTGGCCGGAAGAACTGGATTGTGCGCCGGAATCATCAAAATTGCCATTGGCCAGCGACACCAGCTGCTGCCCGGCGGTCTTATGCATATCGCTCAACGCCAACGTAGCCCCAGCGGTCTGTCCTCGTGCGGCCAAGACCTCGATAGCGAATCCGGCGCGATCCTCGGCCACGGCCATCGCATCCAATACCGATCGGTCAACGTTGGCGGACGTGACGCCATCAAGACGCGCCGGCGTCACCTCAGGCGCGGACTGCCCGAATTTATCGGCCAGAAAAGTCAGCCATTGCTTGGTCTGCGCGTCACGTAACGTTCCCTCGGCAAAACGACCCGAACAATACCCGGCAACGTCAATCCAAGCCAGGGGAGCGGCCAGACCGGTGGCATACTGCTCCAATAACGGCGTGCCTTCAGCCGGATGGGTGGCGTAGTCCGCCAGCGTCATCGCTTTCTCGCAAGGGCTCATCTGAGCTTCCGCCTCGGCCCGTCCGGCCAGTCGCGGCATCGAACACGCCGAAAGCGAACACAGCATCGCGCTCGCGCATAGTGCGGATGCCAAGCGCCGGGTAAACCGTCCTGAAGAGAAGCGTGTCTGCATGGAAACCTACACTAATAGCTAACTGTGACCACTCATAGGCCATGCGCCGCATAACTTCATAGGAGGTACGGATCGATGGAACTGGACCTGACAGGAATACACAAGCTCGCCGCCGAGCAAGGAATCGACCCCGGAACCCTGGATGATGCGCTGGCAGAGGCCCTGCGCCTCGCCTACCTCAAGACCCCGCACGCCGCCAAGCACGCGCGCGTGGAGCTTGACGAACGTTCCAGCAACTTCACCGTGTGGGCCGCCGACGAAATCCCGGTCGAACCCACCGAAGACAACCCTTACCCCGCTCCCAAGCTGGGCGAGGAATACGATGACACCCCGCGTGACTTCGGCCGTCTCGCCGCCGCCACTGCACGCCAAGTCATCACCCAGCTGTTCCGCCGCGCCGAAGATGAGAAGGTATTCGGCGCGTTCTCCGGTCAGAAGGGCAAGCTCATCACCGGCATCATCCAGCAGGATGCTTCCGATCCCTCCAACGTGCATGTCGCGATGGGCGATGTCGAAGCCATTCTGCCTCGCCGTGAGCAGGTGCCCGGCGAACGTTACCGCCACGGCGAACGCATCCGCGTGTACGTGGTGAACGTGGCCCGTGGCATCAAGGGCCCGGAGATCGTGGTGTCCCGCTCCCACCCGGAGCTGGTCCGCAAGCTGTTCGAGCGTGAAGTGCCGGAACTGGTCTCCGGTGCCGTGTCCATCATGGCCATCGCTCGTGAGGCCGGCGCCCGCACCAAGATCGCGGTCAAGGCCAACACCGATGGCGTGAACCCGAAGGGTGCGCTGATCGGCCCCGGCGGCGCTCGCGTGCGCGCCGTCATGGAGAACCTTGGCCCGGAGAAGATCGACATCGTCGACTACTCCGACGATCCGGCCAAATTCGTGGCAGCCGCGCTGTCCCCGGCTGTGGCCACCGGCGTGCAGGTGATCAGCGAGAAGAACAAGACCGCCATCGCTTTCATCCACGACGACCAGCTGTCCCTGGCCATCGGCAAGGAAGGCCAGAACGCACGACTGGCAGCCAAGCTGACCGGCTGGAAGATCGGCATCGAATCCGCCGAGGCTCATGCCAAGAAGGTCGCCGCCGAAAAAGCCGCCCAGGCTGCGGCCGAGGCTGCTGCTCCGGAAGCCGAATAGGCCGCCGGGCTTGAAGGCGAATGATCTTCAGGGCGCATTATTTCCTGATATGAGCCGCGTCAGCAATGGCGCGGCTCGCTGCGTCTACGCTATCCAGCGCTATGAGTATGCTTGATTGGCGTATGTGGGTTGGCGCAGTGTGCGCGAAATCGCCCACACCAGAGACGAGGTAACACGATCATGGTCGCACGATGAGACAGGGTAGGCTTGCCGTCATCACTAACTGACCACGCCCATGCACGCGCGTGGTCACAGAATAGGAGTAATTAGTGGCGAAACCACGCGTATACGAATTGGCTAAGGTTTTGAATGTCGATAGCAAAACCGTGCTTGAGAAGCTTAAGGACATGGGAGAATTCGTCAAGTCCGCTTCTTCTACGATTGAACCGCCGGTAGCCCGGCGTCTGAAGGCAGAGTTCGCCAAGGACAACGCCAAGGGTGATTCCAAGCCCGCATCTTCCGCACAAAAGCCGGCCGCCAAGCCCGTGCAGCAGCGCCGCCCGGCCGCACCTTCGGCCCCGGCTTCCACTTCATCTTCCGCACCGACTCCGGCCGCTCCCGCACGTCAGGCGTCGCCCGCCTCGGCACATCAGCAGGCTCCGACTCCGGGTGCACCGACACCGCGTCCGCAGGGCGGCGCACGCACCGGCATGCCGACCCCCGGCCGCCACGGTCAGCACGACAACCGTGAGAATGGTCGCGATAATCGCGAAGGCCGTGAGAACGGTCGTCAGAGTCGCCCGAACGATCGCCGTAACAACGATCGTCGTAACAACCAGGGCCATCCGAACAATGGCCAGCCGGGTCAGCACCAGAACAACCGCGGCAATGCTTCAGCTCCGCGCCCGCACGCTCAGGGCGGCGCCGGTGCCAATGGCGGCAATGTCGCTTCAAACGCGGTTCCGCGCCCGCACGCTCAGGGCCCGCGCCCGGGCAACAACCCGTTCTCCCGCAAGCAGGGTATGCACACCCCGACGCCGGGTGATATTCCGCGTCCGCATCCGATGGCTCGTCCGACTGCTGATAGCGGTCGTGGCGGTCGTCCGGGCCGTCCCGGCCAAGGCCAGGGGCAGGGCCGCGGCTTCCGTGGCGGTCGTCCGGGCCAAGGTGGTCAGGGCGGTCCGCGTCCCGGCCAGTGGGGCCACAACCGTCCGGGTCAGGGCGGCGGCTCCCAGGGTGCCGGTCAGGGCGGCGCACGCGGCGGCTTCCGTGGGGGCCAAGGCGGCGGCAATAACTTCCAGGGCGGCGGCGCACCGAGCAACGGTCCCGCACGTGGCGGCGGTCGTGGTGGTCGCGGCGGTGCCGCAGGCGCATTCGGCCGTCAGGGCGGCAAGTCCTCAAAGGCCCGTAAGAACCGTCTGGCAAAGCGTCATGAGTATGAGGAGCTGAAAGCACCGACCATCGGCGGCGTTCGCATCCCCAACGGCAACGGCCAGACCATCCGTCTGCGTCAGGGCGCCTCCCTGGCCGATCTGGCGGAGAAAATCAACGTCAACCAGGCCGCGCTGGTCACCGTGCTCTTCCACCTGGGTCAGATGGCTACCGCCACCCAGTCCTTGGATGAGGAGACCTTCCAGATTCTGGGCGGAGAGATCGGCTGGAACATCCAGCTCGTCTCCGCAGAAGAGGAAGACAAGGAACTGCTCCAGCAGTTCGACATCAACCTTGACGAGGAAGAACTGCAGGATGACGAGGATCTCAAGCCTCGCCCGCCGGTCGTCACCGTCATGGGCCATGTCGACCACGGTAAGACCCGACTGCTGGATACCATCCGCAAGACCAACGTCATCGCACGTGAGGCCGGCGGCATTACCCAGCGCATCGGTGCCTACCAGGTCACCGTGAACCTTGAAGGCGAACCGCGCAAGATCACCTTCCTCGATACCCCTGGCCACGAGGCGTTCACCGCCATGCGTGCCCGTGGTGCCGAGCTCACCGATGTCGCGATCCTCGTGGTCGCCGCCGACGATGGTGTGATGCCCCAGACCGTTGAGGCCATCAACCACGCTCAGGCCGCCAAGGTGCCGATCGTCGTGGCCGTCAACAAGATCGATGTACCCGGTGCCAACCCGGAGAAGGTCCGCGGCCAGCTCACCGAGTTCGGCCTGGTCCCTGAAGAGTATGGTGGCGACACCATGTTCGTCGACATCTCCGCCAAGCAGAACCTGCACGTCGACAAGCTGCTCGAAGCCGTGCTGCTCACGGCTGACGCTGAGCTGGACCTCCGCGCCAACCCCGACATGGATGCCCGTGGTGCCACCGTCGAAGCCCGACTCGACAAGGGTCGTGGTGCCGTGGCCACCGTGCTCGTGCAGTCCGGCACACTCCATGTGGGCGATGCCATCGTGGCCGGCACTTCGTACGGCCGCGTGCGTGCCATGCTCGACGAGAACGGTCAGCCGATGGAGGCAGCCGGTCCGTCCACACCTGTTCAGGTGCTGGGCTTGACCTCCGTGCCCACCGCCGGTGACCTCTTCCTGGTCGCCTCTGACGATCGTGCCGCCCGCCAGATTGCCGAGAAGCGTCAGGCCACCGAGCGTGCCGCCCAGCTGGCCAAGCGTCGCAAGGTCGTCTCCCTCGAGGACTTCAAGAAGAAGTTCGCCGAGTCCGAGATCGACATGCTCAATATTGTCATCAAGGGCGATTCGTCCGGTTCGGTCGAGGCGCTCGAGGATTCCTTGATGAAGATCGAGGTATCCGACGAGGTCGGCATCCAGGTCATCCACCGCGGTGTCGGTGCGATCACGCAGAACGACGTCAACCTGGCCACGGTCGACAAGGCCGTCATCATCGGCTTCAACGTGCGTCCGAACCGTCAGGTCGCGGACCTTGCCGAGCGCGAGGGCGTGGAGATCAAGTACTACTCGGTCATCTACCGTGCGATCGAAGACATCGAGGCATCCCTCAAGGGCATGCTCAAGCCGGAATACGAAGAGGTCGTCACCTCTCACTCCGAGATCCGCGAGATCTTCCGCTCCTCCAAGTTCGGCAACATCGCCGGCGTTATGGTGCAGGACGGCGAGGTCAAGCGTGGTACGAAGTGCCGTATCCTGCGCAACGGCGTGGCCACGGTCAACGACCTCGAGATCTCCTCGCTGCGTCGCTTCAAGGACGACGTTCAGTCCGTCAAGGAAGGCTACGAGGCTGGTATCAACCTCGGCACCTTCAACGACATTGAACTCGGCGACATCATCGAGACCTTCGAGATGCAGGAAGTCGAGCGCAAGTAGTCATTGTTAAGCCCCCTCTGACGAGGGGGCTGTCAGCCGCAGGCTGGCTGGGGGAGAGACATGGTAGTTCCATGATTTTCTCTCCCCCAGCCTCACTGCGTTCGGCAGCCCCTCGTCAGAGGGGGCTCAAGTCTAGAAAAGGAAATTCCTATGGCAGGAACCAACCCGCGCGCCGCACGTATTGCGGCCTTGATTCAGCGTGTCGTCGCCTCCTCCATTGAGCGCGAACTGCATGACAAGCGACTCGCCAGCATCACCGTCACCGAAGTTCGTGTGACCAACGATTTGCAGATCGCCAAGGTCTACTGGACCCAGCTCGGCCACGAAGGCCATGAGGAAGGCGAACGCAAGCGCGCCCAGCAGGCCCTCGATCAGGCCAAGGGCCACCTGCGTTCTCTGGTGGGCCACAAGGCTGGCCTGCGCCTGACTCCGCAGCTCCAATTCGTGTTCGATGAAGTGCCCGGCGAGGCTCACGAGATCGAAGACATTCTCGCCGTGGCCAAGAAGCGTGACGAAGAACTCGCCCGTGTTCGCGCCACCGCCCAGTACGCCGGCGATGCCGATCCGTACAAGCACGACGACGAGGCCGAAGCCGAGGGCGATGAGTTCGAGTCCGACGAGGAGTAGTGTGCTTCATACAACACCCAGCGGCCTACTCATCATCGACAAGCCGCAAGGCGTGACCAGTTTCGACGCCGTTGCCGCCGTGCGCGGCGCGTTGCACATCAAGAAGGTCGGTCACGCCGGCACCCTTGACCCCATGGCCACTGGCACGCTGGTCATCGCCTTCGGCCACGCCACGCGACTGCTCAACGCCATCGTGGCGCATGACAAAACCTACGAGGCCACCATACGCCTCGGCCTGCGCACCACTACCGACGATGCCGAAGGTGAGGTGCTTGTCGATGATGAAGCCCGCTCCCGCTGGCAAACGCTGTCAGCGCAGCTGACCGAGGGCGGCCAGAGCGGCGAACCAACGGCGCTACCAACTGCCTCATGGCAAGATCTGCTCACTCGCACCATCGCCACCAATTTCACCGGCGATATAGAACAAGTTCCCAATACGTTCTCCGCCATCAAAATCAACGGCCAACGTGCCTACGACTTGGCTCGCGAAGGCAAGGAGGTGGAACTCAAACCTCGCCCGGTGACCATCAGCGAATTCACCGTGCTGAATATCCGCAGCGGATTCGTAGCAGGGGAGCGGGCCGCTGAACCATTGAGGGAAGACGCGAACACGGGAGCGATTCCCGCACTTGATGTTGACGTGCGGGTCAGCTGTTCATCGGGCACCTATATCCGCGCGCTCGCCCGCGACCTCGGCAATGAACTTGGCGTCGGCGGATACCTGACCCGTTTGCGCCGTACGCGAGTCGGCCGATTCGCGTTGCCGGACGATGCCAGCGGACTTATCGCTCCTGAGGCGATGCTTGACACGCGAACCCATACCGTCACCGCACATACCGGTCAGAAGACGTTCACTAATCGGGAAGGGCAAACCGTCACGCGCAACAAGTGCGTATTGGACACTCCTGAAGGTCTTGCCGGTGACGAGCGCCACAACTGGCTGCTTGACCATGCCCTCACCATGGAACAGGCCGCTCGAGGTGCGATGCCGGCGCTTGACATCACTCCTGAGGAGGCCAGCGAATTACGCTTCGGCCGCCGTATCGAGCGTGCGATCAGCGAGCCCACTGCCGCCATTGTGCCGCAAACGCATGATGTGGCGGCGATTATCGAGCGTGCCAACGCTCATCAGGCCAAGCCGGTCACCGTATTCCCCCTCGCGTAAAGTAGACGCGGTGAAAAGTGCAGCTTGATACAGGCCGCGCACAACAACGCCTATATTGCACGAATAACATCGCACGGATAAAAGGAACAGCACACTGATGGATATCACGCACCTGACCCCTGACGCCGAAGGCTCGATTGAATGGCCCTCGTTCAGTAACGACAAGAAGGCCGTGGTGACATTGGGCGCATTTGATGGCATGCACTTGGGTCATCAGGCGGTGATCAAGCGCGTGGTGGAACTCGCGCACCAGCATGGTGCTTTTTCCGTGGTGATTCTGTTTGACCCGCGCCCCGCATTCGTGCACGGCTGGGCCGCCTCTCACCATGGCGAGGAACCTGCGGCGCAGAATATGGATGCCGAAGCGTTGACCAGTGTGGATGATCGACTGCACCGCATGGAACAGTTCGGCGTGGACCATGTGCTGGTCGTGCACTACACGCTGGCCTTCGCAGCCATGTCATACATTTTCTTCCTTGGCCGACTCACCGGCAAGCTGGGCATGCGTACGCTGGTCCTCGGGCAGGATGCCGCCATGGGCAAGGGACGAGAAGGTGATGTGAAGCATATCGCCAATCTTGCCGTCGCCACCGGTGTATTCGAACTTGACGTGGTCGATGACCGTGGCCCGGGCGAAGTGCGTATTCCGCGCGATTTCAAGCCGGAAGCCCCGAGCGGATGGGGAGAGCCCGTCGACCCGCTGGCCAATGCCACCAAGGCCGAGCGCCGCGCATGGAGCAAGAAGAACCAGGCCAAGGCAATGCGCGCATGGAGCTCCACCAATGTGCGCTACCTGCTGGCTCATGGCCGAATCCAGGATGCCAACGCCATTCTGGGTGCTCCGCACGCCATCGAAGGCGAAGTGGTGCACGGTGAGGAGCGCGGCCGCACCATCGGATTCCCCACCGCCAATCTTGGCTCCGACATTGCAGGCTACATTCCGGTCGACGGCGTCTATGCCGGTTGGCTGGTAGATGGTGAAAACCGTTGGCCCGCCGCCATCTCCATTGGTACCAAACCCACCTTCAGCGAGAAAACAGGACTCAACGAACGCGTAGTGGAGGCCTACTGCATCACCGATGAGTGGATTGATCTGTACGGCCATAAGGTTCGCGTTGAATTCATCGGTTTCCTGCGCCCGCAGGTCAAGTTTGATGGCCCCGACCAACTCGTTGACGAACTCAAGCGCAACGTCGAAGAGACCAAGCGTCTTACCGCCTGAGGCATATCTCAGGGTTATTTACGCACTCCCAAGGCGTCTAATGCGTCGGACAATGTGTTGGACTCCACCAGCCGGAGTCCCTCGACATGCACTGGCTTGCGCAGAGGAGGAATGACCGCCGTCGTAAAGCCAAGGCGCGCGGCCTCGCGAAGGCGATATTCCATACGCGGTACCGGGCGCACCTGACCGGTCAGGGAAATTTCCCCGATGGCACACGTGGCTCGAGCAATGGGTTTTGACGTGGCGGCGCTCGCCAGTGCCGCCACTATCGCCAAGTCGGAACCGGGCTCCTTGGCCTGGCCTCCGGCAATAGTGGAGATATACAGGTCGTTGGACAGCAGGTTGAGCTTGCTGTGGCGGTAGAGCACCGCGACCAGCATGGCGATACGGCTGGGGTCCACGCCATTGACCGCACGTCGAGGTGTGGGCAGCACCGACGTGGTGACCAGAGCCTGTACTTCGATAGGCAGACTGCGATGCCCATCCAATGTGAACGTCACACAGGTGCCTTCCACGGGTGCCGCGTTGGCCGCATCAGGGCCGTCTCCAGACAGGAACAATCCGGCGGGATCGGTGACCTCTTCGATGCCCTCACCGCTCATGTCGAAACAGCCGACTTCATCGGTCGGACCAAAACGATTCTTCACCGCTCGCAGCATTCTCAGCGCAGTCTCGCTGTCGCCTTCGAATTGACAGACCACATCGACCAGATGCTCCAATGTGCGCGGGCCTGCAATCGAACCGTCCTTGGTCACATGACCAACCAGAAATACTGGAATGTCAAGTGTCTTAGCGGTATCTATCAGCGCGCTTGCCACTTCGCGCACCTGAGTCGAACCGCCGGAAATGCCATCGACCTCCTGCGAGACGATGGTTTGCGCCGAATCCACAATGGCCAAGGCCGGCTTGTTCTGTTCGATCAGCCCCAATACTGTGGACAGGTCGGTGGTGGAGGCCAGTAACAAGTTCGGCTCCACCGCGTTGATGCGGGAAGCGCGCAAACGAACCTGCGCCTGTGATTCCTCGCCGGAAATGTACAGCACGGTGTTGGCGTGCGTTGATGCTGTGTTGTCCTGTGTCGACACCGTGTTTGATGTGCCGCCCTGCGCCTGGCCCGACTGTTGGGCAGACCGCTGACCTGCCCCTCGGAACGTACTGTCCACCGCCACAACGCGCGCGATGTTGCCGGCCGTCTGCAACAGCAATGTCGACTTGCCGATACCCGGTTCGCCCGCTATCAGCGTCACTGAACCCGGCACCACGCCACCGCCGAGCACACGGTCGAATTCGGAAAATCCGGTACCGAGCCGCTCGACGCTTTCCGTGCCCACTTCGGTAATCGGACGGGCTGCAGATCTGGCGTTGTTGGCAACCGTAACCGACTGCGTGCGTGATGTTCGGCCGGGAGCGGCCGTACGAGAGCCTGCCGCCGGCCGAGCCTCGTGAAATTCCTCGACCGTGCCCCACTGACCACACTCGGGGCAACGGCCGTACCACTTCGGCCCGTTCCAACCGCATTCGGAACATACATACTGCACACTTGATTTCGCCATGGTCTCACCCTAACCCAAACACCAGCGGACGGTAAATTTTTACCGTTCGTAAGAGTTTCACGCGGCTTGCGCACAACGACTAAGATTACGGCCGCCCAGCGTCACGCGGCTGTGAGAGAATCGGGGCATGACTAATAGTGAGAACTCCTCGACCACACAATCCCATGGCAAGTTGATTGCAGTGGTGGTTGCCGCAGCTGTTGTGATTATCCTGGCAGTGCTTTCGGCCTTTGTGTGGCCGGGTTGGGCCATCCAGAAGAATGATGGCACCTCCACTACCACCCAAAACAGCCAGCAGAAAACCGAATCATCCGAGCCGACCAAGCCGACTATCGACGCCACAGCTTTGCCGGATGATGCCAGTGAGCTGTTGAAGGCCATGCCGGACAGCGTGCTGAATTACGCGCGTACCAAGGCGGTTGCCTCCACGACGTGGAATTCCGCGTCGCCGCTCGAGGGGTACACTCTGACCTACTCCACTGGTGATGCTGCCAAGGATGTCACGCTGGTCGCCGCGCAGTGGTCGTCGGCGGACAATGCCAAGACCCAGTACGATGCGTTGGTCGCTGCGCAGACCGGCGATGAGTCGGCATCCGGCAACGTCAAGGTTTCCGGCAACGTCACGGGCGCGTACGTGGTGAAGGCCGATGCCTCCAACAGCAAGAACGCCGTTGCCATCTGGCAGAACGATACCGTGGTCTTCCAAGCTACCGGTACCAAGGAAGCGGTCGATCGCTTCTATCAGAAGTTCCCGATGTAGTATCTAATGTCGGCTGTCAGCTGCTGCACAAACTTATGAACGTTGGAGCACCCGCATTGCTGATGTGGATGCCCCAACTGCGTTCAGGGCATATGCGGACTATCGGCAACATACTGGTTCCCTCTGTCTGGCAACACGTGTATTATGGTGCGAGTTGCAACTTTTACGATTAATCGAAATGGAGGCTTCAGATGGGTTCTGTCATCAAGAAGCGCCGCAAGCGGATGAGCAAGAAGAAGCACCGCAAACTGCTGCGTAAGACCCGCCACCAGCGTAAGTAGTCTTACCTGCAATCAAGGCATTAGAAACCCCGTGATCGTTATGGTCGCGGGGTTTCTCTTTTTGCTTGGCTCTTTGCCTTGTTCGGGCAACAGTAAAGCCCGCGCCTGCGATGTGCAGATGCGGGCTTGGAAAAGCTTAGTGATGTGAGACAATCACTTGTTGGCGTTGGTCATCACGCGCGGGCCGTTCGGGTCGCCGACGATGACCTTGTCGACCATGTTGAGGAACAGGCCGTGCTCCACCACGCCGACCGTGTTGATCAGGTCTTCGGCCAGCTCCTGCGGGTGATCGATGCGCTCCAGGTGCAGGTCCACCACGAAGTTGTTCTCGTCGGTGCGCACTTCCTTGCCGTCGGCGTCAAGACGAAGCACCGGCTTGTAGCCGCAGGCCTCGAACTTCTTGATGACGTGGCCAGCGCCGAACGGAATGACCTCGACCGGCAGCGGGAACTTGCCGATGGTGTCCACAACCTTGGACTCGTCCACAATCCACACGATCTGGTTGGAGTTGGTGGCCACGATCTTCTCCCACAGCAGAGCAGCGCCGCCGCCCTTGATGCCGTTGAAGTTCTTGTCGACTTCGTCGGCACCGTCAATGGTCACGTCGATGTGGTCCACGTCGTCGATGTCCACGATCTTGATGCCGTAGCTCTCGGCCTGGGCCTGCGTGCGGCGGGAAGTGGTCACGCCAGTGAACTCAAGACCTTCCTCCTGATGACGGCGGCCGAGCTCGTCCACCAGGAACTTCACGGTCGAACCAGTGCCGAGGCCTGCGATCATGCCGTTTTCAACGAGCTTGGCGGCTTCGATGCCGGCCGCCTTCTTCAGCGCATCCTGCTGTGCCTTATCCATGGTTTCTCCTTTGCCATCCTTGCCTCCGCCGCACGGATCAACGGCGTGAAGCCTTATCTCCTATCCTAACGCGAATGAGCGATTTTGTGCCATCGTGTCCGATTGAGGTACATATTCGTGTGTTTGGGTGTTAGTGTCGTATGAATGGTGCGTTGGTGATGGTCAGGTTGCCGTCGCCGTCCACATAGCCTTCGATTTCGATGCTGCCTTTGATCGGCATCGGCTGCCCGTTGAAATACGGGCTCGTTTTCGGCGCGGGGGAGAAGGTCAGCGTACCGGATACCGTCAGCCCACTGGGCTTTGCGGGGTGTACGGGGTGCTCTGATTGTACAGGTTGCGCTGATTGTGCCGCTAAGGGGGACGAAGACTTGGTCTCTGGCCTTGTGACATCCGTCGGATCCGTCGCCGCAGCCGGTTTGCGCAAACTTGCCGCATCTGCCTTGCCGTCCAATACCAACTGCACGTCTGGAGGCACATCGGTGCCATGTGCGTATTCGGAGCCCAGCAGCGACTGCCAGCCTTCAATCGGCAGATAGCCATCGCGCGCACCTGAACGGCAATCGCCCGCATAGGTGCGTGCCAGTTCATCGACCAACTCATTGCCCTCGTTGCCGGCGTGACCTTTGACCCATCGGAAATCCACCGGGCCAGGGCGTTGCGAGATTTCACGGTCGATCGCCTGAATAAGCTCTTTGTTCTTCACAGGCTTTTTCTGCGAATTTCTCCAGCCGTTCTTCTTCCAGCCTTTGACCCACTTGGTCGAGCAATTGATGGCGTACTGTGAATCCGACTCGATGAGCAATGGCTCGGGGCCCGGATGCGCTCGCAAAGCTTCCAACACTGCGCACAGTTCGCCAATCTGGTTGGTGCCGTTGGTCGCGCCGCCGGCGTCGTAGCCGTGGTCGTCGTGCTTATGGCCGGGCTTGCCGCCGGTGTTCGGCTCATGATCGGCCCAGGCCCAGCCCATTGGCCCGTTTGGATTCCCTAATGCGGAACCGTCTGTGGATACTGTGATAGTCATGTTCTCCACCCTAACGCAAGCTGTGCAATCTCTTGCTGAAGTGGGGTTGCCCAGTGCGAGGCAAAACAACGTAGTGAAGAGTGTGAATAACATCACACCTATTGACTTTGCTTGAAAAACATGCCATCGCGCGTGAATAGTGAGCGCCCACAAGAAAAACAAGACATGTCCTCTCTGCGGGTGAGGTCGGCGACAATGGTGCATCCGGTATCTGAAATGAGAATAAGGGACTGTGCAAAACCAGTGACGGCAACGTCGAAATCCTCAAACCAGGGGCGGACAGCGATGGTTCGACCTCCACGGCCGCATCCAAGGGCACCATGCTTATCGCAGACAACGCCAAAACCGTGGCACTCGGTTCAGACGGCGTGGCCTTGGCTTCGGGCCTGCCACTCGGTCTTGGCTGGTCCATCCGACGCCGCTTGGGATTGGAGGCCTCCGACATTCTGGACCGTAAGCTCGGCTTCGGATGTGATTGCTGTCACGTACGTATCATGACAACAGCGCGAAGGTCCTCATCGGTTTACATCGATGAGGACCTTCGCGCGCATTAGAGGAGTCTGTTGCGGGTCGCGCTACGCGGGTCATGCTGCGCGGGCGTGCTATGCGGACAAACTACGCGAACAAGTCGTTCAGTGCCTCGGCAATCGTCGGATGCGTGAACACCATATCGCGCAACGTGCTGGCCGGCGCGTCAAGATCCATCGCCAACTTGACGATATTGATCACCTCGTGCGACTCGACGGAAAGCAGCATCGCACCCAGAATGCGGCCAGTATTGCGTTCCACAATCGCCTTCATCAGACCATCCGGTCGCCGCATTACCTGGGCCTTCGGCACAGCGGCCACCGGCAATCGCTTGACCACATAATCCAATCCGGCCGCCTTCGCCTCGCGCTCATTCAATCCCACGCGAGAGTAAGGCGTGGCGAGGAATGTGCTCGACGGCACATGCTTGCGGTCCTTCACCGTGTACGGACGGGCGGAACCATTGAGCTGCGACCACACCACGCGATAGTCGTCCAGTGAAATGTACGTGTGCTGCGGGCCGCCGTTCACATCGCCCAGAGCCCAAATGTCGGCTGCTGTGGTGCGCAGAAGCTCGTCGACTTTCACAGCACCGCGTTCGGTGAGCTCCACGCCAGCCGCCTCAAGATGCAGTCCCTCGACGTTCGGCGTACGTCCGGTGGCCACCAGTACCGCGTCGGTGGTCAGGCAGAATCGGGCTTCAGCCGGTTCGGCGAACCGCGGCTCGCCATCGTCTGATGGTTTCGTTTGAACGTGTGACATCGTGGCGTGATCGGTCGGGTTGCTAGTGGGGCTGGTGGTTGTTGCAGTGTCGGTGGTGCCGGTGGCGTCGGTGGCACCGGTGATATCGGTATGAGCGTTCCCGGTGCCGGCGGGGGTGGAATCGCAAGCTTGCGATGCACCGCGAGTCATACCCTTCACCGCAACGGACAACCTGACGCCGCCGTCAGCGGCAGGCGCGATGGCCTTGGTATCCGCGTTGAACAGGAACTTGACGCCCTGCGCTTCCAGCTGTGCGCGAATCGCGGCCGCCACATCCGCATCCTCGCGCGGCAGGAACTCGGCATTGTGCTGCAGCACGGTAACCGCCGTGCCGAAATCGGCAAACATCGAGGCAAACTCAAGTCCAATGAATCCTGAACCGATAATCACCAGTCGCTGCGGCATATCGTCGAGATCCATCAGTCCAGTGCTGGTGTAGACGCCGGGCGTAGTGCGGATACCGGGAATATCCGGAATGCGCGGCGTGGCGCCGGTATTGATGAAGATCTTGCTGGCGGTCACGGCGACCGGGCCCTCAGCGGTGGCGATTTCCACGCTATGAGGGCCGGTGAAGTGAGCGCGGCCGGTGATTACGGTGATGTTGTCTTGGTCGGCGAGCTTGTGATAGTTCTTGTCGCGCAGCATCGAAGTGACGCGGCGCTTCTCCTTGATAGCAGCCTCGAACGCTGCTTCGCGGGTTTCGGGAGTACTGTTCGCGCCATCCCGCCGCGCCTGTTCGGCGGACAAAATCAGTGACTTGGACGGCAAGCATCCGATATTGATGCAGGTGCCGCCGTACATGTTGGCGCTTGCCTCGGCGACGACGACCTTGCGGCCGGCTGCGCTGAGCTTGGCGGCCAAGGTTTTGCCGCCCTTGCCGAATCCGATGATCAGGGCGTCGGTGGTGATAGTGGGGGAGGTGCTGGGTGTGCTGATGGCATTGGGTGTGCTGATGGACATGGTTACTTCCTTACGTATTCGAGTGGTAAGAGTGTGTTGTGCTGATGTGTTGTGCGCCGTGCTGTGCCGATTTTCTTCTTTGACTGCCGAAGCGTTGTCGACTGATGCTGGCTAGGGGAGACGCGCGGGATTATTCGCCTTTGCGCTCGCTGAATATCTGTTCGGTGATGTCGTGGATGGTGGTGTGTTCGAGTTGTTCGAGGCAAGTGCGGTTGAGCCCGGCATAGATGTCATCCATCACTGCGCCCATTGAAGATGACACCAAGCAATCCTCTTGTACGTCGCCCGGTGTCCAGTTCACTTCCACAAAAGTGGTGCCGGTGGCTTCCGC
Source organism: Bifidobacterium sp. WCA-178-WT-4B (assembly GCF_009696495.1). NCBI lineage: Bacteria > Bacillati > Actinomycetota > Actinomycetes > Bifidobacteriales > Bifidobacteriaceae > Bifidobacterium > Bifidobacterium sp. WCA-178-WT-4B. The sequence goes on along the minus strand of NZ_VULV01000005.1, from coordinate 137,890 downwards.
TACCGCGCGCAAAGTGATTTCGGCGGCGGGCCGGGCCAGAGCGTACCCGCCTTCAGCACCCTGTTTAGTGGCGATGAGTCCGGCTGAGGCGAGCGGTCGCATTACTTTGCGCACGCGCGCCGCATTGGTGCATATGTTCTCGGCCAGGATATGACTGGGCAGGTGTGTGGCGCGATGGTCAAGGTAGACCAATGCGTGCACTGCCAGTGAATGGTCGCCGTTCATGAAACGACCTCCTTGCCGAGTCGATACTGTAACTATAATGTGTACAGTTATGATACTGTAATCATATCAGATGCAGTTAGTGTGTCAAATCAGGGTTGAAGAGGTGGATAACTATGTGTATAAGTGAGGTGTCTACATGGTTATCCACAATAGATGTGCGTAAGTGAAGCTAGGACCACATACCTCGGATCGGCTTCCGTTTCCGCACCCACTACCCATATGGTGGTGTCATGAACAGCATGACCGACGGCATCACCAACTATGGAGCTCTGCCAGACTCTATGTACGATCCGCCTCCGGAAGAATCGGAGGCAGTTTTTGTTCCGCCCGAATTTGCGGGGTCATTTTCCGCTGACTCGAAATACCCGACTTCTCGCGACTCGTCATCGCCAAACAGTGGTGCACATGATTCTGCGGCGGCACTGACCATGAGCGAAAGCCTTGCTCAGCGCAAACGCGACATGGTCGCACGCTGCACTGAGGAAGCAAAACGGGCGGGCAAGAAGCTGCTTTTCGGCATGACCACTTCCCTCGCTCTGCAATCCGTACCGATTCCCGCCGATTGCGACCTCGACTCGGCCAAGCTGCACACTGTATCCAGCGTTAAGAGCAAGCGGTTTCGTACACGCCATGCACCACTGCAAACGCATATTTGGAAACATGCGGCTAAAGCCGCCAATGTGGAAATGAACCAACACGTGTTTGCGCTGGACCTGTTTCACGTATGGGCTCAACTTGCCCCGTATGTTTCTTTTGAGTCTCTGATTGTGCTCGGGGATGCCGTCATCACTGCTACGAGCAAACAGCCAGTATTGGCTAAGGATCGTGATGCTGCTGCAATCTATCAGGATCTGGTGAAGTTCGTGGAGCAATTTACCCGATTCAGAGGGCGCCCGTCCTGCGTTCGAGCATTGCCTCTGATATCACCTGGTGCTGATTCGCCCAAAGAATCAGAAGAACGGCTCTCTCTGGTAGCGCATGGGATTCCACAGCCGGTTGCGAACTATGTGGTGCCGGACGCGGCTTTTGCATCTGGAGCTCCCATAACGTTGGACTTAGCGTGGCCAGAGTTCAAGGTCGCTGTTGAATATGATGGCGATCATCATCGTACGAGTAAGACTCAATGGCGCCGTGACCAAGAGAAAAGGGGTGTGCTGGTCGGGCGGAGATGGCTGGTCTTCGTCGCCACGGCGGCAAGTATCGCTAACGAGGATGCTCGTGCTGAATTCGCTTTCAACGTGGCGAGGGCGCTTGCTTCGCGCGGTGCCGTATTCGAGTTTCATGTAGTTGCCATGTCTCTTGAAGAGTTGGCGCAGAGCCTGCTGTGACCATGATGTTCGAAACGGACTGATGTAAAGGCAATATTTGTACGACCTGTTGTTGTGGTGTGTGCTTGATATTGCATACCGTTCGATTGCGATGTCTCGTAGTGATGGATTTCGTGAATGACTAGTGTTCGATTGTGGAGGGAAATGTGTCATAGTGGTCGATTGGGGGTGTTGTCGGTGCATTGAGCGTGGATTTGCGCCAATGGGTGTGGGATGCTACGCGTGTTTTGCCGATTTTTGCGTGGCGTCCCACGGCCCCTCGGGTAATGGCTGTGACGGGTGTGGCAGGAATGGCGTCTTTCCGGGGTTTCCAGTTTGAGTGTGTGGGATGGGGAAAATGTAAAACGATTGACTTAGCTGTTGTCCCACGCTTTTGTGGGATGGCAACTCTGGAATGGGCAAATTCGTCGTGGCGTCCCACAACGATGTTAAGACTCGACCATGATGCAAGCCGACCGAACGCTTCGGTGGTCATCTGGCCGCTGTGACCCCACAATGATGATGGGAAACTCGGTCATAATGTAGGTAGTCGAACGTTTCGCGGCCATATGGCCGTCCTGCCCTGCAGTGATGTTGAGAAAATGCAGTCATGGTGCATGAGGAGAACCGTTGACCTGCGTGTTTCAGTGGTCGAAAAAATAAGGCTCTGCAGTGGATTGTATGAATCCAATGCAGAGCCTTATTGGTTGCTGTGAACGCGACTAGCGCAGCGATTTCACTCGCTCAGGGCCTTGTCGACCACGACGGTGGCCTCGTCGAGCACCTTGTCCAGAGCCTCGGGGGAGACGAAGGACTCGGCGTACACCTTGTAGATGTTCTCGGTACCGGAGGGACGGGCGGCGAACCAGTTGTCCTTGGTGGTGACCTTCAGACCGCCGATCTTGGCGTGGTTGCCCGGTGCCTCGGTCAGCTTGGCGTTGATGTCTTCGCCAGCCAGCTGCGTGGCGGCCACATCATCGCCGGTCAGCTTGGCGAACTTGGCCTTCTGTTCCAGCGTGGTCGGGGTGTCGACGCGCTTGTACCAGGACTCGCCGAAGCGCTCGACCTGCTCCTGGTGAAGCTGGGCCGGGTTCTTGCCGGTCTTGGCGGTGATCTCAGCGGCCAGCAGGTCGGGGATCAGACCGTCCTTGTCGGTGGTCCACACGCGGCCGTCCTTGCGCAGGAAGCTCATGCCGGAGCTTTCCTCGCCGCCGAAGGCGACTTCGCCGCTGAACAGCGGGTCCACGAACCACTTGAAGCCCACCGGCACTTCGATGACCTTCGCGTCGATCGATGCGGCCACGCGGTCAATCAGGGAAGAGGAGACCAGCGTCTTGCCCACGGCTGCGCCCTCAGGCCAGCCCGGACGGTTGCCGCCGAACAGGTATTCCACACACACGGCGATGTAGTGGTTCGGGTTCATCACGCCCCAGTTCGGGCAGACGATGCCGTGACGGTCGGCGTCCGGGTCGGTGCCGCCGACCAGATCGTACTTGTCCCAAGCGCCGGCGTTGAGCTCGTCGACCAGGCCCTTCATGGCGTACGGGGAAGACGGGTCCATGCGGATCTTGCCGTCGTGGTCGATGGTCATGAAGCGCCAGGTCGGGTCGACCTCAGGACGTACCACGCCGATGTTCAGGCCGTACTTCTCGTTGATGAGCGGCCAGTAGTTCACGGAAGCGCCGCCGAGCGGATCGATGCCCAGACGCACGCCGGAGTTGCGGATCACGTCGAAGTCGATGACGTTCTCCAGGTCGTCCACGTAGTGCTCGCGGAAGTCGAAGCCCTCGACGTACTCGGACTTGATGGCCTCCTCGTAGGGCACACGCTTGATGGACTTGAAGTCGCCGAGCAGCTCGTTGGCGCGAGCGGCGATGGCGTTGGTGGTCTCGGCCGGAGCCGGGCCGCCGGTGACGGGGTCGTACTTGAAGCCGCCGTCGGTGGGCGGGTTGTGGGACGGCGTGACGACGATGCCGTCGGCGAGGCCCTCGCCCTCGAAGCGCTGGGTGCCGTCGGCCGCACGGTTGTGGGTCAGGATGGCCTGGGAGACCACCGGGGTGGGCACGAAGTCGTCACGGGAGTCGACGCGCACGTGCACGCCGTTGGCGACGAGCACTTCGATGGCGGTCTTCTTGGCCGGGCCGGACAGCGCGTGGGTGTCGGAACCGAGGTACAGCGGGCCGGTGACGCCGGCCTTCTTGCGGTATTCGGCGATGGCCTGGGAGATGGCGATGATGTGGGCCTCGTTGAACGAGGTCTTCAGGGACGATCCGCGGTGGCCGGAGGTGCCGAAGATGACACGCTGCTCGGGGACTTCCGGATCGGGGACGAGGTCATAGTATTTGCCGATAACCTCATCGACATTAATCAGATCTGCTGGGGTGGCGGGCTGACCCGCATTGTTTGCTACCATACTTTCATTCTGCCACGTTTTTTGCCGTCTGGGGCAAGATTATGTTAAAACTTGTCAACTTTTGTGCGAATAAGTGTATGGCACCGCCGCGCATCTGGCACAAAGAGCCTAAGCGTGGGCTTGCGTGCCGTCTCATTGCGGATGCATCGTCCAAGAAAGACACGCCGGATGTTCATCGCCGATTAAAGCCTGTTCTTCCTTACTCTCGTCTTATGCTTCGAGGTATAGGCAGGCTCTGGCCATATGTGTGATTTGCCGGATTGTTTTCAGCTCGTTATAATCGCTGTTCAGTCAGTAATTAGCAGGGTTGCTACTCGAATGTTGAGGCAAGACCTGAGATGTTGACGTAGTCATGTGTATTCATGATGGCGTCCACATCTCAGGTCTTTTCTGTTATTTGGCGTGACTGCCGGTTCCTGGAACGCAGATGCTCAGGAACAGGGTGGTTCCTCTGGTAGGCGCTGGCTTAACCGTGGAAAAGGAATGGAGTAAGAGATGTCGCATCAAGACGATATCAAGGCGATCGTCACTAGTGTCGGTGGCGCGGCCAACATCAAGTCGCTGACGCATTGCGCCACGCGACTGCGTTTTGAACTCAATGACGCCGGCAAGGTTGACAACGCCACGCTCGACGCCAACAAGCTTGTGCTGGGTGCTGTACAGCAGTCCGGCGACCGATACCAGGTCGTCATTGGCGGTCAGGTCGCCTCCGTGTATGAGCAGATCATGCACCTGCCCGAGATGGCTGGTCTCGGCGCCGGCACCGTCGACGACAATGCCGATGAGCCGACTGATGCGGAGGTCAAGGCCGCCGCTCGTTCCAAGGCCCGCGGCAAGGTCACATGGCTCGACAACTTCTTCGAATACTTGGCCGACTCCTTCCGCCCGATTCTGGGTGTGTTGCTTGGCGCGTCCATCATCATCGCAATTGTCAACCTGTGCATTTCCTTGGGCCTGATTCCGAACGACACCGCCACCACTGGCCTGGTGTTCGTGCAGGCCATCTGGAAGGGTGTGTTCTACTTCCTGCCGATTATGGTCGCCTACAATGCCGCCAACAAGCTCAAAGTGGATCCGTGGCTGGGCGGCGCAATCATGGGCATGCTCATGACCCCGCAGTTCGCCTCCCTGGCTGACACCAAGACCTGGGGCGACGCCGTCAAGTGTGTGGAGAACACCACGCTGGGCACCTCCTCCTGCACCGCCACGGTGTTCGGTCTGCCGATGCAGCTGTCCGACTACTCCGGCAACGTGTTCGTGCCGCTGCTGATGGTCGCCGTGCTCGCGGTCGTGTACCACGGTCTGAAGAAGATCATTCCGGACAGCGTCCAGATGGTCTTCCTGCCCTTCTTCTCCATGATCATCGTCGGTGCGCTCACCGCTTTCATCATCGGACCTATCGGTGTGTGGGCCGGCAACGGCCTCGGCGCCGGACTCGCCTGGATGAACACACACGCTCCGTTCATCTTCGCCATCGCAATCCCGCTGCTGTACCCGTTCCTGGTGCCGCTGGGTCTGCACTGGCCGCTGAACGCCCTGATGATCATGAACATCAACACCCTGGGCTACGACTTCATTCAGGGCCCGATGGGCGTGTGGAACTTCGCCTGCTTCGGTGCCACTGCCGGTGTGCTGTTCCTCTCCATCCGTGACAAGGATAAGGACATGCGCCAGACCTCCGTCGGTGCTCTTGCCGCCGGCCTGCTCGGTGGTGTTTCCGAGCCGAGCCTTTACGGCATCCACCTGCGTTACAAGCTCATTTACTCCCGTATGCTGGTCGGCTGCGGCGTGGGCGGCGTCGTAATCGCCGTCATGGGCTGGCTCTTCCCGGCCACCGTCGCCTCCGGCGAGACCGTGCACGGCGTGACCACTACTGCATTCGCCTTCACCTCGCTGCTCACCGTGCCGGTGTTCAACCAGATGTGGGTTTACGGCGTCTCCATCGCAGTGTCGTTCTTCACCGCCATGATTATGATTATCATGCTTGACTACCGCACTCCGGAGCAGAAAGCCGAAGCCAAGGCCCGTGCCGCGGCTCAGTCCGCCAAGGCTGTGAACGGTGGTGACGCCACCACCGCTACCGCAACCGCCGCTGTTGCCGTTGCCGATGCCCCGGCTGCCGCTGCGACCGCCACTTCCGCCGTGTTCGCTCCGATTGCGGGCCACGTGGTATCCCTTGACGATGCCGGCGATCCGGTGTTCGCTTCTCGTGCCCTCGGCGAGGGCGTGGGCATCGAGCCGGTTGATGGCGCGGTGAAGGCTCCGGTGTCCGGTGTGCTGCAGACCGTTGCTGAGACTGGCCATGCTTTTGGTCTCAAGACCGACGATGGTGTTGAAGTGCTGGTACATGTCGGCATTGATACGGTTAAGATGAATGGCAATGGTTTCGTGGTGAATGTGGCCAAAGGTGACCGAGTGAACGCCGGTGACCTGTTGGCGACTGTTGATCTCGACGAAGTCAAGAAGGCTGGATTCAGCACCACTACGCTGGTTACGGTACTGAACACCGCAGCGCTCAAGTCCGTTACGCCGAAGACGGATGTGAACGTCGCGGCCGGTGACGAAGTCATCGCCATCGAACAGTAATCATGGTTGGTTCGCAACCGTAACCTGAAGATCCCGAACGGAAGGGATGTCATGGAAATACTTCGCGTCTTCAATAACAACGTCGTCCTGGCGAAGGATCGGGGGCGCGAAGTCATCCTTACCGGCCGGGGTCTGGGGTTCAAGGCCAAGCCCGGCATGACAGTTGACGATGCCAAAGTGGCTCGTGTGTTCGTGCCGGCTCAAGGCCGTGACCCTGACCATATGGCCCAGTTGCTGGGCGATATTCCTCCTGAAATCATTCGTCTCATTTCCGAGACCATGGGTGAGATTGGCCTGAGTTCAGAGGCTGCACAAAGCTCGACGTTGGTCATGGCGCTCGCGGATCATGTGTGTGGTGCTTTACGCCGCGCCAAGAACGGCATTCCGCCTGTGCCGTATCCGCTGAACTCGGAAATTCGTTCGCTGTATGAGCGTGAATACCAGCAGGGCTGCGCACTGCTCGCCGCGCTGAACCGCAGATTGGACGATGCGCTGGATCCCAGCGAGAGCGTTGCTTTTGCGCTGCATTTTGTGAATGCCGGCTTCTCTACAGGCGACCTTTCTCCTACGTATATGATGACCGGCGTCATCCAACAGTTGCTCGCCGTCATCGAAAGCACCTATAACATCGAGCTGGATGAGCATTCGGTTAATGTCGGCCGTTTCATCACCCATCTTCGGTATTTGTTCGTGCGTATTCATCAGCATGAGCAGCTCAGCAGGGAGCCGGAGGCAATCATTTCCTCGATTATGAGCTCCTATGCAAAAGCCTCGAAATGCGCGAGACTTATCACATCCCTTATTGAGCTGCGCCTCGATACCACGCTGACCGAAGACGAGGTTGCCTACCTGACATTGCATGTGGCACGAGTCACGGATCAAACGAATCAGAACCGTTCCTCGGATATTCCCGACCATCCGCAGCTGGCGCATATGAGCCAGTGAATCAGCGAATCGGCTCAAGTGTGCCGGTCATTTCGGCGAAATCCGAGGTGGCGTTCGAAGCGGCGGCCTGCGCGGTCTTTTCCAACGCGGAGGCGTCGGGCACGCGCACGATCAGCGCGCGGTGATCCACCGAGAAACGGATGTGGCGGGTTTCCGGCAGCATGTCGCCGTCCACTTGTGCCTTGGCCGGCTTCTCCAGCGTGATTTCGGCGCTGGTGCCCTGCACCTGCTCGATGGTCGAATTCGTGGACAGCGGGTTCTGCTCGGGCTTGCCGATGATCGTCTGGTGCACCACGTCGCCGAACAGGTTGGCCCAGCCGAGGATGCCGCCAGTGGTGTCGATGATTTCGAAGTCCAGCAGGCCGTCGTCATAGGAGGCCGCCGGCATCAGCGAGAACACGGGAATTTGGCCGCAGTTGCCGGCCATCACCGTGCGGAAATCGAGATTCTTGATGGTGTGGGTCGAGCCGTCGGCGCTGGTGACTGTCAACGTGCCGCGGAACTTCGGCGCGAACAGGTTCTTCACGCCGCCCACGAAGTAGGCGAGCCAGCTGATGTTCGCCTTGAGCTCGGGGTCGGTGTCGTCGATCATGGCCGCATCGAAGCCGATGCCGGCGATGATGAGGAAGGCGTGGCCGTGGTCGTCCTCCGGGTGGTCGAGCAGGGTGAGACGGCCCATGTCCACCAGGCGGGAGCCGTGGGAGGTGGCCACGGTCAGCGCGGCGTCGATATCGTCCACGGGAACGCCCATATTGCGGGCAAACAGGTTGCCGGTGCCGATGGGGATGATGCCCAGCGCATGGCCGGTGCCGGAGACGGCGCTCGCCACCGTGCGCACCGTGCCGTCGCCGCCGACCGCGATCACCACGTCGGCGCCGTCCTCCAGCGCCTCAAGCGCGCAGACCCTGCCGTCCTTGTCAAGCTGGGTGTCGTAGAAGCGGATGCGATTGAGCCCCTTGGCCTCGCAGAACCTCTGGATATGCAGCCGGCGGGCTTCGGCCTGCGGTTTGGACGGATTCACGATGAAGGCGTACTGCACCTCGTCGTCCCGGCGCTTCTCCAGCGTCTGAGCCAGCTTGCGGCGGCGCTGCGCGCGCAGGGCGATGACGATGACGGCGATGAGCGCCGCCACAATGGCGATTGCGGCGATGATCAGAAACACGGTGAGGGCAGGCTGAGGCATGGCTCCTATTGTTATCGGTGGGGAGGTCGTTTACGGCCATGGTGCGCCGTACGTGAACATTTCCTGCACGCAACAGCCCCGTGGGGCGCGATCATGGTTCAATCGCGTCTCATCTGACGAAATTGGCCGGGTGGACCCGTCCGCGGACTTTCCCGGGCTTCCCTGTGATTTCCGCGTTACTCCCGCACATTCGGCCATTGTCGGTGTCTGCTTACGCGGCTAGTCTGGTGCCCATGCTTGATATTCAATTCATCCGTGAACACACCGATATCGTCAAGGAATCCCAGCGCAAGCGCGGCGAGTCCGTGGAACTCGTCGACGAAGTGCTCTCCTCCGACACCGCACGTCGTGAAGCGCTGAAGGCCTTCGAAGAGGCTCGTGCCCAGCAGAAGGAAATCGGCAAGAAGGTCGCCTCCGCCCCGGCGGACGAGAAGGCCAAGCTCATCGCCGAGACCAAGGAACTGTCCCAGACGGTCGCCGAATACAAGGCCAAGGCCGATTCCGCCGCCGAGGAATACACCACCGCCATGTGGAAGCTCTCCAACATCGTGGAGCCCGAAGCTCCCGAAGGCGGCGAGGACGACTACGTGGTCGTCAAGAAGGTCGGCCAGATCCGTGACTTCGCGGCCGAAGGCTTCGAGCCCAAGGACCACCTGACCCTCGGCACCGGCGTGGCTGGCATCGACATGCGCCGTGGCGTCAAGGTTGGCGGCTCCCGCTTCTACTTCCTGCGTGGCCAGGTGGCCCGCATGCAGATTGCCATGCTCACCATGGCCGTGGATCAGGCCGAGGAGCACGGCTTCACGCTGGCCATCACCCCGACGCTCGTGCGCCCCGAAGTCATGCGCGGCACTGGCTTCCTGAACTCCCACGCCGACGAGATCTACCGTCTGCGCGAGCCCGATGACCAGTACCTGGTCGGCACTTCCGAAGTGGCGCTCGCCGGCATGCACGAGAACGAGATTCTCGACCTCGGCAATGGCCCGCTGCGTTACTGCGGCTGGTCCTCCTGCTACCGCCGCGAGGCCGGCGCCGCAGGCAAGGACACCTCCGGCATCATCCGCGTCCACCAGTTCGACAAGGTGGAGATGTTCGTCTACGCCAAGCAGGAGGACTCCTACAAGGAGCATGAGCACCTGCTGGCTATGGAGCAGGAGATGCTCGCCAAGGTCGAGGTGCCTTACCGCATCATCGACACCGCCGCCGGCGACCTCGGCTCCTCCGCCGCCCGCAAGTTCGACTGCGAGGCTTGGGTCCCGACCCAGGGCCGCTACCGCGAGCTCACCTCCACCTCGAACTGCACCGAGTACCAGGCTCGCCGTCTGAACATCCGCGAGCGTATGGAAGACGGCGGCACCCGCCCGGTCTCCACCCTGAACGGCACGCTGGCCACCACCCGTTGGCTGGTCGCCATCATGGAGAACCACCAGCAGAAGGACGGCTCCATCGAGATTCCGCAGGCCATGCGCGCCTACATGGGCGGCAAGGAAGTCATCGAGCCGACGAAGTGGGAGGCCTGATTTTCCTTTTGCTCTAGCTCCCCTCTCTGAGGGGAGCTGTCAGCGTAGCTGACTGAGGGGAGTTGTCGTCGAAAACTACAAAGGGGAGCCTAATCCCTCCCTCCTGTATAATGAACACTTGCGCGTATGAACGCGCATCGGGACAGGTGTCTGAGCGGCCTAAAGAGACGGTCTTGAAAACCGTTGAGGGACAACCCTCCGCGAGTTCGAATCTCGCCCTGTCCGCGAACCGAGGCCTGGGCAACATGCCCAGGCCCTTTTTCTTTTTCTGGAACCTGTCTTCTTGATCGCCACCGGGGTGCTGATATATTGGTTTGTGATGCCGTAACATGCGGTGTCCCCGTTGATATGACGGGCCAATCGGCGTGAGCCGATAAGAAAAGGCCCGACGTTTGCAGCATCGGGCCTTTGCGTTGATTACCGGCTTGCGCCTTTAATCAACAAGGTTGCAAGATGAATCGTATCACGATGCACGGTAGTCTGACCGTGAGTTAATGAAATGAACAAATCCGCACAGTCGAGCGTCGAACCGGTTTAATGTCACTCACCTCAACGGGACGCGCGGTAATTGTTAGTTGGGTTGACAATAAAAGAGCAAAGGCCTAAATTAGCAATCAGTCATCACACTGAGGTGATGATTCCATTACGAAGGAGTAGAGATATGGTATCGCATAATAAGCGCATCGTGGCTGCTTTTGCTGCGGTAGCAGCAATGGGAATGGGCTTGGCCGGTTGCGGCGGCAGCGACACTGCTGGCGACACGAAGTCCGGCAGCGATGGCGGTGTGGTCAACATCACCTACATGCATCGTCTGCCTGATTCCAAAGGCATGACCTTGGTCAATGACATCGTGGCCAAGTGGAATAAAGAGCATCCGAACATTCAGGTCAAGGCCACCAAGTTCGATGGCAATGCCTCCGAAATGATCAAGAAGCTCGAGACCGACGTCAAGGCTGGCAATGCGCCGGATCTGGCTCAGGTCGGTTACGCCGAGATTCCTGAGGTCTTCACCAAGGGCCTTCTGCAGGATGTCACCGATGAGGCCGCCAAGTACAAGGACGATTTCGCTTCCGCCCCGTTCGCACTGATGCAGGTGGACGGCAAGACCTACGGTCTGCCGCAGGACACCGGCCCGCTGACTTACTTCTACAACGCCGCTGAATTTGAGAAGCTCGGCATCACCGTGCCGAAGACCGCTGACGAGCTCATCGAGACCGCCAAGAAGACCGCTGCCCAGGGCAAGTACATCATGACCTTCCAGCCTGATGAGGCCATGATGATGATGTCCGGCCAAGCCGGCGCTTCCGGTCCGTGGTACAAGGTCGACGGCAACTCCTGGGTTGTCAACACCCAGACTAAGGGCTCCAAGGCCGTGGCCGATGTCTACCAGCAGCTGATCGACAACAAGGCCGCCCTCACCAACCCGCGTTGGGATGCATCGTTTGATAACTCCATCCAGTCCGGTCAGCTGATCGGCACCGTGGCCGCCGCTTGGGAAGCCCCGCTGTTCATCGATTCCGCCGGTGGCACTGGTGCTGGTGAGTGGAAGGTCACCCAGCTCGGTGACTGGTTCGGCAATGGCACCAAGACCGGCTCCGATGGTGGTTCCGGTGTGGCCGTGCTCAAGGGTTCCAAGCACCCGGCCGAAGCCATGGAGTTCCTTGACTGGTTCAACACCCAGGTTGATGACCTTGTCTCCCAGGGCCTCGTCGTGGCCGCCACCACCGCGGATGCCAAGACCCCGCAGAAGTGGTCCGACTACTTCAGCGGACAGGATGTCATGGCTGAGTTCAAGACCGCGAACGACAACATGGGTGACTTCACCTACATGCCTGGCTTCTCCGCAGTCGGCGCTGCAATGAAACAGACCGCCGCCAAGGCTGCCGATGGTTCTGCCAAGGTTTCGGATGTGTTCGACACCGCTCAGAAGACCTCGGTGGATACGCTGAAGAACCTCGGTCTGTCCGTCAAGGAGTGACCTCACTAGGTCTTGTCAACGGGCCGGCTTGAAATAGCCGGCCATCCAAGACCTCCGATGCCTCGCATCACCATAGCGAAGGGCCGGGGCACATACTCCGGCCTTCCGCATTGTTTGAGGGTATTGCTGCAGGGGCGCTGTGGCCCTTGTCATTTGTTTTACTGTTCTTTGCAAAGACAGGTTTTGTATTATGACTGCATCCACTACTCATGCGAAGGGCAAAGCACCTAGGCGTGCCGCCGCCAAGCCGAAGCGGTCCGGCGCTCAGAAGCGCGAGAACCGCACCGGCTGGGCATTCATGGCACCGTTCGCCGTCCTGTTCGCTTTCGTGTTCATCCTGCCCATTATCTGGGCCATCTATTCCAGCTTCTTCCGTCAGGTCACCGAGGGCGGTGGCGCATACGGCGGTGGCGAGCTGGTCAATAAATTCGTAGGATTCCAGAACTTCCAGTATGTTATTACTTCCGGCAACTTCTGGTCCGGCGTAGGCAGGGTGCTGGTCTACACCCTGATTCAGGTGCCGATCATGATCATCGCCGCACTGGCGTTGGCCATCGTCATCGACTCGTTCGTGGTCAAGCATGTCACCGGTTTCCGTCTGGGCTACTTCCTGCCCTACGCCATCCCCGGCGTCGTGGCTTCGATTATCTGGGTCTACCTGTACAACGGCCAAATCTCGCCGATCGTCAAGGGGCTCGCCGCCATCGGCATCAACGTGGACTTCTTCTCCAGCAATATCGTGCTCGGCTCGATGGCCAACATCACCACATGGACCTTCACCGGCTACAACATGCTGATCTTCCTCGCTGCTTTACAGGCCATCCCGCATGACCTGTACGAGGCCGCGCGTATCGACGGCGCCAATGGTTGGCAGATCGCCACGAAGATCAAGCTGCCGAACGTGCGCGGCGCAGCTCTGCTGGCTATGCTGCTTTCCATCGTCGGCACCATCCAGCTGTTCAACGAACCGCAGATCATGTCCACTGCCGACCCGGGTATTTCCAAGGCATATACCCCGATGATGATGGCCATGAACACTTCGCAAGGCACCATCACCCCGTCTGGCGACGGCCCGGCATCCGCCATCGCCATCGTGATGGCTCTGATTGCAGGTGTGCTCGCTGTGCTGTACACCCTGGCCGAAAGGAAGGTGAACGAGTGATGAGCTCCGCAACCGCTGAAGAACGCGCCCGCAGGAAGGCCGAGCGCAAGCTCGAAAAGCAGCGTCAGGCCGCGCAGTACGACCTACCCCGCTCCATGCGGCCGTCCGTGGCCACGAAAACCATCACCATCATCGTGTTGGTGCTCGTGCTGATCTACTTCCTGTTCCCGATCTACTGGGCTATCATCGCGTCCACCAAGACGCCCGCCCAGATGACCGGCAGCAACGGCATGTGGTTCGCCGTGCCGCTCGACCAGCTGCCCGACGCCATCGCCACCAACTATTCGAAGCTGCTCGGCTGGACCCGAGGCAACTTCTGGCGTTGGGTGCTGAACTCCCTGATCTACTCGGGTGTTTCCGCACTGGTCGGCACCATCGTGTCCGTGATGGCCGGCTACGCCACCGCAAAATTCAACTTCCGCGGCAAGAACGCGGCCATCGGCATCATTATGGCCTGCATGCTCATGCCGTCCGCCCTGCTGACCATCCCGATGTACTCGATCTTCCACACGCTGCACCTGACCAACACGATGCTCTCGATCATCATCCCGTGCTGCGTTTCGCCGTTCGGCTTCTTCCTGGGCCGTACGTACGCGCAAAGCTCGGTGCCTGATGAGTTGCTTGAAGCGGCCCGCATCGACGGTGCAAGCGAGGCGAGGATTTTCTTCACTATTGTGCTGAGGCTTCTGGCCCCGGCCATGGTGACGATCTTCCTGTTCCTGTTCGTGGCCACGTGGAACAACTTCCTGCTGCCGTTGATGATGGTGTCTTCCGACACCTTGAAGCCCGTGACCCTCGGCCTGTACGGCATGGTCTCGCTGGCCACGTTCACCGATCGTGGCGCCCTGATGATGGGTGCGCTGCTCGGTGTGCTGCCCGTGATCGTGCTCTTCCTCGGCCTCCAGCGCTACTGGCAGTCCGGCCTCGCCGCCGGTGCCGTCAAGGGCTAACCAATCCGCTGCCCGGTATGTCGTGTCACTCCTTCCGGTGCCGGGCAACGTCCCCTTACCCTCATTACCAGTGACACGATTCCAATCGTCCGGCGTCACCGTGAACGTCAAGGATCTACGCAGTCAGGGTCCCAGGGCCCGCGATGACGCCGGTCATTTTGTATGCGACGAATTCGTCGCCCTATAGTTTTTGATGATCAACCTCACAAAGGAGTACTCATGACCAGCACCGGCCGCTTCACGCTGCCCAGTGAAGAGAATTTCGCCGAAAAGACCAAGGAACTCGCCGAATTGTGGGGTGCGGACGCCATCCGCAACTCCGACGGCACGCATCTGGATGATGCCGTGCTCGCTCTCGGCAAGAAGATCTACAGCGCCTACTTCCCGACCCGCGCCCACAACGAGTGGATCACCCTGCACATGGACGAGACCCCGCAGGTCTACCTGCTGACCGCCCGTATCCTGGCCGAGTCCAACGCGGTGGATGTGCCGCTGATGGACGGCTTCTTCGAGGAACAGCTCAAGCCTAACCGCGACGCCGACCCGCACAAGTACTGGGAAGTCGTGGACCGCACCACGGGTGAGGTCGTGGACCCGTCCGGCTGGACGCTCGACCCAGGCGAGGACACCGTGCACGTGACCGCGGCCGTGCCGATGCACGAATACACGGTGAGCTTCCTGGCCTACATCATCTGGGACCCGGTCGAGATGTACAACCATCTGACCAACGACTGGGGCGACAAGGAACACGAGATCCCGTTCGACATCTACCATCCGGCCACCCGCAAGTTCGTGTTCGACACGTTCGAGCAGTGGCTTAAGGACAGCCCGCAGACCGATGTGGTGCGATTCACCACGTTCTTCTACCAGTTCACGCTCCTGTTCGACCAGAAGCGCCGCGAGAAGGTCGTCGACTGGTTCGGTTGCGCCTGCACCGTAAGCCCGCGTGCGCTGGATGATTTCGAAGCCAAGTACGGCTACCGCCTGCGTCCGGAGGACTTCGTGGACGGCGGCGCCTACAACTCCGCCTGGCGTGTGCCCAGAAAGGCCCAGCGCGACTGGATCGACTTCCTCTCCGGCTTTGTGCGCGAAAACGTCAAGCAGCTCGCCGACATGTCCCACGCCGCCGGCAAAGAGGCGATGATGTTCCTCGGCGACCAGTGGATCGGCACCGAACCGTACAAGGATGGATTCGACGAGCTTGGCCTGGACGCCGTGGTCGGATCCATCGGCGACGGCACCACCACCCGCATGATCGCCGATATTCCGGGTGTCAGGTACACCGAAGGCCGCTTCCTGCCGTACTTCTTCCCCGACACGTTCTACGAGGGCAACGATCCGAGCATCGAAGGCCTCGACAACTGGCGCAAGGCCCGCCGCGCGATCCTGCGCTCGCCGATCGGCCGCATGGGCTACGGCGGCTACCTCTCCCTGGCCGCCAAGTTCCCGAAGTTCGTGGACACGGTGACCCATATCGCCAACGAATTCCGCGACATCCATGACCGCACCGGTGGGGTGGCCGCCGAAGGCGAGCTCAACGTGGCGATCCTGAACTCCTGGGGCAAGATGCGCTCCTGGATGGCGTTCACCGTGGCACACGCCCTGCCCAACAAGCAGACCTATTCCTACTACGGCATCCTAGAGTCGCTGTCCGGCATGCGCGTGAACGTGCGGTTCATCAGCTTCGACGACGTACTCGCGCATGGCATCGATAGCGATATCGACGTAATCATCAACGGAGGCCCGGTCGACACCGCATTCACCGGCGGCGACGTGTGGACCAACCCGAAGCTCGTGGAAACCGTGCGCGCCTGGGTGCGTGGCGGCGGCGCGTTCGTGGGCGTGGGCGAGCCGAGTTCGGCGCCGCGTTTCCAGTCGGGTCGTTTCTTCCAATTGGCCGATGTGCTTGGCGTGGACGAGGAACGCTATCAAACCCTCTCCGTGGACAAGTACTTCCCGCCGGTGGTGCCGGACCACTTCATCACCGCCGACGTGCCGGTCGACCCGGCGGCCCGTGAGGCATGGGAACAGGCCGGCTACCGCATCCCGCTGAGCGGCTGCGGCGGCGGCCAGTCCATCAAGCCGTTGGGCGGCATCGATTTCGGCGAACCCGTGCTCAACACGTATCCGGTCAACGAGAACGTGACCCTGCTGCGCGCGGACGGAGGCCAGGTGCAGCTCGCGACCAACGATTATGGCGAGGGCCGCGGCGTGTACATCTCCGGCCTGCCCTATTCGGCGGCCAACGCCCGACTGCTGGAACGCGTGCTGTTCTACGCCTCCCACAACGAAGACAAGTATGCGGCCTGGAGCTCGTCCAACCCGGAGTGCGAGGTGGCGCACTTCCCCGAGCAGGGCCTGTATTGCGTGATCAACAACACCGATCAGCCGCAGAAGACCACGGTGACTTTGGCCGACGGCACCACCGAGGACTTCGACCTGCCTGACAGCGGTATCGCCTGGCGTGAAGCCTGATCCCGCGTTTTGGAGAACGGACTCATCATGACCGAAAGCAATGAAGTTTTATTCGGCATCGCCTCGCATTTTGCGCTGGAAGGTGCTGTGACCGGCATCGAACCTTACGGAGACGGCCATATCAACACCACCTATCTGGTGACCACGGACGGCCCCCGCTACATCCTCCAACGGATGAACACCGGCATCTTCCCCGATACGGCGAACCTGATGCGCAACGTCGAGCTCGTCACCGCCGCCCTCAAAGCCAGGGGCAAGGAAACGCTGGACATCGTGCGCACCACCTCCGGCGCCACCTGGGCCGAGATCGACGGAGGCGCATGGCGTGTCTACAGGTTCATCGAACACACCATGTCCTACAACCTCGTGCCGAACCCGGACGTGTTCCGCGAAGCCGGCAGGGCGTTCGGTGATTTCCAGAACTTCCTGTCCGGATTCGACGCCAACCAGCTGACCGAGACCATCGCCCACTTCCACGACACCCCGCACCGCTTCGAGGACTTCAAGGCCGCCCTCGCCGCGGACAAGTTCGGCCGCGCCGCCGCATGCCAGCCGGAAATCGACTTCTATCTGAGCCACGCCGACCAGTACGCCGTCGTGATGGATGGACTCAGGGACGGTTCGATTCCGCTGCGCGTGACCCACAACGACACCAAACTTAACAACATCCTCATGGACGCCACCACCGGCAAGGCGCGTGCGATCATCGATCTAGACACCATCATGCCGGGGTCCATGCTCTTCGACTTCGGCGATTCCATCCGTTTCGGCGCGTCCACGGCCTTGGAGGATGAAAAGGACCTCAGCAAGGTGCATTTCAGCACCGAGCTGTTCCGCGCCTACACGGAAGGTTTCGTGGGCGAACTGCGTGGCAGCGTCACCGAGCGTGAGGCCGAGCTGCTGCCGTTCAGCGGCAATCTGCTCACCATGGAATGCGGCATGCGGTTCCTTGCCGACTACCTGGAAGGCGACGTCTACTTCGCCACCAAGTACCCCGAGCATAACCTGGTGCGTTCCCGCACCCAGATCAAGCTTGTGAGGGAGATGGAGCAACGAGCCGATGAGACCCGCGCCATCGTGGCCGACGTCATGGAGACGACCAAGTGAGCTCCCGGCAGATGCATCATGTCCGAGCCCGCGTTGCGGAGGGAGTGCGATGAACGACCGGTTGACCACGGTGTACGCAAGCATCGACGCGCTGATCGACTATGCGCTCGCCCACCTTGACCTCGATCCCCGCAACGCGGACTGGGCGCGGAATCGGATTTTCGCCCTGTTCGACCTGGATTCCTATCCCGGTGCCGAAGCGACCTCGTGTCGTCCGTGCCGCGGTGAGGAGGACTGTTGCGCACAGAGGCCCGAGGGGTCTGTCGGTCGCGCCCGCATCGTTCCCGACGCCTTGCTCTCCGCTTTTCGCGCCGCGGCGGTGGATTGCGGCTTGTTTGAAGCGCAGGAGGGCCCGATGTACGCCGACATCGTCATGGGGCTGCTCTCCGCCAACCCCGCCGATCTCGACGACCGATTCCTGCTCGTCGAGCACCGGGATGGTGGCATGGCCGCCATGCAATGGTTCTACGACTACTGTGTGGCCAACAATTATGTCAAGCGTGCCCAGCTCGACCGGAACCCGCGCTTCGACTCGCATGGGCTGACGGTGACCATCAACCTCGCCAAACCCGAATTCAAGAACATGAAGAAGGCGGCGGCCGGCAACGCCGTGGCCGGCGGGTATCCGAAATGCACGATCTGCCATGAGAACGAGGGTTTTGCGGGACGAGACAAGCGCACCCTGCGCACCCTGCCGGTCACGCTCGGCGGCGAGTCATGGTTCTGGCAGTTCTCGCCTTACGGATATTTCGACCAGCACGGCATTTGCGTGAACGCCGATCACACGCCGATGCACGTGGATCGTGACACGTTCGGCCACCTGCTCGACTTCGTGGATCGCTTCCCCGGATATTTCCTCGGATGCAACGCCGCGTTGCCCCGCATCGGCGGCTCGGTGCTCGCCCACGACCACTACCAGGGCGGCGGCGAACTGCTGCCGATGCACAAGGCCGCCGCTTGGACGTCGCTCACGCTCGCCGGCTACCCGGACGCCGTGGTCGAAATCCTCGACTGGCCCGGCACCGCCGTGCGCGTGGTGTCGAAAAACCGCCAGAGCATCATCGATGTATCCGACATCATCCGCGAGGCATGGGGCGGCTATGACGATGCGGCGAACGGCATCGCCAGCCATGATGCGGACGGCAACCGCCAGTCCGCCCTTTCGCCCAGTGTGATCGTCACCGAGCGCGGCTATGAGATGAGCCTCATCTTCCGCAACAATGCGGTCAGCGACGAGTATCCGGAAGGCGTCTTCCACGCGCATCCCGAATACTGGCCGGTCAAGCAGGAACCAATCGGACTGATCGAGGCTCAAGGCCTGTTCATCCTGCCCGGACGGCTCGTCGACCAGCTCGGCATCGTCGAGGAGGCGCTCGCCGAAGGCCGCGACCTGCCCGATGAAGTCAGCGAATTCAGTCTCGAATGGGGTGAACTCGCTGAAACATTGTCCGGAAACCGCGACCGCGAAGCCATTCGCCAAGCCATACACGACGAGCTCGGCAGCGTCTGCTACCGCATCCTCGGCAACACGGCCGTGTTCAAGCAGAAAGCCACCACGCAAACATTCCTCGAAAGCCTTGGTTTTGCCGCTAGGTGAAACAGGTCAAGTGAAGTAAGCTCAATACTGAAGGCAAACCGAAGGCAAGTCCTTCCAAAGGAGGAAACATGACCACTGTCCTGGTTACGGGCGGCGCCGGATTCATCGCCACCCACACCGATATCGAGCTGCTCAACAAGGGCTACGATGTGATTTCCGTAGATAACTACGGCAACTCGTCTCCTGTGGCGCTTGAGCGAGTCGAGCAAATCACCGGCAAGCCGGTCAAGCGTTATGATGGCGACGTGCGAGACGAGGCGCTCATGGAGCGTGTCTTCACCGAGAACGACATCGACTGGGTCATTCATTTCGCCGGACTCAAGGCCGTGGGCGAGTCCGTGGCCAAGCCGATCGAATACTACGACAACAACCTGTACTCCACGCTCGTGCTGCTGAAGACGATGAGGAAGCACAACGTCAAGAAGATCATCTTCTCCTCCTCCGCCACCGTGTACGGCACGCCGAAGGAACTGCCGATTACCGAGGAGACGCCGACCGGCGGCACCACCAACCCGTACGGCACCTCCAAGCTGTTCCAGGAGCAGATTCTGCGCGATGTGCATGTGGCCGACCCCTCCTGGACCATCGTGCTGTTGCGTTACTTCAACCCCGTCGGCGCGCATGAATCCGGTTTGCTGGGCGAGGACCCGAAGGGCATTCCGGCGAACCTCACCCCGTATGTGGCCAAGGTCGCGGTCGGCGAGCTGAAGGAGGTCCAGGTGTACGGCGACGATTACGACACGCCCGACGGCACCGGCGTGCGTGACTACATCCATGTAGTCGATCTGGCCAAGGGCCATGTGGCCGTCATCGACCACATCGACGAGGAAGGCGTGTTCGTCTACAATCTGGGCACCGGCCACGGCTACTCCGTGCTTGAGGTCATCAAGGCCTACGAGAAGGCCGCCGGCCATCCGATTCCGTACACGATCAAGCCGCGTCGTCCCGGCGACATCGCCGCATGCTACGCCGATGCTTCCAAGGCGGAGAAGGAGCTTGGCTGGAAGGCCGAGCTGACCATCGACGACATGGCCTCCTCCTCACTCAACTGGCAGACCAAGAACCCCAACGGTTTCCGCGACGCGGAGTGATATGAGCAGATGAGCTCCCTCTGATGAGGGAGCTCATCTGTCGTTTATCACACAATGCGCCTATCGGCGGCCCAGCGGGTGAGCTCGGTGCGATTCGAAAGCTGAAGCTTTCGCAGCACCGAGCTCACGTGCGTTTCGACCGTCTTGATCGAAATGAACAGTTCGGCCGCCACCTCTTTATACGTGTAACCACGCGCGATCAGCCGCATGACCTCCTGCTCGCGGGCGGACAGCCGGTCCAGCTCCTCATCATGAGCCCGTGCCGCACCATCAGCGCCGCCATCAGACCCCGCCGCCGGCACACCCTGGAAGGCCGAAAGCACAAAACCGGCCAGTTTTGGCGAGAACACGGCATAGCCCTCATGCACCTGCTTGATGGATGAAATCAAATCAGCGCCGGTAATCGTCTTGGTCACATAGCCCTGGGCGCCGGCACGAATCACCGCCCCCACATCCTGCGGCGCATCCGAAACCGACAACGCCAGAAACACGGTAGTGGGGGAGTAGGAGCGCGATTTGGCGAGGATCTCGGCACCGCCGCCACCCTCGCCGCCGGGCACATGCACATCCAGCAACACCACCTGCGGCTTGGTCTGTGCGATCATCGCCACCGAACCGGGCACGTCCGCCGCTTGGCCGACGATATCGAAGGAATCGCGCAATGTGGCGATTACGCCCGCACGGAACATCTCATGGTCATCGACCACGGCCACACGAATCTTGGCTGTCTCGTTCTCGCTCATCGATGTTCTCCCTGCGCCGCTTTCAGCGCGATCGGCATATGCATTCTGACCTCGGTGCCCCAGCCGGCTCTGGACACTATCTCCACTGTACCGCCGCGCCGTTTGATGCGGCCGATAATCGATTCGCGGATGCCCAGCCGGTCGGGCGGAATGGCGTCCATATCGAAGCCTTCGCCATGGTCGCGCACGAACACTTCAACCATCGTGTCGCTGGCCTCGCAATACAAAGACACCGGCTCGCCGCCATGCGTGACCGCATTGACCAACGCCTGACGGGTGGCGTCCAGCAGCGCATCGGTCTGGGCGCTCGGCCGCGCGTCGCCCACGGTGACCACCTCAATCGGCTTGCCGTGCTCGTCCTCCACTTCGGCGGCGATCTGCTTCAATCCGGCTCCCACCGAACGATCCGATGTGGAACGTTCCTGATACAGCCACTCGCGCAGCTCGCGCTCTTGGCTACGCGCCAGGGCGAATACGGTGGTCGATTCCTCGGAGTGCAGCTGAATCAGCGCCAACGTTTGCAGCACGCCATCATGCAGATGGGCGGTCATGTCCGCGCGCTCCTCTTCGCGCTCCTTCAATGCCTGCTCGTGGGTGAGCCGTTGCAGCATCGCGTTCGCCCACGGCATCACCGCCACCACGATACCGACGATCATCATGAATCCGCTGGCAACAATGCGTCGAGGAGAGGCGCCCCACCCAGGAATGCTGACATTATGCACATACAATGCCCATCCCATGAAAATCAGTGCGATGCCGCCCAACATAGACAACAGCTGCGTGCCTCGCGGACTAAGATTCATCCATGCCAGTGCGATGCCGCCCAACCCTACCAGCAGCGGAAGCACAATCTGGACATCCGCACCGGTGCTGGTGAGCAGCAGTCCAATGGCCATCAACGCGAAACCGGCCAATGCCACGACGGCCGGTTTCGGGGCACGTTGGATGGCCTCGGACAATGATTCCGGTGCGGCAGCCGATTCGTCGTCATGGGCGGCAAGTGACTGATTGCCTCGCGCAAGCGGCGCCTGATCAACGGGCACTGTGCGAGCTGCAGCCGTCACCGGGTCTCCGGCGGGCATGAACACCCACAGGAATACATAAGCGATGATGCCTGCGCCGTAGAGGAAGGTCAGTGCGATGAACGCAATCCGAATCCATGCCACGCCGATGCCCAAGTGCAGGGCGATGCCCTTGCACACACCGGTGAGCCAACGGCCCTGCCGGGGGCGCATCAACGGCATGCGCGCAGGCAGCAATGGTTCGGGAGATGACGTCATACTCCTATTGTGCCGCGCTCAGGGCGTTGCGACCGGGGTTTTACCCGGTGTTCAGGGAACAATCAGGGTGTTCCCCGAGCGTTGTGGCAGTGGTCGGGCGGTGTAATGGAATCATGAGCAATCCAAACGCGAATCCGTATCAGCCACAGCCGCAGCCTGGTCCGCAAAAAAACAAGACATCGCGACGCTTCTTCACTTGGGTGCGATCCAGTGGACTGGTTCGCGGCGACGACCGGTGGATCGGCGGCGTATGCAGCGGCATCGCTTTACGGCTTGGCTGGAGCCCCACACTAGTACGTGCTTTGGTGATTGTATGTACATTGTTCTTCGGTTTTGGCGCAGCTCTGTACGCACTCGGCTGGTTTCTGATTCCGGATGTACGCGATGGGCACATCTTGGCCGAGGACCTCATTGCCGGCCAATGGGACTGGAATTGTCTTGGATGCTTCCTGTTCCTCGCCGTGGCAATCGTGATTCCAGGTGCGGGGTGGGTTTGTATTGCGCTCGCCGCCTTAGCGCTTTGGCTGTTAGCCAAAAGCGGCATTCGCCAGCAGGAAGGGTACGGATTCAGGGCATCTGCGACGCGACCGGTTTCACAGCCTGTGTCATATCCAGCTCCACAGCCTGTCTCATATCCAGCCGCGCAACCGGTCCCTCAATCTCCTTTGTATTCAGCTCCGCAACCTGTTTCACAACCTGTTTCACGAACCGAGACTAGTGTTTCACAGCCTGTTTCACAGCCTTTCTATCAGTCGGTGCCCGGCGCGGTGCCCGGCGCGGTTCCCAGCGTGATGCCCAGCACAGTACCCAACGGGCCGCTTGCCCCCGACCGTATGAACGCGACGGCCTATGCCCCCACCGAGTCCAAGCGCCGCAAGCCGGCGGGCCCAATCGTGGTCTTGAGCATACTGGGCCTTACCTTCCTCTCCTTTGCCGGTCTGATGGGACTGATTTGGGTAAACGACATGGGCATTATCGGCATTATGCGTCTGAGCACCATCTGGATTGCCGCAGTATGCATAGTGATGGGGCTGGTGGTCATCATTCTCGGATTCAAAGGACGGCGTACCGGTGGTCTGATTCCTCTCGGACTGGTTGCCGGTGGATGCGCGCTCTGCATGACCATCGTTTCAGGCACGTCTGGCGTGTACTACCGTGATTTTGGTGCCAGCGGCATCAATACTGTTGTTTCACTGAGCCAATCTGTCAGTGCGAGAAACAGCGATGGCATGAACGATGTGCAAAAGGATGGCATCTTCGTTGCCGATGCCAGCGATGCCACGTTCGAAACATTGCAGCAAGGTGTGGCGTTCAGCGGTGAAAACTACAACACCGATCAGGCGATCATTGATTGGTCCGATTGGGGCAAGATACATGGGCCGCACACGGTGAAGATGCTGGATGGCAAAATTTCCATCAGTAATTGCCCGGTCGGTACCATCACCATAGCCGCAACACAGGCGCAAGTGCATATCGTTCTGCCGGATTCCTGCACTTACGCCTTCGGCACCGCCGACTCCTACTCCACTTCGAGTGACGTTGGCGGCAAATACGAGATGGTATACAACAACTACATGGGTCTAATAAGCTTTGGCTTCTTCGGAGCTGAAAGCGCCACCAATCCCATGAATGGGCCTGATTACGAATGGTTGGATAAGGGATCCGCCATGCCGGACAACGGCCCAGAACTAAAAATCAATATTCCCTATGCGGTGGAAGCACGTGTCAACGTGGTGTACGCCTCCGATTGGAAAGGCTCCACGTTCCAGCCGCTTGCCGATATATACGATGGCAACAGCACAAGCAAGAACACAACCGAACAATCGGAATGATCAAGCCGTTACAACCAGGAGATGGAATCATGACTGATGAAACCAAGGAATTCGCCTCCATCGAGGATGCGACACCGACCACGGCCATACCTTCCGAAACCGACGCGACCACCGCGACAACAACCATGGTGACCGTCGATGACCGAACCGATACCACGGTGCTGCCATCCGCAGCTGATGATGACGAAACGGCTGTGCTGCCCGTCGCCGACAATCATGCGGATGCGTCGGTCTCGGATGTGGATACGCAGGCGACAACTGCCTCTCCATCGCCCATCGAACCGACCACAGATCGGATTGCCCTGGAAACAGTTGCCGATGCCGTGGAGGGGGATGGTGGGCCGATTCCATCTGCCGATGATGTACCGATGTACGCAGCATCTTCAGCGCAACCTTCCTATGAGCAGTCTCAGACCGCCGGCAAACCATGCCAGCCTGGGGGGAGCGCCAAGAACGTCCAGAATGCTAAGGATGTCAAGAGTGCCAAGAACATCCAGAAACAGAGCATCAGCGCGCCTACTGTGGTATTCGGACTATTAGGCGTGATTATCGGCGTGATCGCGCTGGTTTTCGGGTACATATCTCCGGATCGGATGATTTCGCTGTTCTCGCCGAATCCGCAATTGCTGACGGCTATTATCTGCGCCGTAGTGGGACTTATTCTGGTAATAGTGGCCGTTGTATGGGCCATAGTCGGTGCCGTCAAGAAGAGAAAATAGCGTTACAACCATTGCATTACGGTCCCAGTAGAAGCACATTATGACGGGAGCCGGCCGTTCTATGCTGATGGGGGAGGCATAGTAACTATGAAGCGGATTTCGGCGCGGCGGGTAGCGAGCGTCATCGCCACCGCGATGGCGATGACGCTGGTATTCGCCACACTTGGCTGGGCGATGATGCCGCAATGGAACACACGGCCCTACACCAAGCACATCGTTATCGCTTCTGCCGACACCACCATCACCCCTGCCCATGCGAACATTCCCCACGAGGGGCGATATCGTACGCGTGAAACCCGACTATCCATCAAGACCGGCGATGGCGTCACGCTACCCGCCGTACTACGTGAACCGGTCGACGCTCCCGGGCCACGCCCGGCTTGTCTGTTCATTCACGGGTCCGGTACCAGCGGTGCCGAGGATTTCGGCGATATCGCCAACGCCATGGCCTCTGCCGGTATCGTGACCTTGGTGCCGGCCAAGCGCAACGACAACTACACCGTGCTGCATCGCGACTACCCGCGTTTTGCTCGCGACTACGGGCGTTCGCTCGACGTGTTGCGTGGCATAAGCGGCGTGGACCCCGCCAAAACCGGCATCTACGCCGAATCCGAAGGCACCTGGATTGCCACGATTCTAACCTCGAAACGGCAAGACATTGCCTTTGCCATACTTACATCCGCACCGGTGTTCAATGGACGTGAGCAAATGGCCATGGCTGTCAGCGCCTATACGCATGAGGCCGGCGCGCCCAAGCCCGTGGTCAAAGACATGGCCAAATTGATGTCGCTGGACTACGCGCCATTCGATCTAGCCTATGCCGACTTTGATGCCGACCGGTATCTGAAATCCCTCACCATGCCGGTGCTGGTGAACTACGGCACCTACGATACGGCCATGCCCATCGAACAGGGGGCGCAGCGGATCATCGCCACGGCCAACAAGTCCGGCAACGAGAACGTCACCGTACGCTATTTTGCCGGCAACCATCAGATGCGGGCTGGTGAGGGCTTATTCACCCCGAACCTGCCATTGGCCGAAGGCTATACGCAAGCGCTGGAAAATTGGGTGAACGGTGTGACCGCCGGAACCAAAGCCGATGGATGGGCAACGCCCCAAGTCGCCGGTGCAACGCCTCACCAGCGCTTCGCAGCGCCGCAACGTACCAGATCCGGTATCGTCGGCTCGCTCGGCGTGCTGGCCGGTCTGATGGTGGCAGGGCCCGTGCTGATCGTGCTGGCGGCGATATTGGGTATTGGCTTGACTGTGTTTTCTTGGCTACAGACGTTGCTGGCCGGGCGACGTAGTGTGGCGACTGTGCGTGCCATGCATGCGACGCCGAGTGAGCTGGGGGTCGCCCCGCGGCTCATGTTGCACGGCATTGCCGGCTTATCTGCCGGTACCGGCACAGCGGTGATGGTGATTACTGGGCTGTTGTACGGCTATATGAGCGCCGTAGGCGTATCGGCTGTATTGGTTATGCCTCAACCGCGGCTGTTTGCCGTCGGATGGGTGGTGCTGCAAATAGCGACCATGCTGTTGGTGGTGCTGTTTGCTTGGGAAATGGAACGTGTCTGGTATTGCCGCGCCGATATCGTCGGTGTACGGCGCGTCATATGCGTGATGGTAGCGCTCGGCACTCTCACCACACTGATGACACTGGCATTCTGGGGCCTATTCTCGCTGTAATTCTGCCGATGTGCGCCGGTCAATGGGGCCTGGCGGGCAAGCTGCGTTGGTGGTCTGGGTGTGGGGCGATCGGCAGATTGCGTTGGCCTGGGTGTGGCCGGCCGGCGTACATCAGTCGGGGTGTCCGGTACACAGTGAATGGCTGAGTATTACGCTTGGGAGGCTTCGGCCTCCTCCAAGGTGTCGAAACCGCCGAGCTGGACCGTGTGCAACAAGGTTTCCTCAGTGATATTGCGTTGCAGGCTGGCTGCGGCCCGCTCGCCAATCATCGCTTCGTAACGTTCGAAGGTCTGGTCGGAATACGTACCAAGCTCGCCGCGCAGATAGGTTTCGAATGAGGTGGCAGATGGTGTGTCGTCGGTGGTGGTGAGTACGCGCATCGCCTCGCCGAGCTTGGGGTAGCGTTCGCGGAAATCCTTGGCCCAGGCGACCTGCTGGGCGATGACCTGTTCCTGACGGGCCACGCGTTCTTCAGAGAGACGCGGAATATACGGCTCTATGTTCTTCGTGAAATCTTCCGGCGCGGTGGAGGCCATCATGCGGCCGTATTTTTCGGTCACGAGGTTGCGGCCCACGTGGTCGGCCGCGTCAAGATCAGCGGCATAGCTGGTGAGTAATGGCCGTTCCCATGTGAGGAACTGGGCCAACCGCATCTGGTGGAACACCGGCCAGTTGCCTTGGCATGCCGCGCGTCCACCCTCATTGTTGGTGCGCTGGAACTGATCCCATTCATGGCGCACAATAGCCTCGCGCAGTTCATCATCAGTCAGTTCGTTGGTCATCGACGTTCCTTTCACTAATCCTCTGATGAGGGAGATGGCACGGCGAAGCCGTGACAGAGGGAGCTTGAATCTACAAACTCTTAAGCACCGGATCATCAGAGGCGATGTGGTCCTCGACATACGGGCGCTGCCATTCGAGGAAGGTCTCGCCGGACGTGGTCAGGTGTTCGCGTTTGAGTTCCTTGACGATATCCGCCGCAATCTGCTCCACGATATCGTTGATTTTCTCGATTGCTGTAGCCGCGCCCTTGCCGCCTTCGCCGAATCCGGCCCCGCCATAGCAGGCTGCCGAACTCAATCGCATCACGGTTTCCAACTGTTCGCCCACGTTCGGCAACAGCGCGAACATCGAGCCAGACAGCTTGCGCAATGCTGCGAACTGCCACTTGTAATACGGCATATAGCCCACCACCATCGGCACGTTAACCAGGAACACCAACGAGGCGGTGGCCTGCACGAACTCGTGGATGGACAGCCATGCGGCCGCGCCGTCGCCGCGTTTCAACGAACGCGGCAGATTATATTGACCGGCCTGGGCGATCATGCCCAATCGCTTGGAAATCAAGGCAAGCCGCACGTCGTCGGGCATATCCTTGAACCCTTGGCGTGTTTTGGAGAACTGCCCAGTGGGGTCTGCGAATACTTCGCCATTGGTGGCTGCGGCCAGAGTCGATTCAGCCAGCATCAGCCACTCGTGCGGCGCGGTTTGCGCGGGCGCAGTGCGATACCCGGTGATCGACTCAAAGAAGTCACCGATGCGGAATACGCCGTCACGGCGATTCGCGCCCTGTGCGCGCGGCGTGACGGGGGAGAGCGGTGCATCAATCGGAGTCATCATCGCTTCCGCCACATCAGAGGACGCCGCGCCTGACTCGGCAGTAGCGGCATCGTCCGTAGCGGTGCCGGGGGTGGGTGCGTTTGTCGCATCGGGTATGACGGTGGAGCCTGCACCTGCGGAGGGGAATGTCCCGGAAGCATCGGATCTGGCATGTGCCTCGAACTTCACGCGGCCTTGCGCATCCACGCTGAACTTGCGCGGCAGTGCCTCGTAATCGGCCTCAAGTTGCTCGCCGATGGCCGCGTAATCCTCATCCGTAAGCCACAGGCAGAAGCGCGGGCCGAAATCGTGGTCCTGCGAATACGTATCATCGAATCCGTAGCATTCCGAGCCATGGCCCACCAGACCGGCGGCGATACGCCCGGCATACTGCGGATACTTCGCCGCAATCATCGGCTTGCCCATCTGCGTCCAGAACGCGCGGGCCAGCTTCAGTCCGGACACCGGGCATGCGGAAACGGCCTCGGCCGCGCCCGCAGAACCGGTCGACACCGAAACGGTGGATGGGGAAGATGTCGCGTCCGCACCGGTCTTGTCCTGTGCCGGGCTGTCCGGCAGCCGCGATCCGGACTGGGGCAGCGCGCCTGCATCGCCGGCAACACCCGCATTGTCAACCGTCACCCCGGCCTGCGCCGCCGTTTCCTCGGCCTGCCGCAGATTGTCGGCGGTGATACGCCAGTAATCGGTGTCCTTGCCGTAACATTCCTCGATCACGGCCAGCGCATGCCGGTATCCAGTAACCGCATCCGCATACCGTCTCTCGGCAAAGCACACCTGCGCGAAGCCCGCCAGTGCGGAGGCATAATGCGCGGAATGTTCCAGATGGCCGGTGCGATAGATTTCCAGCGCTCTGGCTGCATGCCAATGCGCACCCTCCAACTTGTGTTCGGGCAGCAGGGTCAACGCCAGATTCGTGTGCGAGCTGGCCACGTCGATATCCGCGTCCGGGTTCACGCTCGAGGCTTCGATAATGCGCAGCGCTTCACGCAACTCCAGTTCCGCCTTGTCGGGCCGATGCGTCTCGCTGTAGAGCATCGACAGATTATTGTGCAGTGCTGCGAGCCTACGGTCGGTGGGTGCCAGCGAATGCCGGCAGACACTCTGCGCCTGATGATACAAATCCTCGGCCTGATCGTATTGCTTGGCCGCGCGCATCGCGGTGGCACAATTGATTAGCGTGGTGGCCCACGCCTCGGATGTGCCGGTGGTCAAGCCCATACGAGCGGCCAGTTCCAGCGCTCGCTGCACGATCCACTGATTCTCCTTGTGCCGGCCCTGTGAGCGATAGAAACCCATCGTTTCGTTGAGCACGGTGAGCAGTCCGGCGTCGTCGCCGGCGTTTTCCGCGTCCACCATTGCCTGTTCCAAGTACGGACCGGCTTCGGTGGCGGCCGCGTGGCGATCGAAAATCGCGTCCAGTCCGTTCAGGAATTGTTGGGTATCAAAGGTTGCGGGCGATTGATCGGCACCGTCCATGGCCTGGTTCGCCGTGGAATCGGCACCTTGTGCTGCGGCCGCCGCATCGGTGTCGTCGGCATCGTCTGGACCATGCGCGAATTGCGCGGCGAATTGTTTGAGCAGTGCTTCCTCGTCCATACCGCCAGACCTCCCTGAATCGTGTCTGATTTCAGTCTATTAATACTGTGAACAAACACGTCAGGGAGTTTGCTGTGAGCTTGGTCTCAGTGTTTTCCTCGTCGAAAGGATTCGAGCTGGCTGTTACTCCCCTTAGTCCGCTGCGCGGCCAGCTCCCCTCAACCGAGGGGAGCTGAGATATGGGGTCTCAGCCCACCTTGATTTCGCGCATGCGGTGAATGGCGTCGGTATCGGTTTCGCAGCGCCACGAGTAGAAGGCCAGCAGCCCTACGGCAAGCAGAGCCAGCGGCATACCGCCCAGACCGGTATAGCGATAGTTCATCGAGAAGGTGGTGAGCATCGCGCCGCCGACAATCGAGCCGATGGCATTGCCGAAGTTGAAGGCCACCTGCACGGCTGCGCCGGCGATGAGCTCGCCGCCGCCTTGGCCGGCTTCGGTCATCAACAGCTGTTGCGGAGCGGAGATGAAGAACAGTCCGAAGGCGATCCAGAAGGTCAGCAAAGCAGTAGTGCCCTGGTTTCCCGGCAGTAGCAAAACCATCAGCAAGCCGATGCAGGAAATCGTCTGACCCAGCGCGGCAGTGCCGGCGTGGCGCCATTTATCTGTGATGCGACCGCCGATAAGACCGCCTATCACCATGCCGAAGCCGGCAAGCATCATCAATAGCGGTACCAGGTTAGACGACCAGCCACCGGTCTTCTGCAGCCAAGGGGAGACGTAGCTCCACCAGCAGAACACGCCTGCGTTGCCGGTGAATACGGCGGCCAGAATCACCCACGGTCCACGACGAGTAAGGAATTTGAACTGACCGGCGATGCCGGCGTCCTTAATCGGCGCAACGAAGGGGATCCATGCCAGAACTAGCACGATGGTCATTGCCGCCCATGCAGCCAGAATACCGAATGCGAGGCGCCAGGATAGGAACTCAGCCATCAAGGTGCCCGCCGGTACGCCGAGCATATTGGCTACGGTTTGGCCGGTGACCATTACCGATACGGCTTGTGCTTCTTTGCCCTTGTCGGCCAAGGTTTTGGCGATGAGTGTGGCGGTGCCGAAAAATGCGCCGTGCGGCAGGCCGGCAATGAAGCGCGCGACAATCAGCGTGGCGGCATTGACCGAGAACGCGGAGGCCAGATTACCGATAAGCGCAATCACCATAAACAATATGATGAGGTTCTTCGGCGGCACCTTGCGGCCGAATACCAGAATCAGTGTGCCGAAGCACACGCCGATCGCATACGCGGAAATGTAATGGCCTGCGGTGGGGATGTCCACGCCGGTGGCGGCCGCGGCCTGCGGCAGAATGCCCATCATCACGAACTCGGCGGCACCGAGAATGAACGCGCCCGAAGCCAGTGCAAGCAGACTCTTCTTCATGGTTCCTCTAACTACTTCAGTATTACTTACAAAAACAGTGCGGCAATCGATTGATTCGAGCGATATATTACGGTGGTCCGCCAACAAATACGGGGCTTGCCGCGCCGGTTTGTCGCTGTGTGCGGCGGGTTGTTTACCGCTGTTCGATCGCTTGGTTTGATTGTTGGGACAGGAAACGAAAAACCGGATTGCTGATTCCTCAACAATCCGGTCCAGTTGTCGGGCTGGCGGGATTTGAACCCGCGGCCTCTTCGTCCCGAACGAAGCGCGCTACCAAGCTGCGCTACAGCCCGTTTGGCAACAGACGTAGATATTACATTGTGGTGGTGGACAATGCAAATCGGCATGTCGCGAGTGTTGCGTGATGATGGATTCGCCATGTGTACAGATCTCTCAAGCCTTGTGCAGAGCCGGTTTTGCGTCATGTGAGCGGGTGTTCAGATGGCCGTGCGGTCTGCCGGGCTCATAATCGCCGGCCTTGCGTACACTGATGAATCATGGCTGAAGTTGTCGAAAATACCGAAAACACTGAGAACGAAACCCCGGCCGTCCCGCAGATGAGCACCGTCGAACGTGCGGAAATGCTGCTCAAGCAGGACGCCACCATCCGCGAGAAGATCAAGTCCGGTGCCACGCTGGACGAAGCCGTGGACCCCTCCAACAAGGAGTTCGGCCCGCTGGCTCACCCCGAGCAGGTGCAGATGCGCGTGGCCAAGCGCGCGATGATGCTTGAGGCCGGCCTCGCCCCCTACCCGGTGCACTTGGACGTCACCGACACCATCGAGGCGGTCCGCGCCAAGTATGACGGCAAGCTCGAGGCTGGCGAAGAGACCGAAGACATGGTCGGCATCGCGGGCCGCGTGCTGTTCCTGCGTAACGCGGGCGGCCTGTGCTTCGTGCAGCTTTCCGCCGGCGACGGCACCAAAATCCAGGGCATGATCTCCAAGAAGGAGATCGGCGCCGACTCCCTGAAACAGTTCAAGCAGCTGGTCGACCTTGGCGATCACCTGTACCTCAAGGGCCGCGTCATCGCCTCCAAGACCGGCGAGCTGTCCGTATTCGCCACTGAGTGGGCTATCGCCTCTAAGGCCCTGCAGCCGCTGCCGGCCCTGCACAAGGACCTGAACGAAGACACCCGTACCCGCAAGCCATACATTGGCATGATCGCGGACGAGAACATCCGCAACATGGTGCGCAACCGTTCCAAGGCGGTGGCCTCCCTGCGCCGCACCTTTGACGACCACGACTTCCTCGAGGTCGAAACCCCGATGCTGCAGACCCTGCACGGTGGCGCGGCCGCCCGCCCGTTCACCACGCACATGAACGCCTTCGACCTTGACCTGTACCTTCGCATCGCCCCGGAACTGTTCCTCAAGCGCTGCCTGGTCGGCGGCATCGATCGCGTGTTCGAGATCAACCGCGATTTCCGCAATGAGGGCGTCGACGCCACGCACGCCCCCGAATTCACCATGGTCGAGGCCTATCAGGCGTATGGCACCTATGATTCCATCGGCCAGCTGGTCAAGGAGCTTGTGCAGAAAACCGCCATGGACGTGTTCGGCAGCCACAAGGTGACGTTGCTGGACGGCACCGAATACGACTTCGGCGGCGAATGGAAGACCATCAGCATGTACGACTCCCTGTCCGAAGCGTTGGGCGAGCAGATCGTACCGAACGGCGGCCCGGACAACCCCGGCACCTCCGTGGAGCACCTGGGCGAGATCGCCGACAAGCTCGGCGTGGAACGCGACGACGTGGAGAACCACGGCAAGCTCGTCGAGCACCTATGGGAGCACTTCTACGAGGACAAGCTGTACGAGCCGACCTTCGTGCGCGACTTCCCGGTCGAGACCTCCCCGCTGGTCAAGGGCCACCGTACCAAGCCCGGCGTGGTCGAGAAGTGGGATCTGTACGTGCGTGGCTTTGAGCTGGCCACCGGCTATTCCGAGCTCAACGATCCGGTCGTGCAGCGTGAACGCTTCGTGGCCCAGGCCAAGGACGCGCTCGCTGGCGACGAGGAGGCCTGCGACATCGATGAGGACTTCCTGGAGGCCCTCGGCGTGGGCATGCCCCCGGCTGGCGGCATGGGCATGGGCATCGACCGTCTGCTGATCGCCCTGACCGGCGCCACCATTCGCGAAACCATCACCTTCCCGCTGGTCAAGCCGCTGAACTGAGACGCGTATGCCAAAAGAGCGGGGCCTTCGAATCATAACGATTCCGATGGCCCCGCTCTTGTTTGACGGTACTGGCTCAGGGGACTGGCCCATGCATCACCGTTCGGGATTGAGAAACCACGTGGCTTCTCCGTCGTGGGTCTTCTCGAAGCGATGGCCGTACCACAGGCTGAGTATCGGGGCGAGTGCGAGATTGACGATGATCGCCGGTGCCGCTCCCAACGCGACGGACAGCGTCGCCGTGTTTCCCGTTGCCTTATACGCGATCACCGATGCCGTCCATGTCAACGCGCACGCGATGAGCGTGATTCTGCTTATCTGGCGATACATCCTCTGTTCCACCCACGCATCGTAGCGTGAGCGTGCTTCGCGATATGCGCGGCTTGTACCCGAATGTGCGGAATCGTGATATTCGGCCCAAGCGAATCCCAACAGCACGATGGCGGCCATTCCTTCTCCCGCCGCGGATGCCCATTCGGCTTGAGACAGGTCGACGATGCACAGCGGAATGGAGGAAAGCGCCAGGAAAAGCAACATGATCGTCCATACGGACTTTGTGCGCGATCGTTTGGTATTGGGTTTAAGCATTATCATCATCTCTTTCGGAACCCGAATCATCCATGTTCTCTGAAGCGGCTGCATTGCTCTTGTCTGCGGGAGGGAACGCCCGAACGAAGTATCCAAGCAATACTATGGTCGCTATCGCGGAGGTGACGGCTCGCCGAAGCCAGCCGTTTTTGAGATCGAGAAAGAACAGCACGGCCGTTGCTATCGCTCCCAGCAGGCAGATACTACCCAGAACATACCGTTTCCAGGTATTTCTGGGGTCTTCCTGTGGCTGGTTCTTCGGTGGAGTCATTGGATGCCTGCCTTATGTCTATGACTGTTATAGGAACAGCATGATTGTCTTAGTGACGAAGTTGGCCCACCAATCATTCATCCCTACCGCCTTGCATGCACTGTAAATGATATGCTCAGTTGTGCCGGTGAAATGGTCGATGTAATCCAAGAATTTGCCGATTGGCCCAATGGCCTTGCGAACCGAAGCGGGGAGTTGGTTGAAGATCCTAAGAATCGCTCTTGCGAGCTTGGAATATGCTCCTCTTGTTGCGGGTGCATGTTCGTCAAGAGCATGATTGCCTGAGATAAGAGCCTCATACAATGTCGTAGCTTCATCATTGGTGATCTGGGTGAGTTCCTCGTCGGTAAAACCAGCATGTCTCAAGGCGTCACGTTGAATTTCAGAGTCGGCTGACGGAACGGCGCTCGATGCGGTTGATGGTTCATCGGCCATTGCCGTAGCCGTACCGGCGGCAAAACCTATTCCGGTGATTAGGGAGAGGGAAAGCAATGAAGCAACTGCTTTTCTGTTTGTGTCTAGATGCATGAAGTAACCTCCTGGATTGCTCAGTGACGCATCAGGCGATGCGTTGGTGACTAATGTAAAGCCAAGAGGTTTGCGTTGCGTAGCGTTGTCGCCCGGCTGGAGGACATGTCGCTCGAAAGGATGACGGAGGTTGCGTAGCGGGCAAGGTGCGGCAATGATTGAGATGACATCGAATATGCTTTTGAAGAGGCGTTATGGACGAAGATGAAGCCGCATCGATTGCGATACTCGACAATGATGATTTGACGTTGGCCGCGTTGCGTACATGGTTGCGCAATAATCTGTTGGGGGCTGAAGTGGCGTGGACTACCGATGACGCCGGACGCGCAGCGTCCGCAGCCTTGTCCGATCGCACGCGCCCCGACATTCTGATCACGGACATGTCGCTGAACGGGCTTTCCGGGGAATGGGTTATCCGCTCGATCAGGGAACGTACCGCCAAAACTCCTATCCTGGCAATTACTTCTTTCCCTTTGGAGGTGTATGCCGAATCGGCGGCCCGTGCCGGAGCGCAGGGCATCATCGCCAAACGTGATTTGAACGCAATCTGCAACGCCATCAGCGTCGTATTGCAGAACCGCACGTGGACTCATGGCGTTGAAAGCGATGTTGCCGAGCTGTTCCTTCCGGCTACGGAGGCCCATCGACGCGCCATGCACGGCGATGAGGGGCGGAAGCCTCGATTGACGGAGCGTGAAGAGGCCGTGATCGGATTGTTTACGCGGGGTCTTACTTCCAAGCAGGTTGCTGATCATCTGGGGTTGACGGAGAATACGGTCAAAACGTATTCCCATCGTATTTTTGCGAAACTTGGCGCTTCCAATCGAGGCCAGGCCATAGCCATATGGATGGCTGATGGAACGAGTGGAAATAATGCTTGAGCGGAAGTCCGAAGAGCATTCGTCGGAAACGGAACAGGGCGATGCATCATCCGACGAATTCGATGCCATCTGGTCCGATCTGATATCATCCGCACGCTCGTCCATGACCATGATGGCGGTAGCGGTGCCGTTGCTGCTGTGCGCGGCGGGCTGTCTGGTGCTATGGAATCTCACCCATAACGATATCTGGGTTGGTTACCTGTGGATCTGCGTTATGATGATGGTGACATATAGCGTATATGTTCAGTGGTCGTCGGCGCGAGGATTCTTGGCTGCGATGAGAAGGGAATCTCGCGGTGCGGCCAAGGCTCCTGGCGGCGTGGAGGACGCGCGTCCCCCACGTAACGATCGGTTGTTCGGCATTGTCGCCGTGATTGTCCCTCTTGTGCTGGTGATCGGCGCATCTTGCATCCACGTGATTGGTCTGGAACCCGAATTCGTCATCGGGGTCAATATCGCGGCGGCGGTGCTGTATGCCTTGTATATCGCGTGGTTCGCCCTGACTTTGGTTGTGCGTGAGGTGAGGCGGATCGTCGCCGATCGGAATCGACGTGTGGATGAGCTCGCCGAGCGTGTGAGGCTTGTCGAACGGGATAATCGCATTGCCAGTCGCATCCATGATTCCGTTACGGGAGAACTGTCGTACATCGCTTTTCTTGCGCAGAACAAACTGCAGGAATCCGCCGCCGATGGTTCGAGGCAGGCGGCTGATTGGAATCGCGTCAACGATACGGCGCAACGCGCGTTGGATGAGATGCATGCGGTGATTGATCTGCTGCGACATGAGGATACCGGTGCCACCGATGCCGGGAATGAAGGTGATGGGTGGACTGCCGGGCAAGTGGGTTCGAAGATTCGGAAGCGTACAACGGATTCTCCGGCTGAACGGATGCGGACCATGATGGCCCAGGGCGATGAGCGCATGAACAGTCTTCGTTTGTATGGGGAATCGAGATTGGATGGCGAGTTCCCTGCCGGCATGGGCTGTGAGGATCCTGCTTGCAAGGAGGTCTTCAATCTGATTGCCGAACTCTATGCCAATATCGCCAAGCATGCGGATCCTGCGCAGCCATATGGCGTATTCGTCACCGTTGCCGCCGAGTCGGTGACGGTCATGCAATACGATTCATGCAAGGAACGTGAAGGTCTGGAGCCTTCGCGGCGAGGGCTGAAGCTGCATCATTCGATCATCGAATCGATGGGCGGGGTGCTGAACGCCAGTTTTGAGGATGGACAATGGACCTTATATGCTCAAATCCCCTTCGGCTCCGTGCACCCGAGCGGGTGACGGCTCCATTGCGCTTGATGTCCGCCTGTGCTGTGATTCTCCGGGAACTCGGTCGGAACCCATACCGGGCGTGCCGTGGCGAAGTCCGACGTTGGAACGCGCAGCCGGGCGATCGCCATGTGGCTCACCCGACAATGGTGGTGTCAGGAAAGCGCAACCGCACGTAGAATGGCGCTCATGCACATATCGACTTGGATTCGCGGCGCTCGCCCGAAGACGTTGCCGTTGTCGGTCGCTCCGGTGATCATCGGGGCCTCGTTGTCATGGCCGGACGTGTCCGGATACTCGCGTGGCGGTGATGCATGGCATGATCCGTGCCCGTTCTTCGGTGGGCAGCATGATCTGGGGGAGATGCGATTCGGCTCGTTGGCCGGCGAATGCCAGCGCTCCGCAGGCTGGTTCGTGCTGGTGGCGGTGCTGTGCGGCTGCGTGGCGCTGTTCCTGCAAATCGCCGCGAATTTTGCGAACGACTATTCCGACGGCGTGCGTGGCACCGACGAGGGACGTGCCGTCGATACGGCGCGATCGTTTGCGGAAGCACCGTCCACGGAACCGGATTCGGCATCGGGAACGCTTCCGTCATCGCGGCGTCGGCAGGGTCCCGCCCGGCTTGTCGCATCCGGCGTGAGTCCCAAGAAGGTGCTGGCCGCGGCCGGAATCAACGCGCTGATCGCCTGCCTGTGCGGTCTGGCCGTCATCGCGTTGACCGGCTATTGGTGGTTCATTCTGGTCGGCATCGCATGTCTGGCGGCCGGCTGGTTCTATGTTGGTGGGAAACATCCCTACGGCTACCACTATTTTGGTGAGGTTTTCGTATACATTTTCTTTGGATTGGTTGCCACTTGTGGCACCATGTTCGCGTTGTCTGGCAATATTTCGGCGAGTGGACTGCTTGGCGGTTCAGCTGCGGGATTGGTCGCGGTTGCTGTGCTGTGCGTCAACAATCTGCGTGACATCGAATCTGACCGCAATCACGGAAAACATACGTGGATGACTGCAATGGGGCTGCGAAACGGCACTATCTTCACTATCGTAATCCTGATTATTTCGGCATTGCTTGCGTTGCACCATCTGTTGCAATCGTCGATATATGCAACCAGTAGCATTCCGCTGATCGTAATAATCGCAGTTATTGCCATACTGTGCGCGGCGCAAATTGCCGCATTATGCGCAATCGCAAGAAAAACCTACCGCAAAGCACTACCGCTCTGTACACTTGCCTCGCTGGCGCTCGCCCTGGTCTACGTGACTTCGTCGATATTGGTTTAGGCGGTGAAATGCCGGGGGCAGCGGATGGCGGGTCGGAAAACAACGATTCCAGCCCGCCGCCACTATTTGTTGTCATGCAGGAAGGCCAAGGTCTCCGAAGCGAGGAACGATATGATTGCAAAGTCGTATTGCCTGCTTATCGACAAAACGATCCCCAGCGCAAAGAGTGACCACACTGCAATCGTCTTCCAGATTCTCATATGTGCTTAATTAAGCGAAGCATTGTTTCTTGATGCCATCGATTCCGAGCAGTTCCGCAGCTAGGGCAGATGCGGCTCCGCCGAGAGCATGTAACTTCTCATAGCTGAAGGATGCTCCGGCTATAATTTTAACCGCTTCCACAACGCCTATTTTTGTAACAGTTTGTGCGGTTGCGTTATCCATTCCTACGTATCGACAGGCACTGTAGATGACTTGTTCTTCTGTACCCGTGAAATGATCGATGGCAGCAAGGAATCCGCTGAGCCCTGTGTATTTTCCAATTGCTTTTCGTGCCGAGGCTGGAAGTTTATTCCAGACCTTGAGCACGCTCTTTGCAACAGCAGAGAGTCCGATTCGGCTTTCTCCTGAGTAGGTTTCAGCATTTTGAGACTGGAGGTCTGAGTATGAAGAGGTCGTATGGGCCGTATAGATCGGCGCAATATCTTCAGCCATTGCAGATTCAGTCCCCACCAGGAGACTGCTGCCGCCGATGATAACAGTGATGAGAACTGCTGTTAATTTCTTTTTGTTATTTCCCATAATTTCTTTCCTTTCATGAACCAAGATAGATCGATGATCGGTGTCAGATATCGTTTTGTCACCTTTTTTCGCGACATGGCTGGCCTGAAAGGCGAAAAAGGTGTTGTATGGTAGCCATGGAAGACGTATTGAAGTTGGGAATCGTCGACAACGATGAATTGACGATTGGTGCGCTGACCGCGTATCTACGTAGACATGAACCCGCCATTCGGATTGCTTGGACCGTGACGGCGGGGAGGAAAGCGATCGAACTCTGTCTGAATGAAAAGAAACGTCCGGATGTGCTTCTTGCTGACATGTCTTTGTCTGATATGGAAGGTGTTGAAGTTGTGCGCCGGATTCGCTTGCGAACGCCATTGATGCCAATACTGGCTATTACGTCGTTTCCCATGGAAGTATATGCTCCGTCCGTTTCGAATGCCGGTGCGCAAGGCATCATCGCGAAGCGTGATCTGAAAAGTGTGGTCCGGGCCATTCATGCGATACATGAGGGAGGGATATGGAATAAAACCGGTCTGGAATGCGCGTTCCATACTTGCGAGCAGGCGCACGCTTTGCTGAATGATGCCACCGACGAGCCATGCGATGTTGCCTCGCTTACCGTCAGAGAAGCGCAGATTTTGCAGCTGTATGCTCAAGGTCACACTTCTGTGCATGTGTCTGAAGAGCTAGATATCTCCGTAAACACCGTTAAAACGCTGACGACCCGCATGCTTCGTAAATTAGGTGCGGCGAGTCGCGGTCAGGCCATTGCCATTTGGCTAGATGGGGGAACGAATTTTGCGTGACTTTGATAATGAGCTGGAGAAACTGTTGCATGAGACGCAGGGAGATGT
Source organism: Bifidobacterium sp. WCA-178-WT-4B (assembly GCF_009696495.1). Classification (NCBI taxonomy): domain Bacteria; kingdom Bacillati; phylum Actinomycetota; class Actinomycetes; order Bifidobacteriales; family Bifidobacteriaceae; genus Bifidobacterium; species Bifidobacterium sp. WCA-178-WT-4B. The sequence continues at coordinate 97,915 of NZ_VULV01000005.1, read as the reverse complement.
TGCGTCCGTCAAGTCTTTTCTGATAAAGGCATTGCCGTTGGTGTCTGGTTTCTTTCTTGCAGCTTACATGTATCGGCAAGATGCTGATCCCTTCTGGTTAATGGTGTCGCTGCTGCTTCTTGTGGTGACCGTAGGGTATTTGATTCTTTCAATCATGCATGATGTGGTTCTTGCTTTACATAAGGGGAAGACGCATCGGGACGTATCCGCAAAAGTTTGGCACCGTATGATTATCTCCATGGAGAAAGTGGCTGATAACGACCTGCTCGCACTCTTTTTCGTAATTATCATTCCAGTGGCGATATTACTTCTGCTGAAGGTTGGGGACAGCTATTTACGAGATCAGGTGGTACTGCGATGGCTGCAAAGTTTTGTCTGCTTGATATATCTCACATATTTAGCGATAGTTGTATTCGTTCAGGCGCATCGTGCGCTATTACTTGTTATGAAGGCACGAAATGTGCAAATGCGCCAAATTGAAGAGCGAATGGCCATTATGCGCAAGAATGATGCGATTGCCAGCAGGACACATGACACGGTTAGTAGCGGATTGTCGTTCATTGCATTCACTGCGCAAAAAAACATTGAGGATGGCGCAGCTCCGCAGCGTGATTGGAATGATGTGAATGAAGCGGCGATGAACACATTGGATAATGTGCATAAGGTCATTAGGCTTCTTGCTGCAGGGCCGGTTCCCCAAACGGATGACTTGTCGAAATCGTCTTCGCCTGACGGATGGCATATGTTTGTGGATGCGTGTGCCTTAGGAGATGTTCGTTTGCGTAAACTCGGATTTGGCGGAACATCGAAAGTGGCAGCTGGAACAGCTTGTGTTTCAGCTGACGTGACAGCTCGGATATCGGGGTTGATTACCGAGATCTACACCAATATCAGTAGATATGCGGATAAAAACGTTCCGTATCTTCTGACTATCGAAGAAAAAAATGATGAGGTAATCATCACGCAGGCCAATGGCATTGCAAATCTGACGGTCGATAATTCCGAAGATCGTGGTTCAAGGGGATCCGGGAATGGTCTGCGGATGCATGCCCAATGGATTGACAGTATCGGAGGTGTGCTCAACACCAGCAAAGAGGATGGCGAATGGATTCTTTATGCGAGTATTCCAGTAAGTCGGGAATGATGAATGGGATACCGTTATGTTTGCCCTGATGGTCTTGTTTCCGTAGCTGAACGCAGATGGTTGTGCAACGGAATGTGAGATGTTGCATAAACATAACTCGAATAATCGAGAAAACACTCGTCTTTGGGTGTGCGAGGCGGTAGACTGAACCGTATGACCTACAAACTAGTACTGCTCCGTCATGGACAGAGCGCATGGAATAAAACCAATCAGTTCACCGGCTGGGTCGACGTTCCGCTGACCGAACAGGGTGAAGCCGAAGCCAAGCGTGGCGGCGAGCTGCTCAAGGAGAAGAACGTCCTTCCGGACATTGTGTTCACCTCCCTGCTGCGTCGCGCTATCAACACCGCCAACATCGCTCTGGATGCCGCAGATCGTCTGTGGATCCCGGTTCAGCGTGACTGGCGTCTCAACGAGCGTCACTACGGCGCTCTGCAGGGCAAGAACAAGACCGAGATCCGCGAAGAGTACGGCGATGAAAAGTTCATGCTGTGGCGCCGTTCTTACGCCACCCCGCCGCCCGAGATCGACCCGAACGACCAGTACGCCCAGAACAACGACCCGCGCTACGCCGGCGATCCGGTTCCGGAAGCCGAGTGCCTGGCCAACGTTGTTGAGCGTGTGAAGCCGTACTTCGAGTCCGCTATCGAGCCGGAGCTCAAGGCCGGAAAGACCGTGCTGATTGCTGCCCACGGCAACTCCCTCCGCGCCATCGTCAAGATGCTGGACAACCTGTCTGAGGAAGAGATCGCCAAGGTCAACATCCCGACCGCCATCCCGCTGCTTTATGAGCTGGACGAGAACTTCAAGCCGATCAAGCCGCGTGGCGAGTACCTGGACCCGGAGGCTGCTGCTGCCGGTGCCGCTGCTGTCGCCGCTCAGGGCCAGAAGTGAGCCTAAGCCGCTAACACGGTACAAGTTGTAAGGGGAGTCGCACATATCGTGCGGCTCCCCTTTGCTATGCCTGCCAAATCCCCATGGGGCGGTGATCACCCCATGGGGCGGTAAAACCCCCATGGGGCGGTAAAACCCTCATGGGGCGGTATGCCAGAATGGCTTAATTCCGCGGTTTCACATATCCTTCAAACCGCCCCATGGGCAAGTTACCGCCCTATGGGTGTTTTGCCGCCCCATGGATACGCCGGTGTACCGCCCAAAAGCAACAAAAAACGGCGTCCAGCCGTAGCCAGATCGCCGCTTTCGGGCATCCTCCTCAAACCATAGGAGGACAAGTGTTCAGTTATTCGCCCAATGTGAGGACAGGCCACCAATCAGTCGATGTCGGTGCCTTCATCGCGGGCCGGTTCCTTGGTGGGGTCGAAACCGGAGACGATGTACACCACACGGCGGGCGGCGGACACGGCGTGATCGCCGAGGCGCTCCAGGAAACGGCCCAGCAGCACGATGTCCACGGTCTGCTGGCGGGTGATGTCATCGGACAGCGCCAGATCGAAGGTCTGGTGGTGCAGGTTGTCCAGCTTGTCGTCGGCCAGGATGATGGCCTCGGCGGTCTTGGCATCGCGATCGGAGAGCATAGCCACCAGCTGGTCAGCGGTGTTGTCCAGGAAGTCGATCATCTCGGCGAACACCGGCTGAGCGGATTCAGGAATCGCGGCGGCGGGGTAGGTGCGGCGAGCGGCCTCGGCCACGTGGCGGGCAAGATCGCCCATACGCTCGAACGTGGAAGCCAGACGCATGGTGGAGACGACCACACGCAGATCGGTGGCCACCGGGTTCTGCTTGGCGAGAAGCTTGACGCACTGGTCGATCACGGAGGACTCCAGGGCGTCGATCTCGATGTCGCCGTCAATCACAGTCTGTGCAGCCTCAATGTCCTGGTTCAGCAGGGCTTCCCCGGCGCCGTTGATCGCCTTGCGCACGTCCTGCGCCATACGGTCGAGGTCATCGGCAACCTGCTTCAGCTCCTCGTTGAAAATAACGCGCATTTCTCTAGCCTTTCATGCTTGCTTACTGCAACCTGTACCAGTGTATTATTCCAGTACTTGCTCCCCACTTCAACGTAGGTAATGGCAACCTCAAGTTGTTCTACTGTTCATTGGGTTGTTCACCTGAAATTCATGTTACCGGCGTGCCGGGAAACCGCAATCCCAGCGTGTGGTGTGAAAGAATGGGGGCATGACACAGATGCCGCTCGTCGCCGCGATTGCTCTTATTGTCGCGGCTGTTTTATTTGTGGTGGGAATCATCACGCTCATCGTGGGATTTGCGACACATCGAGTGTACGTGGAATCGCCGCTGGCCGATGATGACGATAATGACGATCTGTCCGACGACACTGCCACGCTGCTGTCCATGCTGCCGGGTGCGTCCGTGGTGGTCGACGAGCACGACGAGGTGGTCCGCTGCAATCCCGCCGCCTACCGCCTGGGTGTGGTGTCGGATGACGCCATTGCCCAGCAGCAGGTGCTGGATGCCATTCACGAGGCGCGCAAGTCCGGTGGCAAGCGCCAGTTCGACTTGACCACCGATACTCCGGAGCGGTACGTCGTGGCCCAGAACAAGGGCGATCACGTCGCCACGCAGTCCGTCCACCGCCCCAACTGGCTGAAGGTGACTGTGGGGCGTATCAACGAGCAGTTCGTTATCGTGTTGATTACCGATGTCAGTGACGTGATTCGTTTCGCTCAAGTGCGTGACTCGTTTATTACCAATGTGTCCGAGCAATTGTTGGGCCCCACCGAAGCTTTGGCCAAACTCGCCGATTCGCTGGAGTCCGGCAATCTGGACGAACAGCAGGTGGCTGCCGATGCCCGCCAGGTGCGTTCCAGCTGCAGCAAGCTCAACCATATGGTGTCCGATTTGCTACTGCTCATACGCGCACAGGAGCCGATTACGCCGTCTTCCGCCAACCGACTGAACGTTATGGAACAGCTCAGGGCCACGGTGGCGCGACTGGAGCCGCAGGCGGCCGCGGCTGGCGTGCAGCTGAACATCAAGGGCGACGATGATCTAGTCATCAATGGTGAGGCGGACCAGATCGACGGTGCCGTGACCAAGCTCATCGAAAACGCCATCGGCTATTCCAAGGAAAATGGCGTGGTCAGCGTGTCCGCATCCAAAGACAAGGATGGCGACCGTGCGGTGATTCGCGTAATCGACCAAGGCACGGGCATCGCTAAGAAGGATCAGGCGCGCATCTTCGAGCGGTTCTATCGGGGTGCGGAACAGAGCAGTCACACGGCGGAGGGTGTGGGACTGGGCCTGGCCATCGTCAAGCATGTGGCGCTGACCCATCATGGCGATGTGACTGTATGGAGCGCGCCCGGGCAAGGCAGTACGTTCAGCCTGACGTTGCCGTTGGCGCAGTGAACTTTATTACTGTCCGAGGCGGCGGTAGTCCCAGCGGTCGAAGTATTCCCAAATCAGCAGTAGCAAGCCAATAATGACACCGGCCACGCACATAATCACCAACGGCATTACGCTGTAGCCCACGGCCAGCAGAATCAGCACGACAATCAACGCCACAATCCATAGACCGGTACCGATGGCAAACACCTTACGCAGGTCCACCCGTACGGGCTTGGGTGCGGGCTTGCGGACGGCAGGGTCAATGAGAGGCGCGAACTTCATACTCATGCACTGTAGTAAGAGTAGGGAGGGGCGTCAAACACCTCTCCCTACGATTTATTCAATCGGTATCAGTTGAGACCGATCAATGTGCATGGCATATATGGTCGGCCATGCGCGGCATAGACCTCCATCACAGGTGCTCGACCACATAGTCGACGCACTTGGTGAAGGCCATGACATCAGCCGGCTCCACCGAGGGGAACACGCCAACGCGCAGCTGATTGCGGCCCAGCTTGCGGTAGCCGGCGGCGTCCACGATGTCGTTCTCGCGCAGGATGGACAGTATCTGGGAGGCCTGGACGCGCTCGTCCAGATCAATGGTGACCACGGCGTTCGAGCGGGCGTCCGCATCGACGACGAACGGAGCGGCGTATTCGGAGCGCTCGGCCCACGAGTACAGGATGGATGCGGACTTGGCGCAACGCGTGGTGGCCCAGGCGAGGCCGCCGTTGTTGTTGAGCCAGCGAATCTGGTTTTCCATCATGATCAGGGTGGCCACGGCGGGCGTATTCAGGGTCTGATCCTTGCGGGAGTTGTTCAGTGCCGTGGTCAGCGAGAGGAACGGCGGCACCCAGCGATGTGCGCCTTCCAGATGAGCGCTTGATTCGACGCCTGCCGCACGATCGATAGCTTCGGGGGAGAGGATGGCGACCCACAGACCGCCATCGGCACCGAAGGCCTTCTGCGGTGAGAAGTAGTAGACGTCGGTCTGGCTGATGTCCACAGGCAAAGCGCCGGCTGCGCTGGTGCCGTCGATGACGGTCAAGGCACCGGCTTCACGACTTCCGGCCACGCGGCGAATCGGGGCGGCCACACCAGTGGAGGTCTCGTTGTGAGCCCAGCAATATGTGTCCACGCCCTCGGTGAGCTCAGGCAGACGGTAAGTGCCCGGCTCGCCGGGGAACAGCACCGGGTCTTCAAGGAAGGGTGCGTTCGCGGCGGACGCGGCGAACTTGGCACTGAACGAGCCATACGTGCCGAAGGCGGCGCGACGGGTGATCAGCGAAGCGCAGGCAATCTCCCAGAATGCGCTGGCGCCACCGTTGCCAAGCGCCACCTCATACCCTTCAGACAGGTGGAAGAACTCGCGCAGACCTTCACGAATCGAAGCGACCAGTTGCTTGACTGGTGCCTGGCGATGTGATGTGCCAAGCAGGGTGGTGGCGCCGGCATCGAGCGCGGCGATCTGTTCGGGGCGGATTTTGCTGGGACCGGAGCCGAAGCGACCATCTTCGGGCTTCAGCGACTCGGGAATACTCAGTGTGATAGTCATGGTTTCAAGGGTAGACCAGTGTTGGGGAATATCGCGGATAATGCTCGGTGTGCGGGATTACTGCGGGGCTACTGCGGAATTCCGGGGTGCCGGGCGGCAGTGGTGGCAATGCGGAATGCAATGCGGAATGCAGTGCAGAATGTACGCAGCACATCATGGCTACGGTGTGTCGGAATGACATGAGTTAGTGATTCTTCCGATAACCGGATAGTGAGGTTCGTGAACGGGCGGAAACAAGGCAGTCTTTCACCCTGCCGCACGGTTACGTAAATCGTTTGACACACCCAGATGGCGGGGAATCGCATTGAGGATTGACCTCTGTTTGTTGTACAGTACTCAATCGTGACGGTCATACGAGGTCATCGCAATGACCCCGCCGAACCCATCCAAGGAGTTAACGTAGTATGAAGCATGCTTCGCATAAAGCGACCACGGTCTCGCGCCAGAAGTTCAGCTTAGCGAAGGCACTGTTTGCCTCCGGCAAGGGTTCTCATTCCGTTCGTGCCGTGCGCGCGGTGCAATCCGCTGGCAGCGACGCCGTTGTTTTGGGGCTTGATCCGGCCATTGCCGAGAAGATCAATGAAATCGCTCCCCAGACTCGTCGTTCCATTCGTGAGGCCGCTCGTGCCGCTGAACACCGTAGCCATATTCTTGCCTCGGCCTCACTGGCCGCTCTGGTCGGCACGGCCGCAGGTGCTCTCGCATTTTCCAACAATAAAGACGCCACGAACTCGTTCGTGGCCGATCCGGCCACGACGACCACGCAGATTAAGCGCATCAGCGATGTGACTGCGGCTTCTCGTTCCGAAGCACGTACTGATCTGAGTTCATCCTCCGTTACCGCACAGTCCACCAATGAAGGCGGTTGGGGGCTGAGCAAATCAGACAGCACCTTGGACGCCAAGCTGATGAATCGCAATAATGCGAACAATCCTGTGGTGTCGGCTCTCATGGATGCCGATGGCGATGCTGTGCCGGCTGGCTTCAACCCGAACCATGCCGTTGGCACCAACTCCAACAACTATCCGTGGGGTCAGTGCACGTGGTACGCGTACCAGCGTCGTGCCGAACTGGGACTGCCTTCCAGCGGCAACTTCGGCAATGGTGGCGAGTGGGCGGCGTCAGCTTCCGCTCTGGGCTATTGGGTGGACAACACTCCTCGCCATGTCGGTGATGCTGTGGTGTTCGCTCCTGGCCAGGCCAATGCCGATGGCACGTACGGCCATGTTGCCGTTCTGGAAAAGATCAATGCCGACGGCTCCATTGAGATCTCCGAATCCAATGCCAAGGGATTGGGCGTGATTTCGACCCGTACGTTCAGCGCCGCCGAAGCCGGTAAGCTCCAGTACGTCCACTACTGATTCATTTCATTGGCTTACATTCGATGATTACTGTTCGGATGTGACGTCGCCCTATCGGCAATCGTTCGCGCGAAATGACATTTCAAGTGTTGCGGCCGCGTATTAGTCCGAACTGACCTATGCCGACACGCCGATATATCCCAATAGCTCCGGGGTGTTTTATTTCTTCCATCCTGTACGAGTTAATGCGCACCGTGTAGGGTGATGGTTCTATGAAGACTAAAACTGTAGCTTCTTCCATTGTTGCCGCGATTGTCTCCTGTGCCTGCTTGTTTATGTTTGTTCCTACAGCAACTGCAGCTGAGGGTGTTACTGTGACTTCCACCAAGTCCTTCCCCTCGTATACCCAGGTGCGCAAAGATCTGACGACTGAAGCCACTGCCACGAGCGTTGAGGACAATGCTGATTGGGGTGGCATTGAGAACCTCGATGTGCCGCAAACGGAATCTCAGGCGGAAAAGGATGCCGCAGCGGCCAAGAAGGTTGCCGAAGAGGAGGCCAAGAAGCAGGCGGAGGCCGAGGCTCAGGCGACTCGGGATCAGGCCAACGCCGCGAGCCGTAATGAGTCTCGCTCTTCTGTTACTTATTCCGATGCCAGTGGTTCGGTTTCCGCTGGTGCCGCTGCTTCCGTTGACCGTGCCTACTCGTTGATCGGACAGAGCATGGACTGCACCGCATTGGTCAGTCAAGCGTTGGCGGCCCGTGGCATTAACTTCCACGGTTGGCCTGAAGAGTACGTCAATGTTCCTGGTGGCCACGTAGTTACAGACGGGTCCCTGCAGCCGGGCGATATTCTGATTTATGCCAACACCGGTGGATGGAACGGTGGTGCACACTACGATCATGTGGCGTTGTATGTCGGCAACGGTCAGGCGGTCCATGGTGGATGGAATGGCCATAGCGTGGCTCTCGCTAGTGCCATGACCGAAAAGCTCACCATCGTGGTGCGTATCCCGTGATGTAGTCTTATTGATTGATATATTGCAGGCCTCGGATGCCAATCGGTACCCGAGGCCTGTTGCGTTCTCCTGCCGAGTGATACACCCGCGACATCATCTTCGAAATGATATTCCTGTTATAAAATCGACCCATGTGTGCTAAGGTAAGGCGCTGATGACGAACGTTAAGAATATTATTTCCACATCAGTGGCGGTTATCGCCACGGGTGCTATGTTTGCATGCGTAGCCCCGTTTGCCTCTGCCGATTCCGCGCAGACGAGTGCTGTGGTGTCCTCACGTTCTTTCCCGAAGGCGAGTTCGGTGAAGAAGAATCTGTTCGCCGAATCCACCTCCACTTCGGTTGACGAGAACTCTAAATGGGGTGGCATTGAGACTCTTGATGTGCCACAGACCGAGTCTCAGGCCGAGAAGGAAGCTGCTGCTGCGGCGGCGGCTCAGAAAGCCGCTGATGAAGCTGCTGCAGCCCAGTCCGCTGCTGCTGCGGCAGCCAGCCGCTCTGAACAGCGTGCGTCGATTCCACAGGTTGACTTGGGTAAGATGACTGGCACTGGCGCTGAGCTTGCTAGCTTCTCGCTGAAGTTCCAAGGCTATCCGTATGTTGCCGGCGGCAACACTCCGGCAGGATGGGATTGCTCTGGTTTTGTACAGTACGTCTTCTCCCAGTTTGGCATCTCCCTGCCGCGAACCTCTGGTGCTCAAGCCACTGTGGGTACTCCGATCGCAAGCTTGGCGGATGCCAAGCCGGGTGACATTCTTGCGAATGGTACTCATGCGGCCATTTACATCGGTAACGGACAGGTGATGAATGCTATGAACCCGGTGCAGGGAACGGCAGTAAGCGGCGTTTCCGTATTCGGTGGAGCTGGATATTCCATTCGCCGCGTGATGTGACAAGAATTATGCGGTAAGCGAATTCGTATTAAGGCACGTCCTTTGGGATGTGCCTTTTTTCGTATACACGAATATCTTTTTGAGCGGAGGATACCGGTCAAACCGAGTGTCGCGGGGTATTGTTGGAGATACGCGGTATTGGTGCCGCGGATACCTTCAAGGAGGTCGTCATGATTAACGACAAGGCCATTCTCGTCGGCGTGGACGGGTCGCATGCCAGTTACAAGGCAACATGGTGGGCCGCGAATTATGCAAAGCACGCGGGGCTGACGCTGCAGATTGTCTGCGCATATTCCCTGCCGAGCTATGCCGCCGTTTCGTTCGATGCCACCTATACGGCGATGGGGGACGATAACGCCGCACATTCCGATGCTCAGGAGATTCTGTCCAAGGCCAAGGCCATCGCAGACGAGCAGGGCGTCGAAGCCGCCACACTGATTGTTACCGGAGATCCGGCATCGGTGTTCGTCGAATTGTCGCGTAACTACAATCTGATCGTCATCGGCAACCGTGGCAAGGGCGGTCTGGCCGAGCGTCTGCTGGGCACCACGTCCTCGTCGCTGCCGGCATACGCCTACTGCCCGATTGTGGTGGTGCCGTACACCGATGATGACGGTAACCTGATGCACCTGAACAACACAATCACCAAGGTGGCTGTCGGCTCCGACGAATCCAAGTGGGGTCTGAAGGCACTGGATATTGCCGCCGACTTCGCCACGTGCTGGGGTGCGGAACTGGACGTGATTTCCGCTGTGCCGAACATGAAGGGCGTGGATGGCGAGGACGCCGTCATGGAGTCCTACAAGGACGATCTTGAGGTGCGTATCAAGCCGTTGCAGGAATCGCATCCTGATCTGAAGATCAACAAGCGGATCGTTTCCGGCCCGGCCGTCAGCGCACTGACCAAGGCCAGCTATGATCACGATGTGGTTGTTGTCGGTTCCCGTGGTCGTGGCGGCTTCACTGGCTTGCTGCTGGGCTCCACCAGCCAGGGACTGCTGCAGCATGCGGCCGGCCCGGTGTACGTGGTGCCGCGCAAGTACGTTGAGGCCGCGGAATCGCGTCTCGACACCGTGCCGAGCTCGCCCGCCGAGATACCCACCAAGTCCTTGGAGGATATCGCCGGCGTCGAAGAGGTACCGGTGCCTGCGGCCGAACCTGAGGTCGCGCGGCAAATCGAGAAGACCATCGATCCCGACAAGCACTAGACTCCGGACGCGATGGGTCCTGCGACGGGGCGTCGCCAAGACGGCCGGGGGAAGGGACGCGGTGCGGCCGCCGTCCCTTCCCCCGGCCTTGCTGTGTTTCCCTAGTGCTTGACAGTGACGTTCATGCGCACCGGGGTCTCCTGCACGTAGGTGTGCTTGACCGTGCACCCCTTGTCGATATGGCGGGTGACGCGCTCTTTGAGCTTGTCGGCATCCTCCTCGGACAGCCCGGCGTCGGAAGCATCAATCACCACCTGCTCCTCGAAACCGGTGTAGGCGTCGTTCTCAGGGTCGTACGTGCCATCCACCACAATCTTGGCACCCTTGCCCTCACCTAGCGTATGTTCGATGGCGAACTGGCTGGACAGCGCGGCGCAACCGGCCAGCGCGACCTTCATCAGATCGCCCGGCGTGAACTGGCCGCGATCCTTGCCGAACTTAATGTGCGCGCCATCGTCGCTGAACGCATCCCACGAACCGTCCTTGTTGCGTTCAACCCACAGTCGCTTACCCATAGCTGCTCCTTTATTTTCAGCCGCCGACGATCTGGCCCATCGCCATGCCAGCGGGGGAGCGCGGCACCTGGCCGCTCTCCCGCATCATTGGACTTCTCTATTATGCCCCTAAGCTACACTGGTGCACATGGCTTTGACCGAAGAACAACTCGCAGATATTCGCTCCCGTATCCCCGCACGTCCCGAAACGGACATTCCGATGCCCTATGAGGACCTGGTGCGCAAGATCCTGACTGAAGGCACGCTGAAGTCCGATCGCACCGGCACCGGCACGATTTCCCTGTTCGGCCAGCAGATGCGCTTTGACCTGTCGAAGTACTTCCCGTTGCTGACAACCAAGACCGTGTTCTTCAAAGGCCTGGCCTATGAGCTGCTGTGGTTTTTGAAGGGTTCCTCCAACATCAACTGGCTGCTGGAGCACAACGTGCATATTTGGGATGAGTGGGCGGACGAGAACGGCGATCTGGGCCCGGTCTATGGCGTGCAGTGGCGTTCCTGGCCCGCGCCGACCCCCGAGGACCCGAATCGCACCATCGACCAGATCTTCAATGTGCTCGACCTCATCAAGCATCATCCGGATTCGCGCCGCATGATCGTCTCCGCGTGGAATCCAGCCGAGGTGGAGAAGATGGCGTTGCCGCCCTGCCACGCGCTCTTCCAGTTCTACGTGGCCGACGGCAAGCTAAGCTGCCAGCTGTACCAGCGTTCCTGTGACATGTTCCTCGGCGTGCCATTCAACATCGCCTCCTACTCGCTGCTCACCATGATGATGGCGCAGCAGACCGGGCTCAAGCCGGGCGAATTCGTCTGGACCGGCGGCGACTGCCATGTTTACGACAACCACGTCGACCAGTTCCTTGAGCAGCTGGGCCGCAAGCCCTACCCGTACCCGACCATCGAGATCCGTAAGGCCGATTCTCTGTTCGACTACCAGTATGAGGACTTCAAGGTCGTCGGCTACCAGCATCACCCCACTATTAAGGCACCTGTTGCGGTCTGATGCCGATTACCATTTCGTGGACAGCGAAGACTGTGAAGGTGACGGACCCCGAGTCTTCGCTGTCCACTACACTAAGGCCCAGTTCCGCAATCCAGGAGGAGTAAGCGAAATGGAGCATGACAGTAGCCGTAGCGGCTATCACGAACCCGAGCCCGGATCTGCCGGGCTGTCTGCCACTGAAGAAGACTGGGGTGACGATTATCCCAAGACCTTCTCGGTGAATCTTATCTGGTCCGAAGCCCGCGACAAGGAAGGTCGCGCCGGTGCCATCGGCCTCAATGGCGGCATGCCTTGGCACTGTGCCGAGGATATGAAGCATTTCAAGGAGCTGACCGTCTCCCATCCGGTGATTATGGGTCGTAAGACTTGGGAATCGCTGGAGGTCAAGTACCGGCCGCTGCCCAACCGCGACAACATCGTCGTTTCCCACGATCCGATGTACCGTGCGCCGGGGGCCACTGTGGTCACCAGTCTTGACGACGCGCTCGATATGGCCCGTCAGGAGGCGATTCCGGACGACGGTCTGGACCGTTCGGAGATTTGGATCCTCGGCGGTGCCCAGCTGTTCGCCGAGGCTTTGCCGTTCGCGGACAAAGCCTATGTGACTGATCTGGCCGCCACCGTGGATGCCGACAGCTATGCGCCCGATATGGCGTCGCTGGTCGAGGCCGGGATGTGGCGGGAAGCCGAAGTGGGCGAGTGGCATACGCCCGCCAAGGAGGAGTCCGGCATCGATTCCTATCGTTTCCGTATCTTGGCTAAAACCAAGTGAGCATGCGAATCCGGCTTATGCCCTTTATAGCGGCATGAGCCGGATTCATATTCATTCGACCCCAACAATACAGTCGGGCCGTGTGCGGCCCGTTGAAGTCCGATTGAGGATTTATTCAAAGCTATGAGCAATACCCAGCCCTACACCGTAATGACCGTCTGCACCGGCAATATCTGCCGTTCGCCTATGGGCGAGATCATTCTGCGTCACTTCTTTAATGAGCGCGGTCTTGGCGACCAGGTGAACGTGGAATCCAGTGGTGTGTCCGACGAGGAGTGGAGCCACCCGATCGACCCGCGTGCCGTGCGCGTGCTACGCGAACGTGGCTATGGTGATGAGATTCCGCGTGACCACTTCGCACACCGCATCTCACGTGAGGAAATCGACCGTACCGACCTGTTCCTGCCGATGACCGCCTCCCACATGCGCGCCCTACTGCGCATGCTGCCGTCCGGCAAGCGCGCCGAAGTGCACATGTACCGCAGCTTCGACCCGAATCTGCCCAAGCCGAAGCCCGGCCGCGAAGATCAGATCGATCTGGTGGACCCGTGGTACGGCGGCAAGCACGAGTTCGAGGTCGCCATCGACCAGATTGAGGAAGTCGTCCCGTACATCGTCGATTGGGTGGCGAAGCAGCTGTAGGAATCGGCCTGTGGCCGATGCTGTGTGTTTCGCAGTCTTACGACTGCGGGTCACCGCTTCGCGCTGCCACCTCCCTTACAAAGGGAGGTGGCAGCGCGAAGCGGGTCGCCGGGGTGCCGAAATGCCGAAGCGGTGTATGGGTGCCGCCCGGCCCAGGTGAGTCACGCCCGGATCAGTTTCTTGCTCCTGAGACGCAGCACGACATCGGCGGAGTCGGCGACGCGCTTGGAATGCGTCACCACGATCACGCATTTGCCGAGCTGATGGGCGGCGTGCTGCAGCAGATGAATCACCTCGTCGGTCATCTCCGGGTCGAGGCTGCCCGTCGGCTCGTCCGCGAGGATCGCGCGGCCCGGGGCGACCAGCGCGCGGCCGACCGCCACCCGTTGACGCTGGCCGCCCGACAGGTGCATGATGTTGCGCTTGGATTCCTCACGGCTCAAACCCAGTTCCTCGAGGATCTTCATATCGGCCTTGGCGCTGACCAGCCGCAGGTTCTCTTCGGGGGTGAGGTAGTCGATCAGGTTATGGTCCTGGAACACCAGGGACACGTGCTCCCGACGGTGCTTCGCATAGCCCGATGCGGCGATGTCCTCCCCCTCGAAGCGGACCACTCCCCGGGAGGGGGCGTCCAGGCCGGCCAGCAGCGACAGCAGCGTGCTCTTGCCGGCGCCGGACGGGCCGGTGATCGCATACATCTTCCCGGATTCAAAATCCGCGCTGACATCCGAGAGAACAAGGATCTTCGCCGCGCCGTAGGCGTAATCGACATGGTCCAGTTGCAGACAGTTAGACATGATTGGTGACTCCTAACGCATAGAGGAAAGAATGGATTTCGGGGATTTGGACAGCACGGCGGCGCATGACACGGCAAGGGCCACGGCGATGACCGCGCATCCGAGCAGCAGGATGAGCGCCGTCTGCTCGGGCGGCAAGGCCTCCACGTGCAACGATTCCAACGGCGCGACGCCCGAATCGCGCAACAGTCGGGAAGACACGTATCCCGACAGCATGGCGCCGGTGCCCAGCGAACACAGGGCGGCGACCGCCGCCATGAGTCCGGTTTCGATGGCGAGCTGTGCGACTATCCGCATCTTGTCGATGCCGAGGGCCAGAAGCGTGCCTATCTCATGGATGCGTGAGCGAATCCAGAAGACCAGCGCCATCGCCAGCACCAGTACGTCCGCGAGGCAGACGGACAGCAGCACCATGCGCACCAGATCACGCACCGTCTGCACGGATTGCAGGACGCCGGAGAGCCGGGCCGAATCGTCGGTGACGTCGTACTTGCCACCGGCCATGGTCTTGGCCCGTCCAACAGCCGCGGACAGGTCCTGCGGATTATCCGACAGGCATCGGATCATGCCGATCTGGTCGTTTCCGGTCAGAGCGGAGGTCACTCGCCTGCCCGAATAGATGAGGTTCTCGGAAGTGTCCGAGGGCAGGGGGCTTTGGGCCTGCACGTTGCCGGAGAAGATCCCGGCCACACGCACCGTGGCGTTGCGTCCCTCCTGCCGGAGACGGAATGTCGAGCCGACCGATAGGCCGTTCTGCAGCGCGAAGTCGCGGTGGACCAGCACATCGTCGCCGTCGCCCGAGATATGGCGGCCCTGCTCCAGGCGGTACAGGCCGCTCTGGAATTCCTCGGACAATGAGGAATCGGTGGTGCCCAGCACGCTGACCTGCATGGCCAGATCGGAGTCCAGCCGGGGGCCCTGCCGGGGCATGACCGGTCGCGCGCCATCCACCTGCGCCAAGGTCTTCGTCGCATAGGCGGTCTTCGTCACACCGGGGATACGCGAGAACCGGCTCGCCTCCTCGGCGCTGATGGGATTCTCGCCGGCGCTGACGGTAAACCCTATGCCCATGCCCGCGCCGATGCTGTCGGACATGGTACGCAGGGCCGTCGAGACTCCGACCTGCGCCACCAGGCTCGTGAAGACCATCAGCATCAGCAGACCGATGATGCCGCTGCGTACCGGCTTGCGCACGATCGCCAACGTGGCACGCTTCCACACATTCATGCTCATCATCGAATCTCCGACAGGTCTCGCGGCGATTTGCGCAGCATCGGCATGCACGCCACCGCGACGCACACCAGCATCACCGCCAACAGGCCGAGCGCCACGTACAGCATGGCGGTCCCATCGACCGACACCGTGAGCGAATCCAGGGTGCGCACCGACATGCTGGATTCAAGATCGCCGCCGACCTGCCCCATGCTGCTCAGCTCCTTCGCCGCGGAGGCGTTCACGGAATGGAGCGCCGTGGTGCCGAGCCATTGGGCCATTCCCTGCGCGCACAGCCAGCCGAGGACGAGGGACGGCAGACCGATCAGCATCATCTCGGCGAGGTATTGGGCGACCAGGGAGGGCTTGCCGACGCCAAGGGACACCAGTATGCCCATCTCCTGACGTCGGTCGTTCATCCACAGCAGCAGCATGAGACTGAGCACGAGCACGGCCGAGACGGTAACGCCGATCAGGGCGCCGCGCATCATGGAGCGCACGCCGCGGGCGGCATGCAGCATGCTCGACGAATACTGGTCGTTGCGCGTGATCTGATAGTTGTTCCAATCCACCGGGAGTTTCTTTGCGGCGTCCATGGTCTTCTCCACGTCAACGCCTTTGGACAGCACGAAGGTGGCGTCCTGGTATATTTCCTTGCCGTTCTTGTACTGGTACAGATCGCGTGTGGTATCCAGATCGGTGTAGATGGTGTTGGCGGTGAGTTCCGCTCGGCTGGATACCTTTCTGGCGCTGTCGCCCTTGAATATGCCCACGATGGTGGTCTTGACGGTCGCCGTCGAATGTGATTCGTTGTCGGCGTCGTAGGCGTTGGCCTTGAGCGTGAGTGTGTCTCCGACTTTGAGCCCGTTGGCTTTGGCGAGATCCTCATGGATCATCGACGTGTACTTGTCGGAGGCCTTCAGATGCCGTCCTTCGGCCATGCCGAGCGTGCGCGACGTGAACACGTTGAGTTTCGACGAATCATTCGTGCCTATGACGTTGGCGGCGTTGCCGAACTGCTGCTCCTTGGTCGCATCGTAATCATCGCCGCCGGGGACCTTCGCCACATTCGCCCCCACGAGATCGGCGGTGGCGTTCTGACGGACCATATACGAATCGACCCCGGGCAGTTGGGCGATCCTGCGCACGTCGGCGGGACGCACCATGCCACCTCCACGAGGCGTGAGCATGCTGCCCTGCAGGTTGCTGGCCAGCACGAACCCGCCGACCGCTTCCTTCTCGATTCGTCCGGCGGCCTGTTGAGCTGCCCGAGAAACCGCGATCGTGGATAGCATACTCGCCGTTATGATGGTCAATACTATAAGGAGCACTATGGTTCGCACTCGTTTTCTGAGCACATAGCGCACCGACCGTGCAACGAACGTCATCAATACCTCCTGTGGGCCTTGGGCTTTTCGCCCAAAATGCGAAACATGCCGCGTTTCGCCGGTTGGTTAGCCGCGACAATACATGATGCACCTCAAGATACGGGGAGAGATACGCCTTGGGCGAAAAACGGAACAGCGGCGAATGTCGGTTATTCTGGATTTTGGTCCATCTCGGGCCGCGTCGATGCGTCGGCCCGAGAGGAATCAGCGCTCGCGCCTCACCTTCGAGGCGGCGAATACGAGGAGCGGCACGTCATAGTGGATTGCACGGAAAGCCCCCTATTCTCATGGTCTCCCTGCCCTAATTAGAACACCTCACTCCGCAGCAATCGCGGCCTTGAGCTCCTCGACCTTGTCGGTCTTTTCCCACGGGAACTCGACGTCGGTACGTCCGAAGTGGCCATACGCGGCGGTCTTCAAGTAGATCGGGCGCTTCAGGTCGAGCTCGTCGATGATGGCGGCGGGGCGCAGGTCGAAGACCTTGCGTACGGCGGCGGTGATCTGGCCGCGCGTCACGCCTTGCTCGGTGCCGAAGGTCTCCACGTTGACGGACACCGGGTCGGCAACGCCAATAGCGTAGGCGATTTGGATCTCGACTTTGTGGGCCAGGCCGGCAGCCACGATGTTCTTCGCAACCCAACGGGTGGCGTACGCGGCGGAACGATCGACCTTGGACGGGTCCTTGCCGGAGAACGCGCCACCGCCGTGGTGGGCAGCGCCACCGTAGGTGTCGACGATGATCTTGCGGCCGGTCAGACCGGCGTCGGCCGCCGGGCCGCCCAGGATGAACGAACCGGTCGGGTTGACCAGCTGGCGGTAGTTGTCATGCGGCACCTTGGAACCCAGCACCTCATCAAGCACCGGGTCAATCACGTGCTTCTTCAGCTCAACAGCAAGCCAATCCTGCGTAACCTCAGGATCATGCTGGGTGGAGATCAGAACGGTGTCCAGACGAACGGGCTTATCGTTATCGTCATACTCAATGGTTACCTGGGTCTTGCCGTCCGGGCGCAGGTGCGGCACTTCACCGGACTTGCGCACCTCGGTCAGACGGAAGGCGAGACGATGTGCCAAGTAGATCGGAAGCGGCATCAGCGTCGGGGTCTCGTCGGTGGCGTAGCCGAACATCACGCCCTGATCGCCGGCACCCTGTGCTTCGTAACGTTCTTCGCGGCTGGCGGCGGTCTCCTGATCGCCAGTCAGACGGGCAACGCCCTGGTTGATTTCGGCGCTCTGCTCGGTGATGGCCACGACCACGCCGCAGGAATCGGCGTCAAGGCCGACTTCGGAAGAGGTATAGCCGATGTTGCGCAGGGTTTCGCGGACCTTGGACTGCACGTCGCAGTACCCCTTGGACGTGACTTCGCCGAAGACCAGGAACACGCCGGTGGCGGCGGAGGTCTCCACGGCCACATGGCTGGACGGATCCTGGGCCAGCAGATCATCAAGAATGGCGTCGGAGATTTGATCGCAGACCTTGTCAGGGTGGCCTTCGGTCACAGATTCGGCGGAGATAAGCCGATGTTCTTCTGTCATATCATCCCTTTCTTCAGGACTTATCGCCCCGCGGGATGCGAGGCACAATGATACGGTGTCAATTTTTACTTGTCACTGCGGAAGCGGGCATAAATAAAGGCCCGTGCCAACCAGCGCGGTGGCTCGAGCCTTACGTCTTGTTCGCTCCTGATGATGAGTTATAGCTGATTGCGATAACTCAGGCAAGCGTGTCGCTCAAAATCAGTTGTGAGAGAACTCTCAAACCATCATTCGGCGACGAACTGTCCAAACAATCCAAACGAATTGTCGGAATCGATCAGTTGCCTTCGTTGGCGTCGTCCTCGCCCAAGGTCTCCTCAAGCAGACCCTCGTCGATCTCGCGGAAGGCGATGGACAGAGGCTTCTCGTTGTTCTGGTATTCGACCAGCGGGCCGACGTTCTGCAGCAGGCCCTCGTTGAGCTGCGTGAAGTAGGAGTTGATCTGGCGTGCGCGCTTGGCGGCGAAAATGGCCAGCGCGTACTTGGAATCGGCGTGCTTCATCAGGTCGTCGATCGGCGGGTTCGCAAGACCGTCGGGTGTCGGGTCAGTACCAAAAGCCATTGTTCTTATCTCCAAACATTGGAAAATCTATCTCAGCCGAAGCAAGTGTAGCCGTTTGGGGGGACTTCTGTCAGCCCTATACCGGACTCTCGCCAGAGGAATGTATTCCAAAAAATATGTGTAAGAAACGTTACGTTTTTGCCAATTCCATTATTCGACTCTTGACAAGCGGCGTGTCCCTCGCAAAGGCTTGAATAGAGCCATGACTGAAATGCGATCTGCAAAAATTATGTCAGGGCGCGTCTTTGCAGGCGCCCGAGCCCTCTACCGTGCTGCGGGCGTCAGCGGAGACGACATGGGCAAGAAGCCCATCATCGCCATCGCCAACTCGTTCGATGAGTTCCTGCCCGGCCACGTCCACCTCAACAAGGTCGGCCGCATCGTTTCCGAGGCTATCAAGGAAGCCGGCGGCATTCCGCGCGAGTTCAACACGATGGCCGTGGACGACGGCATCGCCATGGGCCACACTGGCATGCTCTACTCCCTGCCTTCCCGCGACATCATCGCCGACACCGTCGAATACCAGTGCAACGCGCACTGCGCCGACGCCCTGATCTGCATCCCGAACTGCGACAAGGTCGTGCCGGGCATGCTGATGGCAGCCCTGCGCCTCAACATTCCGACCGTGTTCGTCTCCGGTGGCCCGATGGAGGCCGGCACCACGGTGCTCGCCGACGGCACAGTCAAGAGCACCGACCTTATCGACGTGATGTACGCCACCGCCGACGACAGCGTCTCCGATGAGGAACTGCTCAACTATGAGAAGACCGTCTGCCCGACCTGCGGCTCCTGCGCCGGCATGTTCACCGCCAACTCGATGAACTGCCTGACCGAGGCCATCGGCCTGGCCCTGCCCGGCAACGGCACCATCCTCGCCTCCCACTCCTACCGCAAGGACCTGTTCGAGCGTGCCGCCCGCCAAGTCGTCAAGATCGCGCACCAGTACTACGACGATTCCGACGATTCCGTGCTGCCACGCTCCATCGCCACCAAGGAAGCCTTCGAGAACGCCATGACCATGGATGTGGCCATGGGCGGTTCCACCAACACCGTGCTGCACATCCTCGCCATGGCCCAGTCCGCCGACGTGGACTTCACCCTGGACGACATCGAGCGCATTTCCCACACCGTGCCGTGCATCTGCAAGGCCTCGCCGTCCGGCAAGTGGGAGATTTCCGACGTGCACCGCGCCGGCGGCATCACCGGCATCCTCGGCGAGCTCGACCGCGCCGGCAAGCTGCACACCAACGTGCACTCCATTGACTACCCGACGCTGGAAGCCAAGCTGGCCGATTGGGACATCATGCGCCCGACCTGCACCGAGGAAGCCCAGCAGATGTACAAGGCCGCTCCTGGCCACATCATCTCCCCGGAGCCGTGGACGCACACCACCCTGTTCGACTCGCTCGACCGCGACCGTACCAACGGCGCCATCCACGACATCGATCATCCCGAAATCCATGAAGGCGGCCTCGCCGTGCTGCGCGGCAACCTGGCCCCCGACGGCTGCGTGGTCAAGACCGCCGGTGTTCCGCCGGAGATCTGGAAGTTCCGTGGACCGGCTCTGGTGGTCGACTCCCAGGAGCAGGCCATCGAGGTCATTCTGAACGATACCCTGAAGCCCGGCATGGCGCTTGTGATTCGTTACGAAGGCCCGAAGGGTGGCCCGGGCATGCAGGAAATGCTGTATCCGACCTCATTCGTCAAGGGCAAGGGCATCGGCAAGCAGGTCGCCATGCTCACCGACGGTCGCTACTCCGGCGGTTCCTCCGGTTTGGCCATCGGCCACATGGCGCCTGAGGCTGCCAATAAGGGCCCGGTGGCGCTCATCAAGAACGGCGACATCATCGATATCGATATCGAAGCCCGTTCCGTGAACGTCGAACTGACTGACGAGCAGTTGGACGAGCGTCGCCGTGAACTCGAGGCCGGCGACGGCTACGTGGCTCACCGCAACCGCCACGTCTCCCAAGCGCTGAAGGCGTACGCCGCCTTCGCCCGCTCGGCCGACAAGGGTGCGACGCGTGACCCGGAGCTGATCAACAAGCTCTCCGGTCTCGACTGATCGCCGATTGTATAGCTGAAAAGCCCGGTATCTTCCTCGCGAAGATGCCGGGCTTTTTGCTGTGCTTCCGATGACGGGAGCGATATTGCTTGTTATCGCACGCAGGCGGCGGGGGAGAGGCGTGCGCCTCGGGCCCAGTCGGCGGCGCGCATGGCCTTCTTGCCCTGCGCCTTGACTTGGGTGAGTTCCAGCGGCGTGCTGCCGGTACCAACCCACACGTTCTTCTTGCCCACCTTCAGCTCGCCGGGCTTGAGATCGGCCGGAGTGTTGGGATTGGACTGGTCGGCCGGTTGCGCGGCGAGGATATGCAGGGCGAGGGATTTAGCGGTTGACCCGTCATTATCGGCGATTGGCCCCTCCGCAAACAGTTCGGTCCATGCCCCAGGATGTGGCGTGCAGGCGCGAATCTGGCGGTCGATGGCTCCGGCCTCGTCCGTCCAACTGATGCGGGCGTCCTCCACCGTGATCTTGTGCGCATATTCCAGGCATTCGGCCGGCTGCGCGGTGAATGTGGCGGTGCCTTCGCCGACGGCGGCCAGAGCATCCACATACATGGGTGCGCCTTCTTCGGCCAGACGGTCAAGCAGTTCGCCGGAGGTCTCACGGCCGGTCAGTTCGATGGTCAGGGAAGCGACGATCGGGCCATCGTCCAAGCCCTCGCCGACCTTGAACACGTCGGCGCCGGTGGTCGGGTCGCCTGCCCAAATCGCACGCTGGGCGGGAGCGGCGCCACGCCACTTCGGCAGGTTGGAGAAATGCAGGTTGTACCAGCCCATGGGTACTGCGTCGAGTACGTTCTTAGGCAGGATATTGCCATAGGCGATGACAGCGGCGATATCCGCATGCAGGTCGTTCAACGCCTCCATGAATTCGGGGGAGCGGGGTTTGAGATCGATGACGGGCAGCCCGAGCTCCAGAGCCTTCGCCTTGACCGGGCTGGGCGTGAGTTTGCGGCCGCGACCGGTAGGCGCGTCGGGGCGGGTGATGACGCCGACCACGTCGAAGCGTGGGTCGGCGGCAAAGGCCTTGAGCGAGGGCACCGCCACGTCGGGGGTGCCGGCGAATACGAGTTTGAGCATGGTCCTCCTTGAAATGTCGATGCTCACTGCACGGCCGGAATGTTCACGCCATTGGCGATGAGCAGTTCACGCAGCTTGACCGGATCCTGGAAACGTACGCCACGGATGCCGGCCGCATTCGAGCCGACGATATTCATGGCCTTATCGTCGATGAACAACGCGCCATCGGCATTGATGCCGAACTGGTTCAACGCGGCCTCGTAGATTTCCTTGTGCGGCTTGCGCAGCTTGACAAAACCGGAGACGAGCTTGCCATCAAGCTGCTGCAGAATATCGCACTGTTCCTCGGCCACGTGGAACAGGCTGGATTCCCAGTTGCTCAGGCCCCACACGCCGATGCCGGCGGCCTTCAGGTCATTGACCAGCACGCGCGCGCCCGGCACGATGCCGGTCAGGGAATCGCGGAAGTTCTTGATGTAGTAGTCGAGGATGTCCGCCCACTTATCGCCCTTGTCACGGCGCATGATGGCGATGGCCTCGTCGGTGCTGGTGCCGCCGTCCATCAGGTCGTTGACATCGTAGAAGCCGGAGATGTCGTTGTCGAGGAATTCGTCGATGGTCTTCTGGCTGTAGCGGGGGATGAGTACGGCGGCCGGATCCCAGTAAATCAGCACGTTGCCGAAATCGAAGATCACGTCGGTGATCGGCTTGCCGGCGTTCTCGGCGGCCTCGCCGTCCGCGACCAGCACGTCGTAATCCATATCCGGCTCTCCAGGCCAGCCCTTCATGGTGTCCTCCTTATAGCGATGTTCGTTCTGTAATCATCGTTTCACGTGTTGAAGACGATTAGATCAGGTCTTTGGGATCTACTCGGAAGCGAAGCTCGCCGGGTTCGCGGGACGCCACATGACGAGCGGTTTCCCGGTGCAGTCGGGCCGCCAGCTCGGCTCGCCGACTCTGCGGCACACGGATTACTGCCTTCACCCGGTCGGCCGTGGCTTCGAGCTCCCGGGCGTCGACCGTGTCCGGTTGCGCGATCGGCACCGGGCCCAACATGCCGGGCAGCTCGCCGCAGGCCGTCCAATCGCCGCCCAGGGCGCCGATACGCTGCATCAGCGTCATCACCGCATCACGGCGGCCCCACACGCAGGCGGCGGCCACGGCCGGCGGCATACCGGTCTCCACACGCTCCTCAAGATCCTTGGCTGCAAGAATCCTCGAATCCCAGAGCATCAGCGATTGGGCGATGGCCGGGTCGGTTTCGCCGAGAATCAACGCCTGGCCGCCACGGGAACGCGGCGCGCACAACGACACCGCGCGCATCCACGCGGTCAACGTATCCAACCGAGCATCCACGCCCAACGCATACAGGCTGGTCCAAGCGTCGAGCACGGCCACTGCGCGATACTCATGACCGGATGTTCCCTGCTCGGCACTGATCGGACGCACGCGCGGTTCGAAACCGGGAGTGGCGATGACAATCATCGGCTGGCAAGCCACATCGCGCACCAGACCCTGCGTCTTGCTGGACAAAACTACTGGCACGCCACGGAACAATCCGGCCAGCTCCGCCGCAGTGCCGGCAGCCCCCACCCGCACCACGCGCATACGTTCATGCCCACAGCCCGGACACTTCCAGTTGATGGCGGCAGCCCCGCACCAGCGGCATCGCGGTGTGGAGTCCCGGCGGTCGGCCGGCAGTTGCAATGGTCCGGAACACTTGGCGCAGCGCACCTGACGATGGCATTTCGCACAGCTCAAGGTCTCGCTGACATTGTCTTGCGGAATGGACAACAGCACCGGGCCGCTCTCCAGCGCTTTGGAAAGCACGCGGACAGCTGTATGCGGCACACGTGCGCCGATGGACGGGTCGGCAAGACGCGCAAGCTCATCGCGATTGAGCCAACGTACCCAAGGCGTCGCATCCTTCAGCGGCGAGGCGAGCGGGTGAATCGCGGTGGAATAGCCGCTCACCGGGGTCTCCACCGTATCCGGGCCGGTGTTTTCCCACTGACTTTGCGGGGTGCGCGCATTGGCCATGGCCACGAACACGCCGCCATGGGACTTGGCGCGCAGCCGCATCACGCCACGGGCCTGCGGATATGGCATCATACCGTCCATGTTCTGATAGGCGGCATCCTCCAGAATGGCGAACAGTGCCGGGCCTGCAACCGGCGCATACATCACCGCGCGGGTGCCGATCACCACCTTCACCTGGCCCAACGCCACGGCCAGATACGTGCGATACCGGTCGGCCGCAGGCATGGTCTCCGCATTGAGCACGGCGACGTCGCCCACCCAGCCGCCGGCGGGTGCCGGGGCGAACGGTTTGAGTCCATAATTGCGTAGCATAGGCATCAGGTCTTCGACCTCGCGCATGGTGGGCAATTCAACTACGGCAGCCTTACCGGCACTCAACGCAGTGGCCACCATCCATGCCATGTTTCGTTGCCACTCCTGTGCACCGGGCAATGAATCAAACACAAAAGATTGGAAACGTTGACCGGTAAGCGCGTCATGAAGCACATTGACATCGGCGTAATTGGCGGTCAGACGACGATACCCCTGCGCAGCTCCCTCCGAAACGGTACTGGCAACGGCAAAGGTAGAGCCAGCAGGTTTGGTCCCATCGGGATTGGTGCCACGCCCGGCAAAACCACCCTGCGTATTATCCGGCAATGAGCCGCCGACCGGCCGACGGAACGACGCGGCCAACCGCTGCTCGGTCTCTACCTTGGCCACGCGCGGTGGCACGGCGAAACGCAGAATATTGGCCCGTGTGCCGCCATAGGCTTTGGCAACCAGACCGATATCCTCACGCATCGAAGCGGGAACCAGTACATCGGGGCTCAGCACTCGCTCGATATAGCGAATCGAAGAGCGCGGCGTATCGCTGGTATCGGTGCGTGCCCAGATCACGCCGCTGACCCTCTGACCGCCAAACCGCACGCGCACCAACACACCCGGTTGTGCGGCCTCGCTGTCTTTTTCATCAATGAAGTAATCGAATGTCTGACCGAGGTGGAGCGCCTGCACATCCAGCACGACTTGCGCTATGGGATGCTGCTCGGCCGGCGTATGCTCCGCAGGCGCACGTTTACGCCGCTTGCGGGGAGCCAGCCCCGCAAGCGTCAACTGTTCTGCGCCTGAAGTAGTCATGGCTCAACTATAAGTGCCGGAGCCGAGGTCGGTAAAATTTTACCGGCGTAGGTAATCGAGTACGTGGGTTAGGTCGCGGTCGTTGATGGCTTTGTCGGCGGCGAGCTGGGTCTTTGGCTTGGCACAGAACGCGAGACCCAGACCGGCGGCCTGAATCATCGGAATATCGTTGGCGCCATCGCCCACAGCCACGGTCTGGCTCATCGGAATACCCAAACGGTCCGCCCATGTCTGCAAGGCGTGCAACTTCACGGTCTTGCTCACGATTTCGCCGAGCACCTTGCCGGTCAAGCACCCATCGGCAACCTCAAGCCGGTTGGCAATCCAATAGTCGATATGGCCCTCGGCCGCCAGCATATCGACCACTTCATGGAAGCCGCCGGACACCACGCCGACCTTCCAACCGTGTTCATGCAGCGTGTCGATAAGCTCCAGCGCACCCTTGGTGAAATGCAGCTTGTCATGCACCGTATCGAACACGGAAACCGGCAGCCCCTTCAGCAGCGCCACACGAGCACGCAAGGCGTCGCAGAACTCCAGTTCGCCGCGCATGGCGCGTGCGGTCACTCCGGCAATCTCCTCACCGCAGCCAGCCACCACGCCCAACTCGTCGATAACCTCTTCGTCAATGAGCGTGGAGTCCACATCCATAACCAGCAGGCCGGGCTCGCTCAGCGTCGGCACAAAAACCGCAGAACCAGCCGTGCTCCCAACTTCGCTCTCGGCGGACTTGTCAATAAAATGCACATCTTCTTGCGTCATGCTCCTGATTCTGGGAAAACCTTGGGACAATGCCCTCTATGAGTTTTTCCATGGCAGCCGCCACCATTCTTGCGACCGACCCTACGCCCATCTGCACCACCACCGAACCCGGCCTGATAGGCACCATCACCGACTGGCTGATCATGCTGATGGAAACCATCGGCGGTATCGGCGTGGCCTTGGCCATCGCCCTCGAATCCATCTTCCCGCCCATCCCGTCCGAAGTCATTCTTCCGCTCGCCGGCTTCACCGCCGCACGCGGCACCTTGAGTCTGCCGGGCGCAATCATCTGGGCCACCATCGGCTCCGTACTGGGTGCCTGGACCTTGTACGGCATCTCCCGCTGGGTGGGCCTGCATCGCATCAATCTCGCGGCAGACAAAATCCCCGGCGTCAGCCGCAAAGACGTGAGCAAAGCCAACGACTGGTTCACCAAATACGGCACATGGTCGGTGCTCATCGGCCGTGTGATTCCCGTGGTACGCTCGCTGATTTCGATTCCCGCCGGGTTCAACCGCATGAACTTCCTGCACTTCACCGGCTGGACCCTGCTCGGCTCGGCCGTGTGGAACACCATCCTCGTTTCCGCCGGTTACCTACTCGGCGACCAGTGGTGCTCGATTCAAGGCGCGCTCGGCGTGTTCGAGGACGTGGTCATCGCGGCCGTGATTGTGGTCATCGTATGGTTCGTGGTGCGAAAAGTGCGTACTGTGATACGTAACAGGAAATCCGCCGACGGCAACGAATAGGGTCTGCCGACTGCCATAAGTTGCCGAAAATCCCGGATAGAAGGGAAGCGAAGAACCCGCATGAGCGACACCGAAGATCTCGCCGCGCTGAACGATCGCCTGATGGCCAAGAACCATGCGCTCGCCGAAGCATTGAACCGTGCCGGCAAGGAACTGACCAAGGCGAAGTCACGGCTCGCCCAGCTCGCTCAGCCGCCGCTCACCTTCGCCACCATGGTCAAGGTCGATTCCACCCGCACCGACGCAGACGGCATCCAGCACGCGTCGGCCGAAGTCATTTCCGGCACCCGCCGCATGGTGGTGCCCGTGGCATCCAACGTCAACGCCGCCCGTCTGACCGCCGGGGCCACCGTGATGCTCAACGAGAAGCTCGTGCTGGTCGAGCAGCGCGACGCTGACACCGTGGGCCAGATTCGCAGTGTCAAGCAGGTACTTGACGATGGTCGACTGATCGTTACCGACGCCTCCGGCAATCCCGTGCTCATCCGCCGTTCCGGCGCGCTCGCGTATGCGGGCATCAATCAGGGCGACCGCATCATCGTCGATCCGTCCGTCCGCCTCGCCATCGAAGCGCTGCCCGCCGAGGGCGACAAGGATCTGGTGCTGGAGGAGACCCCGGACGTCACGTTCGCCGACATCGGCGGCTTGGATAGTGAGATTGGTCGTATCAGGGACGCCGTCCAACTGCCGTTCCGGCATCGTGCGCTGTTTGAGCGCTACGATCTGAAGCCGCCGAAGGGCGTGCTGCTGTACGGCCCGCCCGGCAACGGCAAGACGATGATCGCCAAGGCCGTGGCGAACGCCCTGTGCGAGGGTGGTTACGATTCGAATGGCGACGGCTCGATCAGCCCGGCCGAAACCCGCGTTAAAGGCGTGTTCCTGTCCGTCAAGGGCCCGGAACTGCTCAACAAATACGTCGGCGAATCCGAACGGCTGATTCGCCTGATCTTCCAGCGCGCCCGCGAACGCGCCGCGGATGGCAATCCGGTGGTCGTTTTCATCGACGAAATGGATTCGCTGCTGCGCACCCGCGGCTCCGGCGTCTCCTCCGACGTGGAGACCACGATCGTGCCCCAGTTCCTCTCCGAACTTGACGGCGTGGAATCACTCGACAATGTGATGGTGATCGGTGCCTCCAACCGCGTGGACATGATCGATCCGGCTGTGCTGCGACCGGGGCGTCTCGACGTCAAGATTCGCGTCGGCCGGCCCAAAACCAATCAGGCCATCGCCATCGTGGACCATTACCTCACCGACGACCTGCCTCTGGAAAATGGCGTCGACGCGCACGCCTTGTCCGCCGTGCTGGTGCATGACATCTACGGAACCTCCGAACGCCGCCATCTATGCGACGTGCAGGAGGAGAACGGCCAGTGGCATGCGCTCTTCCTGGCCGACGTGGTCTCCGGCGCGATGCTCAAGAACATCGTGGACCGGGCCAAGACCCGAGCGGTCAAGGAATCCATCGAAACCGGCTCGGACGTGGCGCTCACCGTGCCGCTGCTCGCCGCCGCCGTGGAAGACGAATACCGCGAGACCCGCGATTCCATGGCCGACGTGGACCCCGAACAATGGTCGCGCATCAACGGCATGGACCCGATCCGCCGCATCCGCACCGCCGAATAGCTCAAGCTCAAGGAGCGCTATATGACCGTCAAACGAGTGATGGGCACCGAAACCGAATACGCGGTATCCCTGAACACCCCGGACCGCTACAACCCGGTGCAACTGTCCTTCGACGTGGTGAACGGCGCCGCGGACAGCCACAGCAAATCCATCCGCTGGGACTACCGGCAGGAGGACCCGGTCAACGACGCGCGCGGCACTCGCCTCGAACGCGCCGCCGCCCGCCCGGACATGCTCACCGACGCCCCACAACTCAACATCACCAACGTGATCGCCCCCAATGGCGGCCGCGTCTACGTGGACCACGCCCACCCCGAATACTCGGCACCGGAAACCACCGACCCGTTCGAAGCGGTCCGCTATGACCACGCCGGAGACCTCATCATGCAGGCCGCCACCGAACGCGCCCGCACACAGACCGGCACCCCCATCGCCCTGCATCGCAACAATGTGGACGGCAAGGGCTCCTGTTGGGGCACGCACGAGAACTATATGATGGCCCGCTCAGTGCCATTCGACTTGGTCACGCGCCTGATGACCCTCCACTTCGTCACCCGCCAGATCTACGCCGGCTCCGGCCGCGTGGGAATCGGCGAGAACGGCGAGATCCCGGGCTACCAGCTCAGCCAGCGCGCCGACTACATCCATGCCAAAGTCGGTCTGCAAACCACCTTCGAACGCCCGATCATCAACACGCGCGACGAATCCCACTCCACCGACGCATACCGCCGCCTGCACGTCATCGTTGGCGACGCTAACCGCATGGAGGTACCGCAGGCCCTGAAACTCGGCACCACGAGCATGCTGCTGTGGCTGCTCGAACACGCGGACGAAGCCGGATTCGATCTGAACGTCTTCCTCGACGAGCTCGAACTGGCCGACCCGGTCGAAGCCATGCACACCGTCTCCCATGACCTGACGCTGGGCGCAAGCCTGCCGCTGGCCAACGGCGGCGAAACCAACGCATGGCTTATCCAGCTCAAACTGCGCCAAGCCGTCTACCAGGTCGCCGCACTGGTCGAAGGCACCGACACCGCCGGCGAGCCCGCCTGGCCGGACAAATCCACCACATCCATCATGGCGATGTGGCAGCAGGCGCTCATCGACTGCGCCTCCATCCGCCATGCCGCCGACGATGACGAACGCCTGGCCATGACCGGCGAGGCCAGCCGCATCGAATGGCTGCTCAAATGGCAGCTGCTCGAAAAACTGCGCCGCAAAATCACCGCGGCAGCTGCGCCCAGCGTGGCTAACGGATGGAATGATCCGCGACTGAAGGTCATTGAACTGAAATGGGCGGCGCTCGACCCCGCGGACAGCATCTTCACCAAACTCGAACCCCGCACCGAACGGGTGGTGAGCGCCGCCGACATCGCACGCGCCGCCACCGAACCGCCGGCAGACACCCGCGCCTGGCTCAGGGCGAAACTCGTTGCACGATTCGGCGATGAGGTGGCCGCCGCCAGCTGGTCCCGACTCACTGTTCGCGACCCGCGCGCCGCAGACGAGGGCGAGGCTGTCGAATTCTACGGCAATGCCGGCCATATGGCCGCTACCGACCATCACCTGTTCTCCCTCGACATCTCCGATCCGCTCGCCTTCACCAAGGCGCACTGCGAAACCGAACTCAATTCAGCCGAACACGCCATCGATCTGCTGAAGTCGCTGGCCATCAACGCCGAACGATAGACTTGATAGCTATGGAAGAAACACGCGAAGAGACCCCACAGGACCTGCGCAACCTTGCGCTCAAAGTCGCCGGCCTTCTCGAAGAAGCCGGCCAGCATGCCCTCCACGACCAGCTCAATCCGCGTAACCTCGCCCAGTCGAGCACCGAGAACGCGGATCGTGGTCCCCGCTATAAGCTCGAAGTCGACAGCAAGATTATGCGCTTTATGAGCGCCAGAATCGCCGACATCGCCCACTTCGACGGCTTCTGGACCACCCGACCCGCCGAAAGCCGCCCCGGCCAGCGTTACTGGTACATCGGCAAGATCGACGGTGTGATCAACTACATACGCCGCATGAGCGAATGGACGGTAACCGCCGCCCTGTTCGAATTCGGCCCGGACAATGAGCCCAAGCCGATCATCGGCATCGTGCATGCCCCGGCCCTCGGCCTGACCTACCTGGCCGCCAAGGGAGCGGGTGCCGTGCGCATCCACAAAACCGCGGTCGGTGAGAAGCGCGACAAGGTCGTGCCGTCGATGACCTCCTCGCTGGACGGTTCCGTGCTGAGCTACGGCATGTCCTTCCTGCCCGACGAATCGCAGCGCGCGCTCGACGTGGCCTCCTCGCTCGCCGGACGCCCGGCCGACATCAAGCGTGTGGGCCCCGCCTCGCTCGACCTGTGCAAAGTGGCCGACGGCACCTATGACGCCTACTTCGAGCCGATGCTGCACGTGTGGGATATCCCCGCCATCGCCGCCGGCACCGTGGTGGTTTGGGAGGCGCAGGGTACGCTGAGCCGTTGGGACGGCGAACGTATCCACTGGCGTCACGATAACGATGTAGTGGCCTCCAACGGACTCATCATCCGCGAACTGCAGCATTACCTGCAGCAGTATCCGTGGCCCGACTCCATCAACCAGCGATAATTTTTTTGACTCCTCCGGCTCCCCTCGGGTGAGGGGAGCCGTCGGCCGAAGGCTGACTGAGGGGAGTTTGACAGCCCAAAAAGAAGACAACATGCCACAACAATTCGAACAACCTCAAGCACAGCAGGCCGCGACCCAGGAAGACGACGTCCTCGCCACCACGCAGGCCGCCGCCCAAACCGAGTCCACCGACCAGGCCGACGTGTTGGACGACATCCTCGACGACATCGAATCCACCTTGGAAACCAACGCCGAGGAATACGTCAACAGCTTCGTGCAAAAAGGCGGCGAGTGATGCCCCAACTGCGTGACAGCGGCACCCGCTCCCTGCACGCCACGGAACCCGTACCATCCGCCGAGATGGACGGGTTCTGCCGTATTTTCGGCGTCGAAACCGAATACGGCGTGGCCGTCACCGGTGCCGAACACCCCGTGGACGCCGGCCAGGTGGCGATGACCATGTTCCAGCCCATCGTCTCCCGTTCCCGCTCCACCAACACGTATCTGGCCAATGGCTCACGTCTGTATCTGGACGTCGGATCCCATCCCGAATACGCCACCGCCGAGGCCCGTGACCCGCGCGAGGCCTTGGGGCAGGATCTTGCCGGCGAACATGTGATGCGCAATCTGGCCCTGAAGGCCCAGCGCAAGCTGCGTGAATCCTACAGCGAACACGCCACGATCCACGTGTTCAAAAACAACGTCGACTCCGCCGGCCACGCCTTCGGCTGCCACGAAAACTACCTGGTTCGCCGCTTTGTGCCGTTGGAGACCATCGAACACCAGCTGCTGCCGTTCCTTATCACCCGACAGCTGTACACCGGTGCCGGCCGCATGACACCGGATGGCTTCCAGATCACCCAGCGTGCGGACTTCCTGGACGAGGCCGTCTCCTCGGCCACCACCCGCTCCCGCCCGATGGTCAACACGCGCGACGAACCGCACGCCGACCCCGACTCCTTCCGCCGGCTGCATGTGATCATCGGCGACTCGAACCGTTCGCAATGGTCCACATGGATGAAGCTCGCCGTCACGCACCTTGTGCTGTGCGCGATCGAAGATGCCTTCCGCCTCGGCACCCCGTCCGGTTTTGAACACTGCGCCTTCGCCGACCCGGCTGCGGCCAATCGCACCGTCAGCCGATTCCTCGACGACCCGCACGCCGAACTGACGCTCGAATCAGGCGAATCCGTGTCCGCACTGGGTCTGCAGCGCCGGTATTATGCGGCGGTCAAGGCCTTCATCGAAACCCATGGCGATGCGCTGGCAAGTTCGCTGCCGGCCACCACGATCGACACGATTATGGGGGAGTGGAGCCGCGTTCTGGACGCGCTGGAGCGTGGTGCATACGATGCGCTCGCCGACCGCGTGGACTGGGCCGCCAAGAAGCGTCTGTTCGATGCGCTCAAACGCCGTCGCCCGGACGTCACCTTCGCCCAGATGGAACAGCTTGAGCTTGACTACCACGACATCGCCAATGGCCGCCTGTACGGTTCGCTGACTTCCCGCAACCAAATGCGTGAGCTGCTGACAGGAGACGACGTGGAATACGCCGTGCACAACCCGCCGACCGACACCCGTGCCGCCCTGCGTGGCCGGTTCGTGGACGCGGCCCTGAACGTCGGAGCCCAGTTCTCCGCCGACTGGACCCACCTGACCCTGACCGCCCCCGAACGCCGGGAAGCCATACTCCTCGATCCCTTCGAGGCCGAGCCCACCCCGGAATTCGAGCAGCTTATGGAAGCGCTGTAGATTCCACAGGAGTTCTTCACCAGCAAACCATTCAAGCTGGAGTCCGACAACTCGCTTTCCGTTGATGCGGCCGCGGAACATCTGCTGAGGCAGACAGCGCAGCGGCAAAGGGAGAATCCGGGCAACCATGTACGTCGGCACCGTCCTGCAGCCCTCCTGTTTCGCCGCAACTGACTACACCGACGGGTTCGGGCGTTTCATCACGAGAACGCCATTGCGATGCACCGTATACGCGCCGCCGTCACTGCCCCGTTCCGCCCGGAACAAGACGATCGGCTCCCCGGCGATGTCGCGCAGTTCGACATCCGATTTGCCACGTGTCAGATAGAAGTCGAATATGGCGTCGTCGGATTGACGCACGGTGTGCAGAACGTCAGAGGTCACGCCGCTGGCGGGCGACCGCAGGTTGGCTTCCGGCTGCCGGCCATCCTGTGGTCGCGCGGCAAGCCAGCCTCCCACGAATCGCGTCAGATCGCTCACGCCCAGATCGCAGCCGAGGAAATACGCCTCCCCTTCGCCGTACGTGTTGCGGGTGATCGCGGCCGTGCCGTCAAGCTCCCACTCATTCGCTTCTTCGCCGGCATACGAGGCAAGCACCTGCACATGCGGTCCGGCGATGGTCACGTCGTTCTGCCACAGGCGGGTCACGGCACCGTCCATCGTGGACGAATCCCCGGTGGATGCCAGCCAAATCTCGCTCGGCTCGCCTTCCGCCTCGGTACCGAGAATGTTGAATTCCTCGCCACGAACGCCCAGCATCGAGCGCAGCAGTCCATCGCCCGCACCGGGGTATCCGCCGAGCCACGTGTGGAAGCGCTCGTCGAGCAGGCCGGTCGCGTAACCGACCACCACGCGGCCTCCGTCCTGTACGAAACCGGCCAGCCGTCGCGTATCGGCGTCGCTCAGCATCAGCACGGTCGGCAGGACGATGGTCTTGTATGAACTCCAGTCGTAGGCAAGCGGCACGATGTCGGCGCGGGCACCCGCGTTCAGGAACGCGCGGTACCAGTCACGCACGTCATGCCAATGGTTGAGTTTCATGCTCGGCAACGTCTCGGAGCGGGTGGCCCACTCCGATTCGGCGCTGAAAAGGATCGCCGTGTCTGCATGCGCCAATTCGCTTCCTTGGACACCGGCATCGGCGAGCGCTTGCAACGTCGCGCCCAGTTCGCATACCTGACGGAACAGTTTCGTGTCCTCGCCGGCGTGCGGAACCATGGCGGAATGGAACGCTTCGGCGCCGAATGCGGATGCGCGCCATTGGAAGAAGTTGATGGCGTCGGCGCCCATGGCCACGTGGGCCAGGGAGTCGCGCACCGTTTCCCCGTTGCGTTTGCGGGTGTTCAGAGGTTTCCACTGCACCGCCGAAGTGGAATGTTCCATGACGTACCATGGTTTGCCGAGCGCCAGCGAATCCACGAGCGCGTCGGAACAGGCCAGCTCGTCGAGGTGGGATTCGCCTTCGTGGAAGTAGTGGTCGTTCGACACGAAATTCACTTCCTCCGCCCAAGCGGCGTAGTCCATGCAGCATTGGTCGGTGGAGACCATGAAGTTCGTGGTGAACGGCTTGTCGGGGCAGATTTCGGCGATCGCGTCACGTTCGGCTTTATAGAAGTCGAGCAGCATGTCGTTGCCGAACCGTTCAAAATCAAGCTTCTGACCGGGATTGACCATCGAGTCGGCGCCCATGAATCGCGGGATGAGGACTTCGTTGAAACCGGTCATCTCCTGTCCCCAGAACGTGGTGCCCCACGCTTGGTTGAGCGCGTCGATGGTGCCGTACTTGCGGCGGCACCATGCGCGGAAGGCTTCGAGCGCATTGTCGGAGTAGTCGTCGCGGTTGTTCCACCCGTATTCGTTGCCCATATGCCATGCCGTCACATACGGGTTGGTGCCGTAGCGTTCGGCGAGTTTGCGGCATAGGGTTAGCGCGTATTCCTTGAACAACGGGCTGGTCGGGCTCCAGGATTGGCGCGAACCGGCGTTGACCGGGTGACCGTACTTGTCTCGCGGAAGGACCTCGGGATGGTTTTCGTAGAGCCACAGGGGCGCGGTCGCCGTCGCGGATGCCAGATCGACCGCGATGCCGGCCTGGCCGAGCTTGTCGATGATGCGATCGAGCCAGTCGAAATTCCAATGGTCTTCGGTGGGCTGGAGGCGATCCCAGCTGAAGATGGCAAGGGCCACGGTGTTGACGCCTGCCTGGCCCATCAGGCGGATGTCGTCATCCCAGATTTCCTCCGGCCATTGGTCGGGATTGTAGTCGCCGCCGAAGGCGATGCCGCGTCCGTCCGCGGTCAGTAGTTTCGGCCATGCGAAGTCACGTCGCGCACGCACGATTACCTCCTTTGGCAGGTGGTGCAGGGCCACGGCCCATATCGGATACCAGCCGATACTAGCTGATGGATACTCCTGGCCGATAGGCGACACACCGCCGGTTCCGGCCTTGTTTACTTGCCGATCTTCCTGACCATACTCGATGGAGTCGGTCAGGGAAAGAATGGCTGTTACCATGATGAACGTACCGGAAACGTAGAAAAGCATCGGCGTGACTTTGATTCGACAAGCGAGCGGCCAGTAGTTGGGCTCTGCATCGGACCCAACTACTGGCTGCTCGCTCGTCGACAGGTTTGTACACCGGTAA
Source organism: Bifidobacterium sp. WCA-178-WT-4B (assembly GCF_009696495.1). Lineage (NCBI taxonomy): Bacteria > Bacillati > Actinomycetota > Actinomycetes > Bifidobacteriales > Bifidobacteriaceae > Bifidobacterium > Bifidobacterium sp. WCA-178-WT-4B. The sequence goes on along the minus strand of NZ_VULV01000005.1, from coordinate 62,690 downwards.
TCGGTTAGTGCGAAAGGTGATGCTCGCGCTTTATGAGCACAAGCATGCCGGCCAACAAGATCGTCATCATTGCGATGACGGCGACCGGGACCACATCAGCACCAGTGGAAGCTGTTGCGTCCGGGCCGGCATTCGTCTGTCCCTTGCCATGGACATCGCCCTTCTGCCCTTGCTGGCTTCCGGATTGCCCGCCTTGGCTTCCGGTCTGATTGTCGGCACCGGGCTTGGTGTCGGGCTGTTCCGGCTTGGGGAACGCGGCATTGTATACGGCAGCGAGTCTGCCTGCCAGAGAGCCACTATCCGACGGATCGCCGAATTGCGATTTCACATTATCCGGCAATGCGGCCAGAGCAGTATATAGTTTCCGTACTTCGCTCGCCGGCGTCTGACCGTTCAACGCACCGATACCGCGCACCAAGGAGATCACCGACTGCTGCGTGTCATAACCGGAGGAATGTTCGTAACCGGCGAATCGTTTGGCGAAATCGAACGATCCGTCATAGGTGTTGCCGATACCGGTCAGGAAGTTGACATCGAAGAACGAACGCTCGGCCGTGGATAGCGATGCCGAGTATGGCGAATACGTACGCATCGCGATCTTGTTGTTCGCTTCATCCATGCCGACGTACTGGAAGAACGCATTGCCGCCGTTATACGCGAATTGATAGTCGGACAACAGCCCCAACACTGGATTGCCGGCGTCATTGGTCAGGGTCACTTGTCCGGATCCGTGATTGTGACCGGAGTACATCATGAATACCTGGTTGTACCGCTTCACGATGTTCCATATTTTTGAGCCGGCACCTTCATCGTCACCGGCTTCACCGTTGTATCCGGAATCGTCATCGAGGGAGATTTCATTCGGACGTGAATCGGAGCACTTGAAGATATCGTGGCTCACCACCACAGTCGGGTTGTTCGGGTGCTCTTTGAGCACCTGCTCGAACCAGCGCATATCGTCATTGCTTGCCGAAGACGAGTTGCTGACCACCGCGCCCATGTCGATGTTCATCACCAGATACTTGTAGGAGCCGTTGTCGACCAGATGGTATGAGGACAGTCCATCGGGCGAGTATGCAAAACCGTGTTCCTTTTGGTACTTGCCGAAATCGGAGTCGGGTCCGAAGTGTTTCAGATAGTTGTCCGCCTTGCGCAAGCTGGGCACTCCGTAGCCATGCCGGCCTCCATTGTAATCATGGTTGCCTGGCTGCTCCAGGAAGGGGACGCCTACTTTCTGCATACGCCCGAACACCTTGGACGATGCCTGCCATTGCGCGTCACTGTTCCAGTTGTCCACCACGTCACCGAGGGACACGATGTTGGTCAAGTTGAGGCTGGAGGCTTCCGAATCGAACTGGTTGATGGCTCGGTCCATCACCGTAGGCACCCAACGGATGGCATTCTGCGTGTCCGGCAAGAAAGCCATCGTATGTACGCTGGGGTTGTCCAGCACAAAACGATCGTTGGTACCATAATCCTTGAGATAATCGGTCGGGTTGGGCACGATCCAGTTGCCCCGTGCCAACGCACCGCGGGAGAATCTCACCTCCTGCAGGTTGCCGCGCAGGAACTTGTCAAAGTCATCCTTGTTGTATTGGCTGGTGTCGAAAGTATCGTTGTAATACGACGAGCCGATACGGAAGCGACCATCGGTCGGATCGGCATACAGACCGTTGCCGTTCTTGTTGATATTGCGGAATGCTTTGGCACCGTTGGTGTATGTCACCACGTTCGTGCCATCGGATACGACGGCGATGTGATACCAAACGCCACCGTGATCCATGGTGACACCCCAGCTGGTGACGCCGTTGTTGGGATCATCGGTGTTCATGGTCGACTCATTGTCCTTGTTGGCGGCCTTGAACTGGGTTTCCTTGCAGTTGGAGACCGACAGGCTCATCGACCCCATCTCGTGTTCATCCATGTTGCTGTTTGTGGATTGCCTGGCCGCAAGCCCCATCCACGAATCGGTGCCGGCGTTGAAGTCATCGGGAAGGTAGTACACGAACTCCATGGTGTATCCGTTGGCAAATTGCTCTTTGTTGATGGGAGCGTCGCTTGCGGTGATGAAATCCGCGCCTTTGGGGTCTCGCCGCTCGGGATGATCCTTCTTATGCGCCAGATCGCTGTCACCGTTGAGTTTCAGGCTGCCACCACCGTCACCGTTCATCGAATTCGACGACCAGTTGACATAGTCGCTGAGCTTGTAATCGTTTTTCCCGTAGGTCTGCATATGCAGATCGTTGCCGTTGCCCGACATATCCTTGATGACCAGGTCACCACCGTCGATGGAACCGGCGGAATGCGCCTGCTGGAATTTCCAATCGGCCACCACATCCAATGGGGCGCCTTCACGTTCAAACGCTGCGGCGGAGGCTACCGTACCCGGCGCTGTGAACACGGCAAGCGCTATGCACGCCACCGCTGGTTTGATGATATTGCGTATTCTCCCTATATGCATGACCAGGTTCTCCTTAGCACCTATTTCAACGACGATGCGAATGTGCCGTTGCAATGCACCTACGCATCATGGCCTTCATAAGGCTATCCGCCGCTTTTCGGAGACGAGGGCTGATTCAGGCACTGTTCATGGTGCGCGCATCAAATATCATTCGTCGTTCGGCTGATGTTCAACGTGCGATGAACCGTATGGACTTGTTACGGATTGTCCTTGTACCGGTCGAGTTGCCGTGTTGTGGACGTACCGTCTACTCCGGCTTCGGCGGCCTCCACGGTCTGCGCCTCATCGTCGACGATCTCGCCGGAAGCGAGCTTGGCGTCGAGCTCGTCAACGATCTTCGCGTGCATCTTCTCGTCGATCTTGACCTTGAACGGGCACAAGGACCGGAGGGGGGATGCCGACAGGGAATAGAAGACTTGCGCCGCAGATGACGAATCCCATGGAGATATGCCTTGCCGATGAAGTGAGGAAGGCGCTGCGGGCGGAATGCTGTGGTGCCGCCCTGGTACTTGCTCTCACCATCTCGGACGCTTATGGGAAGATCGCTTTTCCGGAGGAAAAGGTAGGGAAAAGATACAAGGAATGGTATCGAAGATATTGCGGATACGGCTTCGGCTCGAGATAGACGGAGTCCTGAAACGCGCCGTCTCCGACGAATTCAAGACCCCGTCGGACGATTTCGTCAAACAACCACAAACGCCCCGGCGCTCATAACGAGCGACCGGGTACGTTTCATATCCCCTGCGTCATGCCACGATGTGGTCGTGTAATAGGTTCCTGTAGTCCTTAGGCTTCTGTTTTCTCTATGCTTGGTCGTCATAGGTCTGTTCCTCCGACGGTGCGGCTCTGCGAATGAAATCACCCATGCCGGGAACGGTGAATGCCAAGAGCCCACGTTCTGGCGCATATGCCAGCCCGGAATCGATGATGCCTTTTCTGACCCGTACGACATCCGCAGGCGGCCGTCCCAGTCGTTCCGCGATCTCCGCCGAGCTGCACACGCTTTTTTCGAGCGAGGCCATGGCCCTCATGTATTCCCGTTCCAGTGGGCGGGCCCGTTGCCAGCGTGATTCGTATAGGCCGCTGTCCAGTGATGCCTGCGCTATGGGTTCGCCCTTGATGACGGCGGACAATGGGATTGGCGATGATTCGGATTCATCGAAGGCTGCAGAACCATATGCTTGGATGAAATACGGATACCCCTTGGAGAGCTCTATGAGACGGTTCAGGGCATCGTCGTCGAATCGCACATTGATCTTGCTGATGGTCTTTTCGAAGCATTCCCTGGTCTCGTCTTCAGGGAGCCGTCCGATTCGCTTGTACTGGAACAGGCGTTCGGCGTAGGAGCGTGATTTGGTAAGAACGCCGGGAAGGTTGGGCAGTCCCGCCGCGATGACGTAGAAGGGCAGATCCTCCTGTCCCATGCTGTGCTGCAGTCCGATGATGGTGCCCATCAGGTCGCTGGACATCACTTGGAACTCGTCGATGAACAGGAACAGGCCCGATCCTTCCTTTTTGAGTTCGCGGCATAGTTCCTCGACCATCATTTCGAGTCGCAGCGAGTCGCTGGATATGCCTTTGTCCTCGTTGCCGAACCCGATTGACGTTTTGATTACCCCGAGTTCGAGGGAAACCTCGTTGACGTGTTTGAGGGAGTCGAGCATTTTCTGTCGGAGCGTTCCTCTTCTCTCTCGCAGTATTGCTTTGGAGATGCCGTCGAAGAGGAGTTCGTAGTCGTGGGTCTCGTTTCCCGTGGCTTCCATGCGGACGGTAATGAGTCCCTGGCTGGCGGCCATGTCTTTCATTCTCAGCAGGAGCACGGTCTTGCCGACGCCTCTCAGCCCGCTGTAGACCAGTCCGCGGTCGGAGTATCCCGCTTTTGTTCTGGCGATGATTCTGTCCATGATTTCGAGTTCCTGCTCGCGTCCTACGAGTTCCTTGGGTTGTCTTCCCGCTCCGGGCGCGAATGGATTGAGGGCGTGCATCGCTTCTTTGCGTCTGGCTGAATCCACGGTGTTCATGTGCGGTTCCTTTGGCCTTCCATAAGTTCTAGGTAAAAATATACACTTATATACACATATATACATGAATATGTGAGTTCAAGCGAACTGATGCTACGCCGGCTCGTCCCCGTCCCCATCAAACTTGTGCTCATCCTCGTAGGCAACGATGCCCATATCGCCTCGATGGAGTTTCTTGAATGTTTCAGCCACTCGCGCCTGCTCATCATCGACACAGGGCGCTCGCGGCTAAGCATGTCAGCGGACTATCCAACGCAAGGCTCGAGGCCGTGAACAACAGGATCAAGACCACCATCAAGATCGGCTACGGCTACCGGAACCTCGACAACCTCATCGCCCTGGTCATGCTCAAATGCGGCGGACTCAACCTCCAACTCCCCGGACGCCAATAGACAGTAAGCAAGACAGATGATTCACACCCACACAAACACCCGAAGAGCCCCTTTAATCATGGGTGAGTATGCACGTTGGATCCGTAAGGCCGTTCCCAAGTGTTGGCCACGTGGTCCGCTTTGTGATTGTATGGGACCGACTCCAGCTATCGATTGTGCGACCCTCCTGATGATTTTATTTGCTTCGTTACTGCGTATTCTGCACTCCACATGTGCGAAACGTTGGAATTCCGCCAAAATTTTATTTGCCTGGTATTTGCTTGGGCGGGGTACACTGGATGGAAAAGAACTTGAGATAACGACTTGGCAGAGGGGCCGCGGAAAGGATAAGCATCATGCCGGAAGATTACGTTGAACTGGTGAAACAACTCATCGGTCACGTTTCGGAGACGCAGACGATTGAGTTCAAGGATTCCAATGCCCGATTCGAGATGATTGGCCGTGATATTGCGGCACTTGCTAATTCCGCAATTGTGGAGGGGCAAGATTATGCGTATATGGTATGGGGTGTTGAGGATTCGACGCATGCCATTATCGGGACATCATTCGATCCGCTGACGGCAAAAAGGGGCAATCAGGAACTAGAAATTTGGCTCCGTGTAAAACTCTCCAGCAATGCTGAGTTCCGATTCCTCTCAGTCGATGTAGATGGCAAACATGTCGTTGTGCTGCGTATTTGGCCGGCAGTCGGTTATCCGGTGTCGTTCGATAATGTCGAATATATTCGTTCAGGAACCTCGACCCAACCTCTGCAGAAAAATTCCCAACGTGAACAACGATTGTGGGATTTGACTCGATCAGGAGCATTTGAGGATCAGATAGCATTGCGCTGGCTAAGCCGCGATGAAGTGCTGCATAAAATCGATTGGGCTCGTTACTTTACTCAGACCGGTATTCCAGTACCGGAAGGTGGGTCGTCCATACTTCATTATCTCGTTACAGATAACATCGTTAAGACGTTAGATAGCGGGCAATACGCTGTAACCAATCTCGGGGCGTTGTTGTTCGCGGCGAATATGGATGATTTCGAGACTGTCTCGCGTAAGGCCATTCGCATTATTCGCTACTCGGGCAAAGATCGGATTGCGGCGACTCGTTCCAAGATTTTCCTACGTGGATATGCCGATATTGACGGTGTCATGGATTACATTCAGGCGTTATTGCCGGGGCAAGAAGTGATTGATAAGGGATTGCGTGTAACCATGAACGGTTATCCTGAATTGGCGATTCGTGAACTCGTGGGCAATATGCTCATTCATCAGGATCTTACGATACGAGGCGGTGGTCCTCTCGTGGAGGTTTTTGATGATCGTGTTGAATTTTCTAATCCAGGTGCATCCCTGATTCAGGTGCCGAGGCTGGTTAATGATCCTCCTCAGTCACGCAATCCGCGACTGGCAAAATTGGCTCGTAGGCTGCATATATGTGAAGAAGCCGGGTCTGGCTGGGATAAGATTATTCGTTCCTGTGAACTGATGCAGTTGCCTGCGCCAGAGATTCAGGAGTCTCGCGGTGATGCGCCGAGTATGCGGGTCCGTTTAATGCAGCGGCGCCCATATCGGGATCTTACGGTTGATGAAAGATTGCAGGCATGCTACTGGCATGCTTGTCTGCAGTACGCCAATGGTAATGCGCTGACTAATGCGTCTTTGCGTGAGAGGTTCGGACTATCCACATCATCCAGCTCTCAAATCTCAAGGCTGATTGCTGACGCCATATCTGACAGGTTGATCCGCCCGGTGGATGCGGATGCCGCCAATAAGAAGATGCGGTATATACCGGCATGGGTACGAGAGTGAGCAATCGTTTATGCTGATTCGGTGATAGTGCTGCCGTAGCTCTAATGGACTTTTTTATTTGCTTCGTTACTGCGTATTCTGCACTCCACATGTGCGAAACGTTGGAATTCCGCCAAAATTTTATTTGCCTGGTATTTGCTTGGGTGGGTCGCAAAGCGCGGTTGCGACACGATTCTTAGTGGTGGTGCCTTATGGCATCGGGCTTTCCTTGCAAATCGAGGTAAGGAAACTGGCCCTTAACCCGGAATCTGAAAAAGTAAAAGGTCCCTGACTGAGTTCACCAGCCAGGGACCTTTCTGGTAACAACTGAGGTTGAGGAAACCTCGGCAGTTGGGTCCAACGGGGCGAAAGTCTGTGGCGCCGCCTAGAAGATTGCTCCGAAGTTGGCGCGACCTTTCTGCTAGAAGACAGCATACCAGTATCCATCGAACCTTTCCCGTACACTGGACAGACCAAACCAAGGAGCTGTTGACGTGGCACCTTGGCGGAACAGCCGGAATCTTTTACGGGTTCCGGCCCCTCGTCTGCAATCAGGGCACCATTTCAAGGCAGAAGAATCAGGCGGCCTTTTTGCGGCCGCGGCGCTTCATGGTGCCGGCGGTGGCGTTGGCCACGTCGAAGATCACGGTCTTGCTTTCGGGGTAGGCGGTACCGTTGACGGACTGGTAGGCGATTTCGCCTTCCGGTGCCTCGGGCAGAGTGAGGTATGCCTTCACTGCTTCAATGAGCGTGGCTTCCTTGACGCTTACCGAAGCGGCCTGCTTGCCTTCGGGCTTGCTGAACTTGATGGCGTTGCCGGCCTTGGCGGTGGCCGGGGTCACGGCGATCTGCCTGGTCTTGTCGTTGATCAGCACCTTGACGTACGCCGGGAATCCGAGCGCTTCAGCGGTGGCTTTGTTGAAACGAATGGCGGAATCGGTGACGGTCAGAACGGTCTTGCCCACCGGCTTGACCAGCTGAACCTCTTCGAATCCCTGAAGCAATGAAGCCATGATTGCTCTCCTTATTGCATTGGTCACGTGTCTTTTTTTACGTCGCTAATTGTAGCCAACTAATTTAGTATTATACAAATCTATGCATGCATGATTGCATAATTACCGTAGCAATAACATGGAAACCCCGGGAATCATCGACTCCCGGTTCAGTGGTATTCGCGAACTATGCTTCAGCGTCTACCGTCCATTATGTCAGTCACGTCAGCGACGAGTGGTGCTCTTGCGGACGGCGAACAGGGCGATGCCCGCGGCGGCAAGCAACGCAATGGCCACACCGCGGCGATAGCGGCCAGCACGGCCATAATCTTCTTCTTCATAACTTCGAACCTCCACAATAGAACCGGTTAAAAAAAGTTCCTCTGACGAGGACGTCAGCCACAGGCTCTGAGGGAGAGACAAAAGAAGGGCGTCAGCAAGAAGCTGACGCCCTCTCAACATTTCAACATTCCCAAAGAAAACTCAGTACGATCCAGTCCCCTTAAACACTGCCACCACAGTCTTCAACAGAATCACGATGTCTCCCGTAATAGACCAATCCTGAATATACGACACATCCGCATACTCCGACTGTTCCTGAGTCAAATCGCTGCGTCCGGAAATCTGCCACGGTCCAGTAATACCAGGCTTAACCAGCAGTCTCGTGGAATACAGCATGTCATATCGCGCGACTTCTTCAGGCAGCGGCGGGCGAGGCCCAACCAAGCTCATATCGCCCTTGAACACGTTAAAGAACTGCGGGAACTCATCCAGCGATGTTTTACGAATAAAGTGACCGATCTTAGTCACGCGTGGATCGTCCTTGAGCTTGAAGATAAAACGATCCTCAATGCCGCGTTCCTTAGCCAATTTCGCCTTGATTTCGTCGGCATCAGTGCGCATGGAACGGAACTTGTACATGGTAAACGGCTTGCCGTAAATGCCGATGCGCGTCTGCGAATAGAACACAGGGCCGCCGTCTTCCCGCTTGACCTTGTATGCCACCCATAGCATGATGGGCGAGCTCAAGATAATGGCGATACCGGAAAGCACGATATCGCACACACGCTTGAGGATGCGGGTAACGGTTGAGTACTGCGTCAGTCGTGCAGTGACTACTGGCATCGTCGGATCGTTGCGGAAATGCAGGTCAGCGCCGCTCAAATCAGCCACAGAGGTAGTGAGGGCCAATTCAATGCCCATGGATTCCACGGCCAGGGACAATGTACGCATGGTCTCAGAATCACGGGTAAGTACATCAGCTACCAATACGGTACGTGCCTTCATACCCTTTGCGGTTTGCGGCAAATGCGAGTTGAGTGGCAACACCTTCAGTCGTGACTCAGCATCGTTGGCAGGAGTGAAAGGCACCGACACCAAATGCTGCGCCTGATCCGGGTCATCCTCGTTCTTGACTGAAGCCACTGGGCACACCGCAATTGGCGCGTAGCCGAGGCCACGGCATTGGCGCAATTGTTCGACCGTCCGGTGGATACCTTCCGGAGATCCGATAACCACAGTCGGGTAGTTGAATTCGCCATTCATGCGGTTGCGGTGCAGCGCGCGGCGCATAATCCAACGCTCGATAATAACCAACACCAGTGAAACCAGCGGAATGAACACATTCAACGACCGGGGAAGATTGAGGTGGAACAGGTACCCCAACGTGCACAGCATAATGAAATCGATGAACGCAGCGTTCAACAGCTTGGCGTACAGGGCATAGCCCTCACCCATGGTGTGCCGTTCATAGGAGCGTGCGGAATACAGACTGATGAGCCACGATACGCAGGTCAACAGCAGGAAGCTAAAAACGCCGTATTCGCCGGGACCAATGCTCTGCACATAGGTATAAGCGAAAGGTCGGAGCAGGAACACGATGTACGTGGCCACAATGGTCATCAGCAGATCAAGCACGACCAAGGTCGTGTTATAGAGATATCGCCACTTCGGCACAGAATGGCCCATCAATGGACGTATGTTCGTGGTGTCGTTATGTGTGGAGCTGCCGTCCGGTGTAGAGGAGAAGTAGGTGCCGTCAAAGAATGTCGGCGCAATGTCACATTCGGCAACGGGGGAGAACGAAGCCGAGGCCCGGCTCCCGCTCACCCGTACTTTGGGCATTGCCATGGTCGCGGTGCTTGTTGCCTGCGACTCTGCTGCTGTGCCTCTGTCCTTCGGCATGATACTGAATTCTTCCTCCATCGTTCCCCAAAAACCGCAAGGAACATTCATTCTTTTCTCTTACTCTCGCCCACCCTAGCACGAATGCCGCCCCCCCCCCTATAGCAAAATCCGCCCAAAAAGCGAATCCCTTGTAACATTCATGTGAAGATGAAGTGGTGGTGGGCGGACGAGGATTGGCCGCAGTCCGGTGTATCGGACTAGAATGGTGCGCTAGTGGTTTGTACGCAGGCCCGCAAGGTAGCGTTGTAAGTATGAAGAAGGACTGAGCCCATGCACATTATGTTCGTCTGCACCGGCAATATCTGTCGTTCTCCCATGGGCGAGCTGCTACTCACCCGCTACCTTTCCGGTACCACAGTGCAGGTTTCCAGCGCGGGCACGCATGGCTTGCCCATGCACCAGATTGACCCCAACAGCGCCCTGCTCATGGAGAGCGTGGGCATCGAACCGAGTGGGTTCCGCTCTCGACGCCTGACACAGCCGATGGCCAAGTCAGCTGATCTGATCCTGTGCTTTGAAAAGGATCAGCGCAAAGACATCGTCACGTTGGCTCCCACTGCTGTGAAATACACGTTCCTATTGGGTGACTTCGCAAACATGTGCGAGTACTGCGCACGTAACGGGCTGGTCAAGGGCTTGACCATTCAGGAACGCTTGCAGTCAGTGATTGACTCTGCTTCCATTATTCGGCCCATGCTTCCCGAACCCGAGGATATTGAAGATCCGCACGGCAAGGAATACGCAAAATTCCGTACTGCCGCCGAGCAGACAAACAAGGCGCTGCGCACCATCCTGACCAGCATGCGCAAGCACTACCGCGTTGAGGAAGCCCCAGTACGGCCTCAAATTACGCGTCAGTATGCTTATACGGTATGAGTGTTTATTTGTGATACGGGTATCTATACTTCATACTTCCAGATGCGGAAGATAGTCTCGTTCAAATATATCGACAATGACGACCTTGACAGCAAGGTATAGTTTTTCTGCCAATCCGGCAGCGCTTCGTATATTGAATTCGTCGGCAGTTCTCATGAGCTGCGGAAATACAGGGTTTGCGGTGGGTTGCAAGGAATCTGCTTCTGCTTCGCTTCGTGGGACAGCATCATTGCGAACAACAACAAGAGCAATACATTGATTGCGGCTCACGGCGAGATTAATAAGTCCCTCATATTCCAACATGAGTACTGAGTCATAGAGCTTTTTCTCAATATTCGTGGCCGGTTTTGACTTGAGTGTTATCTCGTTGGTCTGCCCGTTTTTAGCTACGACATTGCCGTTTTTATACTCCACAAAGAATAAACGCTCACAATGCTTGATTGCATTGAGTCCATCGCACGAAGCCGGCCGAATCATGTCTGGGTGCCGTGTCTGGAATAGTTCTGCATACTTGTCGAAGTTGTATTGTTGTTGTTTGCTTTCAGAGACCGAGCGACAGACGTTTTCATCAAATGACAATAGATCAATAGTCGCTAGCTCTGTGTGCATGTAGATCCAACCATCATGAACTGGCGATGTGGGCTCGGCCTTGTGGCATAATCAGAAAATGAGAACATGTCGGTAAGAAATATATGAAGAACTGGTGATAGACGTATGGCCATTCCTGAGTATCCTCTGATTAGCGTTATCGTACCGGTCTATAACGTGGAACGTTATCTTGACCAATGTCTGGACAGCCTTGTTAGGCAGAGCTATGCCAATCTTGAAATCCTGGTTGTTGACGACGGGTCCACGGATTCATCGGGGGAAAAGTGTGATACGTGGGCTGAACGTGATTTTCGTATCCGTGTGATTCATCAAGCCAATAAAGGTTTGGCTGGTGCCCGCAACGCCGGACTTGACGCTGCTCGAGGGGACTATATCGGTTTTGTGGACTCTGATGATTACACGCTCCCAGACATGTTCTCTACCCTGATGCGGAACATGCGGGAATTTGGAGCGGATTTGTCCATCATCTCCTATGAACGCGAAAATCCGGATGGTAGTGTCTATAGCAATGCTTTATCCGGTCAGAAAATAGTGATGACCTCCGAAGATGCGTTCAAATACGTCAACATACACGGATATTTTTATGTGGTCGCATGGGACAAGCTCGCCAGAAAGGAGTTGTTCGATGGTCTTCGCTATCCGCTTGACGCAAAGTATGCCGAGGATTCCCCGGTAACTTATCAGCTGCTTGATCGCGCCGAACGAATTGTCTATGATTCCACACCGTTATACCGATATCGTATGACGGAAGGAAGCCAATCCCATGGCATTACCGATAAACTCGCGCAATCCACCAGCAACATGCTGGAACTGGTGCGTAAGAAGTATCCTCAAGATGAGCCGTATGCCGCATATGGTCATCTGGAATCTATCGTAGGTACATACAATCGCATTGTTCTAGCAGGTAAACGCAAGGAATGGGCTGAATTCGAGCGATTTGCGCGGATCAGATTACGTGAGTTGATGCCTTTGACGAAGGCGGCTGGACTTATGTCAAAAGTTCAATCGCTGCAGTGGAGGTTGCTCGTCATTTCACCGGTTATATATATATATATATCGTTGTTACAAACGCAATCATTCTGAAATTTCGGCACATTAAGTAGGTTGCAATGAATACTCTCTTTATGTTGACGTGCATGATTCTTATTTTTATCTTTACTTATTTTGTCCCGGATAGGATCTTCGTCAATCCTATTGTTTTATTTTGTCTTCCTATGATTGTTTCGGTTATGTATGGGTTGCAATATTATTCAGGGTGGAGATTCAATGTTTCTTCGAAGACAATGTTTTTGGTCATCTCCTCTTTTCTTGTTTTTTGCTTTGCGGTTTTTCTAGTTTCGATCTTCATTAGAGATCGTGGTTTTAGAAGGAAAAGTGATGAATATAATGAAATAAATACAGTTTTCCTGCTTAGAGATAATGTATACTTATTATCGTGAATACTTCGAGTGGAATCCTTCGACTGCAACGTTGGTTTCCGAGCTGGTTTGCTTTGATTCGAAAGGTAGGATAACAATATGACTGCGAATCAGAGGATTGTTGTTGCCGTAGTTTCGCATAGGCTATATCGTATGCCGTCTTCTGCTTGAAAAAAAAAAAAGCATGTGGGTGCCACTTTGCATCCGGATACACTGCCCGATTGGGTTCAGGACAATGAGGGTGAGAATATCTCGGACCGCAATGGTAAGTATTCGGAGCTGACTGGTCTGTATTGGTTGTGGAAAAACTGCGATGCCGAGTACATCGGTTTGGTGCATTACCGCAGATATTTCGCTACTCGCAGTTGGTTAGGACGTCGAGCCCACGACCGTTTCGACAGGATCATCGGCGGCGAGGAGCTTGCTCAAGTGCTGCAGAACGCTGATGTAGTAGTGCCGCATCGCCGTAACTATGTGATCGAAACGGTCCATTCGCATTATGCACACACATTGCCGGCTGAGCATCTTGATGTTGCTCGAGATATTATCCAGGAACTCTACCCACAATACCTTGCTGCGTTCGACAAGATGATGGGTGGAACAACGGCGCATATGTTCAATATGTTCATAATGCGTCGAGATCTGCTCGCCGATTACTGTGCATGGCTGTTTCCAATCCTGTTTGAACTTGAGCAGCGCACTGACGATTCGGCCTATGACTCCTTCAACCTGCGTTATCCAGGACGCATTTCAGAGATGCTGCTGGATGTGTGGCTTTCCGAACAGTTGCGCCAAGGTGTTCGAGTAACTGAGCTTCCCGTTGTGTCGCCCGAGCCGGTTGATTGGCCCGCCAAAATAAGTGGATTCCTTAACGCCAAGTTTTGCGGCAAGAAGTATGGGAAAAGTTTCTGACAAACCTGCTGATTCAACCTACTGGTCTGGTGATTCATGAGTGGAAAATGGAAGATGACTTGACTATTCATTTTCAGTCTGCATTGCTAATCTGTAATTATGTAGTCATATGACGAAGGATATGATATGGATAAGTTGAGAAATGATAGACGTATCCGCACTAGGGATGATTTAAAGTTTTTTTTAGCATTGGATCGTGCATCTTACGAATTGACGAATCAGACGTTGCGGGAAAAACTCCAAGAGGAATTTCATCTCGGTCACACAATGTTAGGTTATTGGTTTCTGAAGAAGAACCGAAAACTGGAGTATTGGGCTAATAATAGATATCGTTCACCCTTTCACCATCTAATTTATGAGATTAAAGCTCTACGTTACATGTTCTTGGAACGTCGATATGGCGTTATTGTTCCCGTTAATGTTATTGGTCCAGGAGCCAGATTTTGGCACTTTGGACAAGGAACCATAATTATTAATGGTCGTGCAAGTATTGGCATGGGTTTTTCTGCTAGCGCAAATTGCATTGTTGGTCATGCAAATGATGAGGTTCCAGAGATCGGTAATTTTGTTGAGATGAGTGTTGATAGTAAGATTTTAGGTGGCGTTACTATCCCGGATGACGTTGTTGTGGGTGCAGGAGCCTTGGTCATTAAAACAGTGGAAAGTGAGGGTAGTGTAATGGGGGGGGTGCCAGCAAAAGTGCTTTCGCACCATGTACTTGATGAGCACGAGAGACGTAAACGTGCAGTGCTCATTGAATTGGCGAAATGGTGATGTCAGTTTTCTCTGAAAGGTTTTTTATGCGTCATGCATATATGATTCTTGCTCACACAGGGTTGCAGGAACTCAGATCATTGATTCATGCACTTGATTATGCGGAAAATGATATTTTCGTCCATATTGACGCCAAGGCCCAGTATGGGTATGAGCAGTTAGAAGATATAAAAACCAGCATGTCTGCAGGATTGTTTTTCATTACACCTCAGATCGATACGACATGGGGCGGTTCTTCGCTGGTATTGGCGCATCTTGCCTTACTTAAAGCAGCATACGCAAATACAGATGGGAGATATCGTTATTATCATACGCTTTCAGGCTTGGATTTTCCAGTCAAGAGTCATAATTATATCATGCATTATTTCAAAGAACATGATGGTGAGAACTTTATGAGCTGTGATTTCGATGATTCCGCTCCTAGTCATATACAGCTTCGGTGTGATCAATATCATTTCTTTCAGGATTCCCTTATTGGTAAGAAACGAAATATATGGAAGTATATCGATTTCGCGTCTTGTTATGCGCAACGAGCGATTGGTATTCGACGTTTTAAAGGAAAACGCATCCTGAAGGGTTCAGAATGGTGGAGCATCACCGATGAACTGGCTGGGTTTTATGTTAGACATGCTGATGAAATCGCGAGTCGTTATCGTTGGACGTATTGTGCGGATGAATGCTTCCAGTTTACAGAAATAGAAGATACTCCTTATATAAAAACCATTTCTCCGCGTGGAAATCTTAGATTCATTGAATGGGAGCAAGTCACTAGACGTGATCGCTCACCGAGAGCCCTGACTATAGATGATTTTGAGACTTTACAGCAAAGTGATATATTGTTTGCTCGAAAGTTTATCTATCCTCAATCGAAGGAATTGGAAGAAGCCTTAATTCAGAGTGGTTTTGTTGCTGATCAAACGAGAAATTAGCAGTAAAGATTTGTATGATTATTTTTGCAGTTTTAATCAGTGTAAGTATATTTTTTGATTTAATATCTCAATATAGTCACATCTCAACTTCTGTGAGGAAACTATTACTGACGATTGTATTGCTTGCTGCTGGAGTTATTTCTGCTTTCCGTAAAGGCATTGGAACTGATTATCAGCATTACATTGATATCTTTGCGTGGAGTAATAGTCCAGGTATCAACAGAACATATGAGGAGGCGGGATTTCTTGCTTTCAATAGATTGTTGTATGCATATGGCTTCACAGCTCGTGCAGTATTTGTATTCACAGCATTCTTGTTGATCTTTTCAATTTACTATTTTACAGTGAATATAGTTCCTGAGAAGTATTGGCTCTTCTTCGCATTTATGTTTCTTGCTGGAGGGACATATTTTTCATCAATGAATATTCTACGCCAATATATCGGTCTTTCTTTTGTGCTCATAGGATTTGTTTTTAACCTGAAAAAACGATATTTATTTGGTATTGCTTTTTCCATGGCAGCACTCGCTTTTCATAGAGTGTCTGCTGTGTTCTTTGTCGTATATATTTTGTCTTGGATAGTTAAGCGTTTGAAAAGCAATCAATGGGTTATCGTGACTTATGCCGTGGCGCTTGTTTTACTCTTGGGAGGTGTCGGGCCTATTGCCACTTTGATCGTTAAAATTGTTCCAACATGGCGGGGATATGTTAATGTAGTTAATGTTTCCGGAATTGATTGGTTAGCTATGCTTAAGTCCATAATACCAAATATTCTCATTTTATATAGTTTTCTTAGAAGAGACAGTTTAAATTCAGAATCGACTTTTGCGAATTCAACCGTTAAAAATCTTAACGATAACACATTAGTGTATGTTAGAACAGGGTCGGTCATTTTCGGAGCTTTGGCCATTGCTTTTCCCGGTAATATGGTTTTAACTAGAATTACAGAATTATTTTCTGTATTTTTATTTGCTGAAATATGCCATATTGTAAAAGATGAACCCAAAAAAACTAAGCCGCTGCTCTGGTTTGTGATAGTCCTTTACTATATGTTGCTTACTGTGGTTACCATATTTATTATGCATGGAAATGGAATTAATGGATATGAATTCTCAATTTCCATTTGATTATAGTAAAGTTTGAAAGTGAGTTTTATGTCTACCTGTTTGATTTCTATAATAATTCCGTCATATAGAACTGAAGCACAAGTGTTACAACGATGCCTGGTTTCAGTTAATAGACAACGATTTGATGATTCAAATATTTGCATAGAGTGCCTAATTTTGTTTGATGGCAAGCCTGATCCATCGCTTATAAAAATGATTCGTCAGATTTCTCTATCTGATTCTATTGTTTTTAAACCAGTAGTTTTGTCTCATTCTGGGGTCTCTACGACACGAAATCAAGGCATTAAATTGTCGCAGGGAAAATGGATCGCCTTCGTGGATGCGGATGATGAATTACCTGATAATGCTTTGAATACGCTTGTAGAATATGGTGATAAGTATAATTGTGATATTGTGCAAGGAAGTTATATCACAAAGTTGGCAGCATCGACCGAACATCATATCTACCAACCTGAATCAGTTCTTTTTGAACGGAAAAAACTCGAGGAATTGAGGTATGATATTCTTTCCCCTGACCAAGGACTAGGTTTGGTGTGGGGTAAACTATTCCTTCGTTCATTTCTTATAGATAATAATATTCTCTTTGATTCGTCAGTTGCTGTTGGTGAAGATACAGCTTTTGTGTTTTCTGCGGCACTTGCTGCAAAACGTGTGGGATCTATTCCACAGGATGTGTATCGCTATTATCGCAACATGGGATCTGCTGTCACTGCATTTCGTTCCGATTATGTTGACAGAATCGTGACTTCGATGAGAGCAATGAGGAAGCTGATCATCCAGTCGAACCACCCGGAATATATATCGGGACTAAATGATTATGTGCTGTTTCATTTACTTTTGATTCAACTTCATTATTTATTTCATCCTCAGGCACCATGGACGGAAGCAGAACGTAAAGCCGAATATCGTAGAGTATTAGCTATGACGGTGTTTGCTGAACCGCTGCGATTGGGCGGTTTTCAACGGTTCGGATTAGCTAAGCGAATTTCGCTCTCGACTCTTCGTCACCATTGGTTTTTGGCCAGCAGATTTATTGCTTGGATCAGGCGTCTTCAGATAAACGGATTGTGATGTAATATAGTATATATTGAGGCATGACTAAGTGGAGGGTCGATGATGGAAACAAATAATAGTTTAGTGTCGATTATTGTTCCAGTCTATAATGTAGTAGAGTATGTTTTTCGGTGTCTAGAAAGTCTTGCTGCTCAGACATATTCACCAATTGAGATTATTGTTGTCGATGATGGTTCGACTGATGGCTGTGCTAAAATCTGCGACGATTTTGCACGGGATAAAGAACAATTTACGGTGATTCATCAGTTTAATGCTGGACTATCGGCGGCTAGGAATACAGGTTTAAATTATTGCCACGGTAAGTATATTACATTTGTTGATAGTGATGACAGTGTGGAGCCAGATTTTGTAAGCGAACTTCTGAAATGCATAACAGAGAAACGGGCAGATATTGCTGTTTGCGGTATCGATGTATTGAATGAATCAGGTAAGAAAGTCGATCATCAAGTTCTTCGGCCGCATGTGCTTACTTCGTTCGAGGCAATGGATTGTCTGGCTAAGCGTGAAAATGGTCTTTATACTGTGGTTTGGAACAAACTTTATAGCTCTAATTTATGGAGAGATTTACGTTTTCCGGAAGGTCGGCAGCATGAGGATACTTTTGTGATGCATAGACTGTACCATCAGGCTAATTGTGTGGCATTTACTGATAAGGTTTTGTATAATTATTTGTTACGCTCACAAAGTATCATGCACAAGGAATATAGTGTCAGTAACCTAGATGAGGTCGAGGCCTTCTGTGATCGAGTCGATTACTGCCGAGAGCAAGGTGTAATGGGGGCTTGCATGGATACGGCGATGTATTTCGCTATTGGTGCACTGGCACATGGGTATGCGGTATTGGACTGCAAGGATGGTGAGATACAGCGACGTCTTCAGGAATGTCGTTCATTGGTGCTTTATGCATATGAAGGTTCAAAGCATTGGTTGTCTCGAAAAACAAAATTAGTCATGTTCATTTTTAGGTTATCTCCTTGGTTGTTTGTAGGTTTTTATCGCATTCATTTGCTCATGAAGAAATAAACTGACGAAGAATATGTGTATATAGTTTTAAGTATTATATCTTAAATTTGCTGTGTCGACTATCTTGAGCGAAGCTGTAGCAACATTGTTGACGGATACTATTGAATAGAATGGGTGTGTATTGAATTAACTATATTTTTCCTGAGCGATGATGTGACTTTAATAAGTTATGTGTGTAAACCTCAAGTTTTGACATGTTGATCCCATGCCTACTTTTATATTGATAGGTTTTAGTTTAATAGATAGGAACTCTAGATATTTGATGCTTTTGTGTATGTTCTATATCATGTTATTATGGCAAGATTGCTAACCCCTTAGCGAGAGATTAAAGTTTTGATGCAGTAGTTATAGACTGTGAACCACGGAATACTTATCCGGTACTTGAAAGATACGAAGACATGTACATTATCGTATCTATGATTTTTCGCTCAAAGATTTTTACAATTATGGACAAAAAAGCGATTATATCAGGTCAGTATGCCATTGATTTATGGAATCAATATTGTGTAGATGGTCCATGTAAGTTACTGGCAATACATGAGCGTATTTATTTAGAGCAGTGCAAAGGGGTGGCGTGGGCTGATGGCGAAGAATAGTTTGCAGCAAATCGAGTGCCTTTCTGAGAGCTTTTACAATGAATCTGTAAAGGTGTTTAGCGAGTGAGGTTGAGTTATGGGAGATAAGAAACAACTGTTTGTGAACATGGTCGCGAGCTTGGTGAATTTCGCAGTTTCCGTTGGAATCGGTTTGGTGCTCACACCATATATTGTGTATAACATTGGTGCCGAGGCTTATGGATTCGTTGGTCTAGCGAATACTTTTGTGAGTTATGCTCAGTTGCTTACCATCGCTTTGAACTCAGTGGCCGGACGCTTCATCACGGTTGCATACCATGAGAGGGATGATGCAAAGGCAAACGGGTATTATTCGTCCACGCTTGCAGCGAACGGCGTCATGGTCATCGTATTGATGGCTGCTATGATTCCAGTGGTAGTGTTTCTTGACAAGATTGTGAACATATCCCCGCATCTCGTGGGTGATGTGAAGGCCCTGTTCATCTTCATATTCCTAAATTTCATGCTTTCGGTTATCGCCACGGTGTATTCCGTCGCCACGTTCGTGAAGAACAAGCTGTATCTGAGCAGTATTGCAAATCTCGCATTTTCCATGGTACGAGTAATCGTCATGGTTGTTCTTTTTGGTATTTTGCCGCCAAAGGTCTACTATGTGGGATTAGCCGTATGCTTGGCGACCGCGGTGATGACGTTGATGAATCGTTCGTATACGCGTGTGCTGCTTCCTGATATTTCCTTCCACAAGGAATCGGTGTCGTGGACGAGCATTCGGGAGATGTTCGCGGCAGGAGTTTGGAATGTAGTGACTAAGCTGCAGCAGATTATGATGTTCGGATTGCAGTTATTGGTAGCGAACTTGATGATTAGCCCATATCTTATGGGTATGTTCTCTATCGCTCAGACCGTTCCAAATCAGATCAGCGGACTGGTGGTCACCGTATCGAGCTTGTTTTATCCCGAGCAGACGAAATACTATGCACAGGGCAGGCATAAGGAGCTGATCGAGGGTCTTAAATCGGGTATGAAAGTGACTGGATTCTTCACAAATATTGTTTTCGTGGCGGCGCTTGTGGCCGGATATGATTTCATGAGTTTGTGGCAGCGCGGCCAGGATACGGGGTTGTTGTACCAGTTGCTTACCCTCACCATGTTGGGATTGTTGGTTTCCGGTGTCGCCGCGATGTTGCAGAATCTGCCGTTGATTGTCAACCGTATGAAGAAATACTCCATCGTATGGCTTGTCTACAGTGTGTTGTCCATTGTGGTGCTGGTTGCTTTCATTAAGGTTCTTCCGAAGTGGGGTATCTTTTTTGTTGCGGCGATTCCGAATTTGTTCGAGATACTGGCAAATGTAACGTTCGTGCCCATATATGCCTCCAGATGTCTGAGCGTCGGAAAATTCGAGTTCTATCCCATCTATATCCGTTATTTTGTCTCCACTACGGTGGCTTCCGTGGTTTGTTGGGGTATCAGGCATGTATTTGCACTGGTCGCCAGTGGTTGGGTTTCGCTGATTCTGACGTGCTGCCTGTATGCGTTGGTCACAATGCTTTTGGATGTAGTGCTGTTGCTCGGAAAGAAAGAACGCTCCATGTTGGTGGGTATGCTGAAGAAGAAGCTGCATATCAACTAGCGAGGTGGTGGCGTTTTCTTGGACTCCCCGACCGGGAGGAGACCCCCCCTAGGGTGGTATACAGCAAGGAACAACGCGACCGCGTCCACAGCTCTGCGTTTCGATTCCTCGGGAACCGGGACATGCCTCAGTTTGCGTTGGCCGGGGCATGTGCCCATCAATCCACGCCGTGAGCAGCGTGTCCTGCTTTTCGAATGGCCCGCGCCGCATCGTGCGCGCTAGGCTGTATACCACCCTAGGGGGGGGTCTCCTCCCGGTCGGGGAGTCCAAGAAAAGGGGCTGCGGACATTTTCTTGGAGACCGAACGCAAGGATTTGGTTGTGTTCACTCCCGAGGAACGCAAGCGGGCGGTGGAACTCTATCTCACGACATCAACGACGACCGCCGAAGCGGTCGAACATCTCGGTCATCCGACCAGACGGCGCCTGGAACGCCGGCCGGCGAAGGATCCCCGTTACGTCGGCCATATGGCGAAACCCATCATCCCCTGGAAACCAGGCGGAAGACGATCGAACCGGTATCGGGCGGCATGCGCGGAAGCAAGCCGACCGGCGGCTCGGCGCGGGCGTGAGCGCCGTGGCCCATTGGGCCAAGGCGCATCGCGAGGGCGGCATGGCCGCGTTGCCGCCCAGGAACGGGAACGCCGCGCAGGACGGCGGGACACCGTCGAGGCCGCGGCGCGATGACTCCTCCGGCGATGACGGAGACGTGTGTATTCTGTCAAATCGAGGTGGACGCTTGGGGCTGGTGCCGTTTTGTTGGACTCGTCGTTGATTCCATCACCACTAATCATGCCACAAGACCGAGCTCGCGTCGACGATCCATGATGCTCATGCCGAACTCCGTCTTGATCCGCCTGTCCCGGTACCAGACCATGTAGTCGTTGAGCATGTTGATGAACCCGTCCATCGAGACGCCCGCGAAGCTGCGCTTGTGGAAGAACTCCTGCCTGGGACGGCCGAAGAATCCCTCCGCGGCCGCGTTGTCCGGAGAACAGCCTTTCGCGCCCGTCGAACGCGTCAGGTTGTTGTCCTTGCAGATGCGGATCCATTCGGGCCACCGGTAGTGGCAGCCGCGGTCACTGTGGATGATCGGCTTCTCTCCGTCCTTGAGCGTGGAGCAGGCGTCGGTGAGCATGCCGTTGGCCAGCTCGGCGTTCGGGCTCGTGCCGATCGTCCAGGCGACCGGCATGCCGTCGTAGCAGTCGATCACGGGCGACAGGTAGGCCTTTACCGCGGGGATCGAGAATTCCGTGAGGTCCGTGACCCACAGCATGTTCGGCCGCTCGGCGTGGAAATCGCGGTTCACCAGGTTCTTCGGCGCCTTGGTGAGCTCGCCCTTGTACGAGCTGTACC
This sequence comes from Bifidobacterium sp. WCA-178-WT-4B, assembly GCF_009696495.1. NCBI lineage: Bacteria > Bacillati > Actinomycetota > Actinomycetes > Bifidobacteriales > Bifidobacteriaceae > Bifidobacterium > Bifidobacterium sp. WCA-178-WT-4B. The sequence goes on along the minus strand of NZ_VULV01000005.1, from coordinate 40,554 downwards.
GCTTCGCGCTCTTGAACAGGGGCACCAGGCCATGTGAGGTCATCAGCCGCATGATCCGTTTGGCCGATACCCTGACGCCCATGCTTTTCAGCTCCAGGTGGATCCGCTTGTACCCGTAGCGGCGTTCGCTGTTCTCGAACGCCTCGCGCACGAGCTCCGGCAACGGCGCGTCTTTGTCAGGACGTTTCATGGACTTGAGCTGGTAATGGTACGTGCTGCGCGCGATGCCGACCACGGGCAGCAGGCTTCTGGCGGTCACGCCGAGCTTCTCACTGGTCTGTTTGACGAGGATCGTCTTCTCGCGGCTGGCCGGGTTTTCCGGGTCTGCGCCCGGCTCTTTTCCCAACAGCTCCAACGCGCCCTTCCGGATCGCGATCTCGATGTCGAGTTCCCTCTTCTCCCGTCGTTGCCGTTCGACATCGGCGTCCAACTCGTCCAGACGGGCCTGGAGCTCCGCCACTTTCCTCTCCATCGACGCCAACGCATCCGCCGGACCGGCCGCGTCCGACGCGTTCGGAGCCACGGTCGGCTTGACGGACGGCTCCTTGGATTCCACGACGGTCCTTCTTTTCCCGGATCCGGACACAGTCGCCTCCTCGGATTTCGCGAGCATCTGCCGTTTCCATTCTCGCACAGTCGCGTCCTGCACGCCCAGTTCGGCGGCCGCCTCACGCGATTTCAGCCGTCCGGACGCGACCGCGACCACCGCCTCGCGTTTCAGCTCCTCGGGGACCGGACCGTGCCTCAACTTGCGTTGGCCGGGCGCGAGCTCGTCGATCCACGCCATGAGCAGTTCCTTGCTTTTCGGATAGCCGAGCATCCGCATGGTGCGGCCGGGCCGTCTGCCGTATTCGAGGTAATGGTCCACCGCGGCCCGTTTCTGCCCGTCCGTGTACCGCCTGTAGCGTTCCCCGCGCCCGGAGGGAACGCCGGTGCGCTCCTCCTCGAGCCGGTCCGCGTACCACGACAGCAACACGCCCTTGCTGGGATAGCCGAGCTCGCGGATCACGTCGGCGGCGCAGCGTTCGTATTTGATGTACAGGTCCACGGCTCTGTCGCGCTGCTCCCTGCTGTACTTCGCCATGAGGGGGTTCTCCTCCCGGTCAGGGAGTCCAAGAAAACGTCACCACCTCGCTTTCAGCACTTAATCTGAACACCTTCGGCGTTCAACTTGAACACCATCGTCGGCTGGTTCCTTGTTTTGTTGTTTGTCTGGTTTATTTCATGAGGGAGTGTCTGTTCCGGTAGGATTCGCCGTGGAAGCGGATGATCCCGCCGTGGTGGACGATGCGGTCTATGACCGCGGCGGCCATGTCCCCGTCTCCGAACACGTCGCCCCACCCGCCGGACTCGAGGTTCGAGGCGGAGATGACGCTGCGGGTCTCGTAGCAGTCCGCGCCGGCCTGGAACAGGAGCCTGGCCCCGTCGATGTCGATGGGCAGGCAGCCGAGCTCGTCGATGATGACCAGCCCGGCCGTGCCGATCGACTTGAGCTCGGCGTCCAATCTGTTGTCGTCCTTGGCCTTCCTCAAGCGCATGACCAGGCTGGAGGCGGCGAGGAACCTCACGGGTATCATGCGTTGGCATGCGAGCATGCCGATCGCGATGGCCAGGTGGGTCTTGCCGCAGCCGACGTCGCCGTGGAGCACGAGGTCCTCGGCCCGGTCGACGAATTCCAGGCTTTCCAGCTGTTCGCGGCCCCGGTCGGCGGGGAACGAGGCCATGCCCCCGGTCGTAGCCGTCAAGCGTCTTGTTCTGGGGGAACCCGGCCTGTCCGGGCAGCCGCCGCCGTTTGGATCTGGCCCGGCTGGCGTTCTCGGCCTCGAACAGGTTGGCGAGGAAGCCGGGCCGGCCCGGGGTCGCGTTCTCGATGGCCTTCCCGAGCACGCTGTGGGTCAATGGCGGGTTGCGCGCCAAGGTCATGACCTGTCCGGGTGTGGCCTTGTCGACCACTCCGCCGCCGCGCTTGCGCGGCTGGCCGTCGTGTGCGCTCATGCCTGTCCCTCCATGTATTCGTCATGGTGTTTCGGATCCTGGCCGCCCGAGGAGCCCTTGCCCTCGAGGACGCGTCGGGCGCATGTGGCGATTGCGGCCCGGTCGATGGTCCGTCCGGCGTCGATGACGGTCTCCACCGCTTTGACGGTGGCGGCGAACCCGCATTCGGCGGCCACGGCGCGGATGTCGTCGAGCAGGTTGGCCCGCACGCGTCCGTCCATGCGGTCGAGCAGGGACCGCACGGTATCGGGGCAATCGTTCCTGATTGGGCTTTCGCCCCATATGCGCGGCTTGCGCGCGATGATCGCGAGCAGGCTCGTCGGATCCGCCTGGGTTTCCGCCGATTTCCCCCACACGCGTTCCAATGTGACGATGTGCCCGCCATCGGGATCGCGAAGCTCGATCTCGAAGACGCGCACCCCGGCCTGCAAACGCATCGAACGCCATCTCGGGCCGGCCAGATACCGGTTCGCGTCGATGACGACGGAGCCGGTCTTGTCGGCCTTCACGCTCCTCCAGTCACACGGGTCGAACCGCACGCCAGGCAAGGGCAGCATGTGGTCCTTCTCCGCCTCGAACAGTTCCCGAACCGGAACGCCATGCCGGTAGTGGTCCGATCCGGCGATGCGTTCGCACGCGTCCAGCCACACGCGGGCCGGCGCCCGGAAGCTCTCGGCCGACGGCATCGGCACCATCGGGTCGCGTCCCGCGAAAGCCGACCGCGTTCTCCACGCTGCCCTTCCCGTGGTCGGAATACGGGTTGCAGAACCGGGGTTCGAACCCGTAATGCGCGCGGAACAGGGAGAACAGGCGGGTCCGGGCGGCCGTGCCGTCGGTGTTGCGGTGGCCCACGCCGGTGGCGTTGTCGAACACCACGACCCCGGGCGTCATGCCCGTCCTCTCGAACACCTCCAGCAGTCCCTGGCACACGCATTCCGCGGTCTCGCCCGGCAATGCCGCCACCCGGCGCATGTTCGAGTACGGGAACGACACCGCCAGGAAATGCACGACCCGTTCCACGCCCGCGACCACGGCCCGGGCCTGGCCGAAATCGACCTGCGCGCTTCCCGGCGCCCACTTCGATTCGGCGAAGCCGTCCGACTGCGCTCGATGCTCTTGCCTCCAACGCTTGACCCGGCGCTGCACCGACGAGTACGGGCCCGTGAACCCGCATTCCGCCACGAGCCGCTCGTACACGCGGGTCGCGGTATGGCGTTGCTTGACCGGCATGCGCAGGTCGGCGGCCGGCCATCCGTCCACGATGGCCGCGTACCCGTCGTCGACCAGCGACCTGCCCGGTCGGACGGCATTCGATGGCCTGGGTGAATAATCCCCATGGTTGGCGTACTTGACCACGGTCGTACGCGATACGCCGAGCCTTCGTGATATCTCCTTGTGGCTCAGGCCTTGGCGGTCGAGCTGCCTGATACGCTGTCGGACACACACCGGTGTCGTCATTTCCTTTCCTCCCGAGAACCATCAGTTTGGTTGACAGGCACTCGGGAATCCATCAAGGAACCGGACGATGCCGGTGTTCTCGTTCCACCGGCATCACCGCCGCCTGCAATGTCCAAATTGAACGCTCAAGGTGTACAGAAACAAGTGCCGACAGTGAACACCTTTATTCGATCACACACAGTGGGTCGCGGAGCAGGCTTGTTGGTCTGGCTGGCGTTCCTGTTCCTGGGCTGCATCGCGGCCATGCCGCCCTCGCGATACGCCTTGACCCAGTTGTGGACAGCTCCGACGCTTACGCCGAGCAGTTCGGCGGCCTGCTTCTGCCGCATGCCGTCCGGCACCGGTTCGATCGCCTTGGTCCTCATCTCCGGCGGGATGATTGGTTCCGCCATATGGCCAGCATACCCGGGATCCGCCGCCAGCCAGCGTTCCAAGCACTGCCTGGTCGGATCGCCCAGATGCCTCACCACCTGGGCCGTGGTCATCGGCGTGGTGAAATACAGCTCCACCGTACGTCGCCGTTCCTCGGGACCGGACATATGATAATCCTTTCGTTCAGTCTCCAAGAAAACGTCCGCAGCCCCTTTCTCCCGTTTCACTAATGGGCACATCGATTCGTGATCTTGCAACGCAGATGCCATTTTTAACGGCATAGCATTCAACGAAATGTGGTCCTTGAAAATCTGCATGCTCCCGCAGTGGCGCATCCAATGTGCCTTCTGTGATTTGTCCACGAATGCAATTTCTTTTAAATGCTTCTTCTCCGCAGTTCCTTACTTTCCAGTAAATTTCATAAGGAGATTTTACGTCACATCTGACGATATGAAAATCAAGCTGTTTTCTCGGAAGGAGGGGAAGATGCTTAAAGAGCATGTCTCGTAGACTTTTAGTGCGCCATCCATCTTGAGTGACTTTGCAATCAATTTCGAGATAGTTGCTAATGTCGATGGTGAAAAGATCTTCGATAAATTCCTCATTGTTAGTAATAGAATATTTCTTTAAAAGTTTGCGTTCATTCTCTTGGTGAATAGAATCAACCATACATTTGGCTATTGTTTTTCCGAAAAGTTTGATGAGAGCTTCTTCTCGGTCTGATTCGGATGACGCAGCTCTTAATATGTTGAGAGCTTTTTGTGACTTAGGGACAAATGCTCCTTTGTCATCGTTGGTTACTTGTTGGTTGCTACCGATTGCATGCCAATAGGATTGATTTCTATTGACAAGAGAAAGGTTCTCAAAAACGTCAATAAACAAATCATAAGAATTAAGTGGAATAGAGTTTTTCTGGTCGAAGTATTTCCCGACTAGCGTGTCAATGAGGAGTCCTTTGAAGTGAAAACCTACATTGTTCTTCCAAATGCGAAGAGCGTTACAAATATGAAGTGCAGCATTATCGGTTTGTGCAAATAAGGTTGTGCATGCTTCTTGTTCCGGTATAGGATTAGTTGTTTTCCATGAACCACCATTATGACTATCGGGATATTTGAAGGATCCATCAGTTTGTCTGAATGCAGGCACAAGATCAACTGTAAAATTTTTGGATTCAAAGCTGATGACAACTGCTTGTCCGTCGCCCCTAACATCAGTCTTAGGGTATCGCTCCTTGACCGCTTCCTTGACTTTCTGAAGAAGAGTAGATTGCCCGTTCGATTTATACGAGTCAAATGTATGGAATACATCCTCAGGTAAGTCGAAAAGGACATCAAGATCGCTTGTTCCCGGCACGGCAGTGCCTCTTCCTATTGATCCAACTATGATAAGATGCTCATTTTTTGAATCAATATGGTAGAAGGAGTCATTGAGTTTCTTTCCGATACAGTCTAATACACTTTGATATTCATTAAGAGAATCAAGTTTAATTGATTCAAAGAATGCATCAAAAGTGGCTGTTTCATTCATCTGTGTTCTTCTCCTTTTTATATGAGGAAGTGAGTTCTGACGATGATCTTAGGAATTCTTTCTCGGCTAAGTATTTGGCAAAGAAATTTGTTGAAGGAGCCTTAATGCATGCGGAAGTATAAGCGTCTGAAAGTTGAAATACTTCAGTGAGTGTTTCATCGACGGAAATGTTGTCAGTATTGATTTTGACTTGTAAGTTTTTGATACATTCGCGAATCGATAGAAATTCTCTAGCAGCATGGCGTTGCTCTGTTGCGCGTACGGAGAAACGAAAGCTCTTGGTGAGAAGAGTTGAGAACAGTGAGATTGCAGCTAGAATCGCTGCTGCGATTCTGAGGGATTGGTTATTGGAAAATACTGCCGCCAAAATCCCGGATCCAGAAAAAGCAGTCGTTAGGACAGAAATAAACGTTAAAAGACGATCGGTAATTTCGAATGTATCTGCTACTTTCTCATGTATTTTGTGAGTCCATTCGGTGCCATATAGAATTTGGTCTAAGCGCTTATTTATGATCTGCGTTTTTTCTGTCATATGTTTCTCTTTCTTGGAGCAGAGGTTGAATAACATGCGGATGTGTGATTTTCCTATACCAATTATTTAATCTTGGGACAGGGCCATGTTTCTTCTTTCAGCTCTGTTTATTAGATTTCAGCGTCTCAATCACTTTCGGCATATCGGTCCAAGGGGCGTATTCCTGCTCGTGATATGGCGTGAGCCTGTTGCGCCCCTGACTGTTCTCCGCTGTGTTGTGCCGGGCTGCGTTGCGTGTGGCGGCATCGAGATGTTCGCTGTCGATGAGTTCGTCATTGACGTATTTGTTGCGATTCCCTCCAACGATGCCGGCTTTTGCCGCAGCTGACTCGACATCGGGCGTCAGTGTGTAGCTTGGTGGACAAGCCTTCATATGGTCGAGCAGCCAGACCTCGAAGCAGGGATTGGAAATGATGAGCTCGATCCCATTGTCCTTGCAAGTTTTTGCGGCCTTGCTGTGGTCGTGAAAGTCGTCAACATCGACTACCACCCAGATTTTTTCATAGCAATCTGTGGAGATATCCCGTTCATCCTCTTTCTTCAACTTGCATGCAAAATCCGCGAGCTGTTCAGGACTTTCGTTCTTCTGTTGGTAGTCGATGACAACGTCATATATGGACTCAAGCTGCTTGAAATACTGTCTTTCGGTAACAGCTCCGCCAGCTACGACAAGATAACGCTTCTTGCGTGCTCTGCGGAAACGTGCAGACTTGCGACCATGCGCGGGAACGCCTCGCTTCTTCGCCATCAGTCATCGTCTCCATTCATGATCTGTGCGAACACGGTATGGAAACTGGGGTTCGGTGTGGCGCCATATACACCATTGAGGTAGTTCTTGCCGATGTTCTCTTCCTTTCGAATACCAAGTTCCGTTACCGGGAAGAGTTCCGAGGCGCCGTCTTTATCTTTCTCTACAAGCCATATCTGATCGGGTTGTAGTAGGCGGTTCGACGAACCCGACTGATTGATCAATGACACGTCATGGGTCGTGAAAATGAGCTGGGAGCCGTGGGGATTCGTTGCCGGATCGGTGTACAGCGCCACCAGCTCTGCTACCAAGGTTGGGTGCAGGCTTGTGTCAATTTCGTCGATAAGTGTGACCGTGGGCCTTGATAGCTGACGAAGGGCAAGCGAGAAGAACGACAGCGCGGCGACAGTGCCCCTGGACTCGTTATCCAAGCCGAAGCCGGCAGAGGATGAATCTTCGCCGGTATGAGTGAATTGCAACTGTGTCGCGTTTTTGATGTTGAATGCTTCCTCTAGCTTTCCCTCATCAGCTCCGATCTGAGTCTTCATCTGCTCTTTGAACTGATGCCAGATATCCGAGGGGATGTTCGCCGGAACGCTTTTCACATCGCGGATGCCAAAATCTGCGTACTTGATCAGAGATGTCAGATGCTTCGAAAAAGGTGTCTTGTTCTTGAATTGGTCAAGCAATATGGGCTGTTCCTGTTCGAAAGCGTTTGCCACGCAATACGCCATATCATTCTGGAAAAACGAGAATACAGGTTGGACACATTCGATGCCGGCTGCGGCGGCCGCCGAAAGCAGGAGAGCGTTGGGGCGGAGTCCCACTGTCTTTCGCACTTGCGTTCTAGGTCCTTTGAAAGTGGCTCCGAATTTCACCTCGTCGTTTCCGGTGCGGGAGAACAACAGTGAGGAGTGAGTGGAGAGACGTCCTCCCATGTCCTTAAAGAAGGTAAGCTCTTCCTCTAATATGTGCTTATTGTTATAGCGGAACCAGTACTGGTATTTCAGATGGTTCTCGGCTGTGAACTCCAGGAAGAACATCGATGGTTCCTCGAATGGGTTCTCTCTCAGTAGGAATGGTTCCCTAAGAATATCGCTGTTCGCATCACCTTGGCTGTAGCTGTTTGTCACCATGCTACGCATGGCGCACATCGCCTTCAGGAAATTGGATTTTCCTGATGCGTTGGCGCCGTATATGGCTGTGATTGGAGACTGCCGTGAGTCGTTGGATTCCGTGAACCTTTCGTCGCGAGTCATAGAGAAAGATTGCTCGTCGCGGAAACTCCTGAAATTCGAAAAGCTAAAATCAATCAGCATTGGGTCGCCTCGTAAATGTGTTTTACTCTTTTGATACTGAGATTATAACTAGAAATGTCCATTTTTGCAATTTTCTGCTAAAAGTGATGGTTTTATGAGCGTGTCCACAAATCTATACATTTTCTGGTTTCACTTGGCATAAGAAGGTGCAACCTGTGCCTTACGTGTGCGATTTTCATTTCAGAATTGTTTATTTTCCGTGGAAGCGGTGAGATTGGCTTGCGTGTTCAGGCGAAAGGATTGATTGGGTGGATGCCTTGTCCCACAGCAGGTCAAACCAGTGTCCGCGCCGCTTGCCGAGGGTGACGGCGAATAGTGCTTGGCGGATGAAGTCGAGCAGTGTGCAGGTCGCGTAGCTCGCCAGCAGGATGCCCAGAATCTGCAGGATCGCCAATGGCTGCTGGTACAGGTTCTGCAGGTTGAACAACCGGACTCAGAGCAGTTTCTCGGAGGCGGCGTAATCGGTAATCAGGTACACTGCGAACGCGGATTACGCTATCCGGTTGATGGCACGGCTGTGGAAGGTGGCGCGGTCGAACAGCAGGAACATGCCGAAGCCCACCATGATGACGGGCAGCTTCCATGACCCAGTGATGTAGATTCCCATGCTGTGCCCAAGCAGAGCAACGTTGCAGATGCGGCGGTGTATAACAGGAAGAATCCGAGTCTGATACCAACCATCAGCCAGATTTGTTTGGTCGTGAAAGGTTTCATATACCACTTATAGGCGGAATCTCCAATCTAACGGGTGCTGCACTTTCAATTAGACAACGGGCGTATGCGCACTCTTTATCGGCATGATAGAGAGTAGCGAATTGTGATTCTCGCAATCTAAAGGGAATTGATGTTGTTTTTTCCTCGATTCATTATTGTGCAGACAGCCCATATGAACAGTGGAATTGCATAGAATGCGTATGATTCAAACTGAATATATAGGTATGCGAGAAGAATGAACCAGCATATGTTCCGTCGGCTCCATCCATGATGGACCGCTACATGTGCTAATACCAAGAGCAAGAAGGTCAAAAAGCAAAATAGGCCAAATTCGGTAATGAAGCTGGCATAGATGCTCATTGTGAAAGTATCCGCTGGGGGATTTGCTAAACTGTCGATTTCGGTATTGGGCGCACCGCCATTGGCGTCATACCATTGGCGGGCACCGGCGTAACCAGTACGCACTGCATTAGAGATATTGCCTGCGCCCCATCCAAACATGAAGTGAGGTAGATCATGTTTCCATGACCACATGGGAGCGAGCATATGGAAGATTCTTGCACTCATCGATCCGTCACCAGCAAGTAATCCATTGGTGACTAAAGAGTTTAGACGCGGATTGATGATAATTGCGCTCAATCCACCTGCTCCAAGAAGTCCTAAAGCACCGACGAACCCAGCTGTTGCCTTACGTGAGTGGAAGTTGATTGTCGCTATCAGCCAGATAAATGTAGCTACCACTGTATCCAGTATGATTCGGGTGCCGGAGCCCATCGCAATTGCTCCAGCGGCAAATATCGGTATCAATATGCCAATCTTGCGGTCGCGGGTCAGCCAGAAAACTGGCAGGAGTACGCCGAACAAATGCATGCCGATATAGCTAGGTTCTGCGAACATGAATTGAGGACGAAAGCTCGCATAGTTTCTATACAGAGCACCCCCAAAATATGCTTGTACTGGCTGCCAGTTCAGATGTCGTTCTAAAGCGATATATTGCAGTATCCCAATGAGGAATGCCACTACATATGCGGTGAATAGCGTAGTTAACAATGTTCGTACAGGTACACGTTTAATGCGGATCGCGATGTCGAGCGAAGCCAAGCACGCCAGCCCTAACAATATGGAGATGAATGACTTTGCGGTTGCGTTGGCGTGTATTCCATATGACTGCCAGCCGTATACGGATGTGAGCACTAGTAGCAGGGGAAAGAGGAAGAACGGCAGGAAGCGGCGTGCGGTATCGCGCAAGTATCGCCAGTTGATGATTGTGTACAGGGTGAACAACCAGGGGGAGATTGGCGTCCAATAGGGGAGTGGAATGCCAATTTTTGTGCCATCAAATGGCAGCATGGCCACTGCGGCAAACATCAACATGTCTGATGGGGTGATGGTGATACGAGTCAGCGTCTCGGTCATTGCCCCACGCTGTAGCGCGGGGCAATGACCGGAGTTTCTGCGTTTTTCTTGAACTGACTTGTTGCCGAGCTGCGTATTGTTCGGTGTGGACATACTTGGTTCCCTCCCATATCCTCCGTGAGAACTGTACCAGTTGCATGTGTGGGTGAGGTGATGGGGGTTCGGCCAACCGTTCACTTTCATGAAGTACTTTTAAACTCCCACCAAGTAATTGGCAGTCGCTTACAAAATTCGAATCCTTGCAGCAAGGATGCCATAATATATTCCTTCAAACTGCATAAATAGTATTGACAATTTTGATTGTAATGAATGATAATTTGAATTACAATTTTATATATCACATTCTCAATTTCAATTCATAATATGGAATAGGGAAATAGTGTTGTCGCAAAATATTTAGTGAGAGTACATTGTGATTGCGATTGTGTACAGTTATTCTGCAGTCGTATCAAGGGTTTTGGTCATTGTTCACAAGGATACAAAAGCTCGAGAAGTTCCCCGGTAGGTGCTAAATTATAGACCATCTGTGAAAATTTCCCGAAGAGGTAAGGAAGAACATTGACCATCGCTGATTTGCTGCAGATTGTTCGCAAGCATCTCGCGTCTGCGATTATCTCGTTTGTGGTGGTGTTTGCTGCGGTTGCAGCTGTCACATTCATCATGCCGCCGAAGTACACGGCTACGGCTGAAGTGTTCGCCACGTATGCCGGTCAGTCCGGCGAGACGCAGACCACCAACGATATGAGCTCGGGTGCCAATTATTTGAATACCCAGATCACGACGTATCCGGAACTGGTGAAGACCGAAGCCGTGCTCCAGCCCGTCATTAAGGACCTCGGTCTGGATATGACCACGACCGATCTTGCCGATGTGGTGACCGCTACGAACCCCACGAACACATTCATGGTGGACATCTCGGCGGAAGTCGGCGATCCGCAGCAAGCGGCCGACATCGCCAACAGCGTGGCGAAGAACCTGGCCGATCAGGTTTCTTCCGACCTGTACAACAACTCCTCTTCCAGCGGCTCTCCCATCAAGCTCACGGTAGTGCAGAAGGCTCAGACTCCTACCGGGCAGAGCTCCCCGAACATTCCGCTGTATCTGGCCGTGGGCCTGATTCTCGGCCTCATCGTAGGCATTGGCGTTGCCCTGCTGAAGGACATCCTCAACACCAAGGTGGACTCCACCGACGACGTGCGCGAACTGACCCACGCCTCTTCGCTGGGTACCGTGCCGCAGGCTGCGATTCTTGACGACAGCCGCCCGGTCGTGGTTGCTCAGCCGGCCGGTAGCGAGGCCGAGGAATTCCGTCGTATTCGCACGAACCTTTCGTTCCTTACCACCACCGCCACGCAGGGTCATGGCCGACTGCTGGTCATCACCTCTACCGATCCGTCCGAAGGTAAGACGACGGTTTCCTGTAACGTTGCCGTGGCTCTCGCCGAGGAAGGCAAGAGTGTGCTGCTTATCGACGCCGATTTGCGCCACCCATCCGTGGCTCACAAGTTCGGCATTGAAGGCCACGTGGGCCTGTCTCACGTGCTGTCTCGCCAGGCGTCCCCGGCCGATGTCATTCAGAAGTATTGGAAGCCGAACCTGCACATCATGTCTGCCGGCAAGCGCCCGGCTAACGCCAGCATTCTGCTGAACTCCGACCTGATGAAGGAAATGGTCGAGCAGGCCCTCACCCAGTACGATTACGTGATCATCGATACTGCTCCGCTGTCCGTTGCCAGCGACGCCACCGTATTCGGTCGTATGGCCGGTGGTCTGGTGCTCGTGACCGGTAAGGGCGTTGTGGAGAAGAAGGAGCTGAGAAGCACCGCTACGGCTCTGCAGACCGCCGAAGTGCCGATTCTCGGCTTCATCTTCAACTTCGCTGATCCGAAGAAGATGCACTCGAAGAACTATTACTACTACTATTACGAGGACGGCAACAAGCGCAGATCTCATAAGGGCGCCAAGAGCAAGGGCTAGGGCAAGAAGGAAGGCCGCAAGTAGTAGTTTCGGCGTTTGCCTATTGTCTTGCAATATGAACCGTGCGGTACTTCTGTGTCGCACGGTTTTACTGTTAAAGGACTGAGTTGTTTGGGTGCATGATGCTGGCTGTATATCGAATAGTAAAGAATTGTGACGTTCTTGAGTACCAGCTGGCACACTTGGCATGGGGCTGTATAAACTGACAGTTTGGAATGACTTCAATGACGCAAAGGAATGAAAAGAGCATGGGAACAGACGAACGCCCTGAACCGAACGCGGAATCTGGTTCCTCTACGTCGCCGGCTCGCGGCGATATCGTCGATACCTGCTGGGACATACCGCCTATCTCGTTTGTCGATAACGCAGGCAGCGCTGCGTCGGGTGACGGCAACAGTACTGGTGCTGTTGCGGATGGCTCTCAATCTGCATTCCCCAGCTTTGACGAAGTAATGGAATGGCCCGCTGCGGGCGCGGCGAATACTGATGGCGGTACCTCTCCCTTTTCCGATGCGGCGGCTACTCCTCCGATGACTTTTGCGGCGCCTGATACTGCGGAGAGTACTCAGTCGCCTCAGCGGGATGACAATGCGACGCTGTCGCTTTTTGCGCCGGTTCCTGAAGCCAAGCCGCAACGTGATAGTGCCACAGACGATCTGAGCATCGATTTCAGTGCCATCGAGCAGAACCCTGAACCGGTGGAGGAGCCGGAGGGAGACCGCGCGGCAGAGACTCCTCGCGGTGGCAAGGGCGGCAAGAAGAGGACCAAGGGCATTATCATTTCGGTGATTGCTGCGCTGGTGGTGATTGCAGCGATCATTGGTGGTGTATGGTACTGGCGTTCCAGCGAGCAGCGTCAGGAAAGCCATCAGCTGCATCAGGATGCGTTGACAGCATGTGCTGAGGCCGTGGACCAGAATTCCACCGCTCAGAAGGCGCTGGCCAAGGCGTTGGCCGACGCCAAGAGTGCTCAAAGCATTACAGCTGATCAAGTGGCTGACGGCGCGACCGTGGATGCGTTGAAGAAGGCAGTTGCTGCGGTAAAGAACGTGGAAGCGGTGGAGTGCAAGACTTCAGCTTCTACGTCGGACCTCAAGGAATATGCCAAGACAGCCACTAGCCAGACCAAGACCGCCAAGAAGAACGCCACTGCGATTACTGCCGCGGCAAAGGCCGTGACGGACAGCAAGAACGCCAAGGATCAGGCTAACGCCCAGCAGGCGTTGCAGGGCAAGATTGCCGAGGCTCAGACTTTGCTGGACAACAGCCTGTATGCCGTCGACGATAATTCAACGCGAGTGACGCTGGAAAGTGACATCGCCAACGCCAATACCGTGCTGTCCCAGCAGGGCACTGACGTAAAGGCCATGCAGGATGCCGTCAACACGCTGACTGCGTCCATGGATGCAGTAAACACGTCCATGGCCAACTACAGCGCAGCTGTTGAGGCTCAGCAAGAAGCAGCGCGGCAGAAAGCTCTGAATGATTATTATGCACGATTAAGGCAGCAGCAGTTGTTGCAGCAGCAACAGCAAAAACAACAGCAAAAACAACCAGACGATGAGGGGGTCATGCGGCCGAAACCGGAAAATGAGCCGAAGCCGTAAGTGATTGTGCTCTAGCCTAATTGTCAAAGGAACCGCGAATAACAGTAGCGCGCATTTCCACCATTTGCTGTTGCGAACCAGCTCAATATACGCGTGCTTTGTGCCGCTATGCCGTCACGGATTCGCATAATCAGTTCGAATTTATTTGCGGTTTGTTCGCCGGTGGCGGATTGCTCCAGCTGTTGTGCCAGTGCAAGAGCTTCCTCAGAAACTTGTAGGAATGCTGGCAATGTGCTCAATGCATATTCGAGAAGTATATTACCGAGCGTCTCCCAATCGGATTGTCCTGTACATGCTTCGGCAAATCGATGCCAGTGACGTAAATCGATACGTTCCCATGAATATTCTCCTCCAATGCGCATCGCAAGTTTACGTTCTTTGCGCTGTGTATCGTAGGCAAAATACGATGCGATATCGTATAGCGGTGCAAGATGGGGTGTCCCGCCGATTGGTTCCAAAATAGCATAATTCTTGGCATGTGCATCTCCGCCGGCAATGATGTAGTTGAAAACCAACGCTTTGAAGAAAAGATGTACGCTGTCCTCTGGCAAACCATTGTCGCGCATGAAATGCACGATGTCAGTGGCTCCTGGGCCTCCCTCTGATTCATACTTTTGGTCGGTCGTAACACTCATCGCTTGGCATAAATCCTCCTGATGAATGCGCTTCACGATTGCGGGTGCGACGCTGTTGTCGACAATGCGATCCCATCGTTCGCTGACTATTGCCGGAATGCCGCCGAAAAGACAATAGTCGGATTGTGCAACGGGAATTCCGAGTTTCTTTGCGGTATTAAGACATATGTATTCATTGAATGCCTGTTCGTGCAGACTACTTACTCCGGGTTTGATGATGTGAGTAGTGGCGGCTTTGCCTTCGGCCTCATACCATTGTCCATTGGTGAATCTGACGGCGAGTTTGTCATGTGCGCCGTTTAAAGACCAATGTTCATCGGGGCTTTGCCAGGAAGGCGGCTGTTCCCCTGTTATTTTTTCGAGTCGTTGTCCGATTTGTTCTTTGCTGATTGGCGTAATCGTTTCTGTGATTAGAGAGTCTGATTTTTCGGGAATGAATTGCACCCCTCCACCACAGTCAAGGCCAACGGCGGTGAGTAGCGAAAAAGGATTGCGCGCATTAACGCCATGTAAACGTGCTATGCGTTGCCTGACTGCTGGGTCATCAGGAAGGATCCCATCAATATACGCTTCGACTGCAATGCCCTTCCATGGTGCTGCGCGGCGCGGCATCGATAATGATAACTGCGCATTGCTGGGGCTTGATAAGTCATAGGTGAAAGTATGATTGCCGAAAAGATCCTCTTGGAGGACTCCTAAGTGGATGCCTTCCAAAAAAACGTTAAGCATCTTGATTTTTGTCATCGTATTCCTCGCTGTCGTTCGGTTCGTCTGCCCCTGTAAGGTCATATGCGTCGGATGCTGAGGATAGGTCATGCAATGTGTCGAGATATTGTCGCACTGGCAGCGAAGATATGGATTTCAGTTGAAGCTGATATTGTTTGAGCTGCTCTTGGAATGATGGTAACGAGGTCGCTTGTTCCGCAATCTGCTTGGCCAGTTTTGCCATGCTTGGTGTATTGGTTTGGCTCAATGCATCTGATGTTTCTGCGAACGTATTCTGATTGCTTGCGAGAGATGCATGCGCTGATGGGTACGGGGCTATGTCCTGTGTGGAGGGCACTTCGTATGACACGGTAAAAGTGACCTCTAGGGCGTTGCATAATGCAAGGATTCGGCTGAGGCTGGCGTTTTCGATTTTTCCTTGTTCTAATTGGTTGATCCAAGGACGGCCGAGACCGGTTTGTTGGGCGAGCGCTGTCTGCGTGAGTCCTTTGGCGATGCGTGCGTCACGTAGGCTGATAGCGAGCTGACGGGGCGACCGTATGATACTAGAAGCTTTCATTGATCCACCTCGATGTTAGTGATACCGAACATTACTGTCATTGTTCGATCATTCTAACATTACATATGAATATTGTGTTGTCTATCTCTAACATTTTATAAAATGTTAGAGATAGACAACACAATTATTATTCGGCTGATAAGGCGCAGAAATGCTGATGCCGGTCCCCGATGATTGGGAACCGGCATCATGCGCATGAGTTCGCTCGGCGTTTGGGCCGGGTTTCACTCAGCCTTCTTGCGGCGCGGAACCTGTTGTGTACGTGTTGATTTGGCTGGCTTAGTAGCTCTTGTGTGCCTGCCAGTACGCGTACGCGCCGGAAATCGAACCATAGCGGTCTTTGCAATAATTCACAAACCACTTGAACTGGGTCTGGTAGTTGGTCTGCCAGTCTGCACCTGCGGAAGCCATCTTGCTGCCCGGCAGCGCCTGCGGCAGGCCATAAGCACCTGAAGACGGGTTCGTGGCGGTGGGGCTCCAGCCGGATTCGTGGCTGATGATGAAGTTGGCGGCGGTGAAGTCGGCCTCGGAGTAGCCGTTGGAAATCAGGTAGTCATGCGCCCAGGACTGAATCTCGCCGGCCGGCGTGGTGGTGCCGAGGCTGGCGGCGCTGGGCGAAGACACGGTGGCGGTACCCACCAGAATCACCTTGTCGACCGGTGCCTTCTTGACCCATGAGGTGAACACGTTGGAGGAGACGACCTTATCGCCGGAGCGGGTCACCAGAGACGTGGTCTCCAGCACACCCTTCTCACCCTCGGTCTCGACCTTCTCCTGGCCATTGGGCAGGCTCGAGGTCTCCTTGCGTACTTCATTGAAAGCGATATCGGTGTCGGTGGTCTCCACCGTGGTGTTGGCGCGGTCGATGGAAATGACCGTGGACTCGGTGACCTTGGAATCCAGGCTTGGGCTCACGCTATCTTCCGGATCGAGAACGATATCGCCGGTTTCCAGCACATCCTTGACGGTGGTCATGCTGTCTTTTTCGCCGAGGACCACGCGGGACTTGCCGTTGACCTTGACGGTCACATAAGTGGTGCTCTTGAGCGCACCACGGGAGGCCGAGCGGGAAGCTGCGCCGTCGGTGGCGGAGAATGAGGTTGGGGTGATGGGATGCGTAGCGGTGCTCGACTGATAGAAGTCGCGAGATATAACGCCTGCAGTGGCAATGAGACCCACTGCGGCTACGGCCGCTGCGATCTTCGCCCACTGACCCCGAGATAGGGTCTTGACGATTGAGGTTCGCTCAGCGTGCTTCGACATTGCGCTCCTTGGTTGGGTACACACTGCTCTCCATCATAGGACGTTGAGTGGATGAATAAAAAATCCGTGGTGGGTGTTCGACCCGCCACGGATGGCATATGTAGTAGTTAGCAGTGCAAGGAAGCGCTATATATGGGCTTTTTCCGTGCTTCCGCTGCCGCAGCGTGATAAGGCTTACTGCTGCTCCTGCGCTGCCTGCTGCGCTTTGGCGGCGGCCAGATCCAGCGCCTTGGCCTGGGCGATGAGGTCGTCCAGATCGGAGGCCTGCAGCGCGCCGGCCTGCTGGAAAATGACCTCGCCCTGCTTGGCAATCATCAGCGTAGGTACCGCCTGAATGCCGGCGGCCTGAGCCAGATCCTGATTGGCATCGATGTCCACCTTGACGAAAGCGATGTTCGCATTCTCCGGCTCGTTGGACGCAGCCTCGAAAATCGGGCCGAATGCTCGGCACGGACCGCACCAAGTGGCCCAGAAGTCAACGAACACGATTTCGTTGTCGGTAATGGTCTTCTCAAACTCAGCTGAAGTGATGGCGGTTGTGGCCATTGAAGTTCCTTCCTCAAACACAGTGCTTGATGCTGTGTACCAGTTTCCCAGCACCACCCAACATTTCGGCAAAAGTTTGTGCCCCAAGCTGAATGGATTGCGGGCGCATGGAGGCGATGAGGCGCTTTGCTGAGAATTCACAGACAATTTTTCGGTGAATTGTGCCCATGTTCATCAATGCGCGCGATAATGAGACCATGCCAGTCATGAATGATGAAGTGCCCGACGAGGGCGATTACGATGCCGGCCGTGGCCGCGGCGAATTCGACAACATCACGCCCGAGGACTTCATTCACGGCGACGGTTCGGGCCACGGCAACCCGCCGGGATGGCTGGGGCCGGCCGACATCAACCGGGCCCGCCACCAGATGCCCATCGCGTACGTGGAGATCGTGCCCGTGCGCACCGATGAGATGGGCCGCATTGCCCAGGTCGGCTCGTTGCTGCGCGTCGCCGAAGACGGGTCGATCGAGCGTACGCTGATCACCGGCCGTGTGCTGTATCACGAAACGTTGCGCGAGGCCATCGCCCGCAATGTGGCCAAGGATTTGGGCGATATCGCCTTGCCGCTGCTGCCGGTCGGGCTCCAGCCGTTCACCGTGGCCGAATTCTTCCCTACGCCGGGACTAAGCGAATACTACGATCCGCGCCAGCACGCCATCGCACTGTGCTACGTGGTACCTATCGCTGGCGACTGCAAGCCACAGGACGAGACGCTGGATGTGGAATGGGTGGATCCCAAGAGCGACGTAATGAACACGTTCGTGGCGCAGATGGTCAACGGTCATGGTCGCATCGTGCGGCAGGCGTTGGCCTGGGCCGGAATCTGACAGTTGTTCTGCTTCCCGCTGGTGGGGATGGCGCGTGGCGACGGAGGGCGGTCCGCGTTGAAACCGCTCACAGCCGACTGAGCCGACAGCTCCGCCAGTGGGGTGTGAATGTGAAGGAGTAACGACAATGGCAATCGAATTGGCCAATCATATCTATCGCGATGGCGAAGGCGTGCCGGTGGTGCTGATGAACGCCTACCCGGTGGACCACCGCATGTGGGACGTGTGCGCGAAGGCGCTCGCCGACTTCGCCGACCTGAACGATGTGCCGGACTTCCCGATTTGGGCGCCGGATATGGCAGGCTCCGGCGCATCCCCGGTTCCCAGCGAGGTCGATTCCGGCCCGCGTATGGCCAACGGCGCGTACAGCGAGGCGCTGGATCGCCTGGCCGGAGCCTACGTGGACCTGATCAAGGCCGCCGGCTATGAGCAGGCGATCTGGGTCGGGCTGTCGATGGGCGGCTACGTGGCGATGGACATCCAGCGCCTGTACCCCGAAACGGTGGCCGGACTGGCCTTGTGCGACACGATGGCCGCGTCCGACGGTGTGGGCGGAGAGAACCGACTGAAGATGGCGGACGCCGCCGAACAGACGAACTCGGTCGAACCGGTCATGCACTTCGCGCAACCGGCCGATGGCGATTCCACCGTCAAGAAGACTCCTGAATTCATCGCGACCATGACCAGCTGGATCAACGAACAGAACCCGGCTGGTCTGGCTTGGCGTCAGCGCATGACCTATGGCCGGCCCGAATTGGGGGCGGTGCCGGAAACGATCAGCGCGCCGAGCCTGGTGGTATCCGGCGAACTGGACCCCTCCAGCAACCCGAGCGTGATGCGTCCGCTCGCCGAACGAATCACCGGCGCTGAATTCATCGACATTCCGGACTGCGGCCATTTCAGTGCCGTCGAACATCCGGATACCGTGGCGCGGGCGCTGCTCTCGCTTGTCAGGCGCGTGCAGAGCGCGCAGAAGAACGCATAGGAGACCTCGATGACCGCTGGCATTCATTTCTCGCCTCTGGCGCTGACCCATGCGCTGCCGTTCCTGCCGCTCGCGCAAGGTGACATCGACTATCAGGTGGACCGGCGAAGCGAACCTGGCCTGATCGACGAGCTGCTGGCCGAGCCGACCACCAAAGTCGTGCTTACGCGCGGCGGACTTGTCGCCGTACCGCGCGGCCAAGGCGAGCTCGTGGACTATGAGAACGTGAAAATGCGGCTCGCCACGTTGCCGGGCGCCTATGTGTCCGCCGAACTGGCACGCTACCCCGAAGCGGTCGCCATGTTCCTCGGCTCCTATGTCGGGGCGCGCGGCGAATCCGTGGTCGCCGTGGATATCACGCGCGTGCCGGAAGCCGGTGTTCCCGGTGTTGACGGGATTGCTGATGTTTCCGGTGCTGCCGGCGGCGTGCTCGGCACCCAGGATTCCGGCACCGTGGACGGCGCGCTGGGCAAGAACGGCATCAGCGGAGGTGCTGCCGCCGGAATACGGCAGCCGGGAGATACCAAGGGCAATGGCGGCGTAGCCGCAGCCAAAATCGCCGGGCCGCTCGGTGTACCGGATTCGGCCGGACAAGGTGCGGACGATGCCTTCGATGATTCGGTCGGCGCGCCCGTACAACCCTTGGTCCCGAAGCCCACGCTGTTGCAACAGGCCGTGACCCGGTTCGACTGGGTGGATCTGCGCGGGTTCGCCCCTCACGCCAACGCGCGCGAGGCTGGGCAAGCCACCAGTGCCAT
Organism: Bifidobacterium sp. WCA-178-WT-4B; assembly: GCF_009696495.1. Lineage (NCBI taxonomy): Bacteria > Bacillati > Actinomycetota > Actinomycetes > Bifidobacteriales > Bifidobacteriaceae > Bifidobacterium > Bifidobacterium sp. WCA-178-WT-4B. Next base: position 20,587 of record NZ_VULV01000005.1, on the reverse strand, counting down.
CACCTTAAGCATCTGGCACAGCCGCCAGCGGTTCTGTCCCACCTGTGGCGCGGCGGTCCGGCCGGCGCTCGCCGGATGGGCGCAGCGATGCACCAACGAGGCGGACGGCAACCGTGTGCTGTTCCCGCGCGTGGAGCCGGCGGTCATCACCGCCATCGTGGACGGGCACGACCGTCTGCTGCTGCAACACAACGCGGCATGGAATGATTCGAGGCTGTATTCGGTGTCCGCCGGATTTGTGGAGGCGGGGGAGAACCTTGAACACGCCTGCCGCCGCGAGGCCATGGAAGAGACCGGCATCGAGCTCGGCGAGGTGCGGTACCTGGGCTCGCAGCCGTGGCCGTTCCCGGCTTCGCTGATGATGGCGTTCAAGGCACATGCAATCACCACCGACGTGCATGTGGACGGCGAGGAGACCATGACCGCGCGATGGGTCACACGCGACGAATACACGGCCGAGCTCATCGCCGGCCGTATGGCGGCGCCGGGCCGCGCCACCATCGCCCGCTACATGATTGAGGAATGGCTCGGTCGCGAGCTGTGACGGACCGCGAAGATAGGTTAGGCTTATGACTATGAGTGATGACAACGAAAACGAACAGCCGCTGAACCTCGACATTCCCGACCATCTCGAATACTCCGAGGAGCATGCGTGGGTGGACCGTTCGGTCGACCCCGCAATCATCGGCATCACCGAATACGCCGCCGACCAGCTTGGCGAACTTGTGTTCGTGGATCTGCCTGAGCCTGGCGCCCGTGTGGAGGCCGGCGACGAGATCGTGGAGCTTGAATCCTCCAAGGCCGTCCAGCCGTTGATCAGCCCCGTGGCGGGTACGGTCAAGTATGTGAACCGTGACGTGGCGGACGACCCGTCCGTGGTCAACGGCGATCCGTACGGCGAAGGCTGGCTGCTGAAGGTCGAGCTTGACGACGATGAGCCGGAGCTGCTGAGCGCCGACGAATACGCGAATGTCGTGCGGTAGTTCTACCCATGGCTCCCCCTGAGGGGAGCTGGCTATGAAGCGGACTGAGGGGAGTTTCCATATGTTGGGGGACTCCCCTCAGTCGCCCATGGCGACAGCTCCCCTCAGAGAGGGGAGCCAAGAAAATGAGGTGTATGGCCTATATTGGTGTCTATGAGAAGCCCACGCGAGGATTTTGAGGCGGCAGGCAAGCGACTGCCTTGGGATGCTGCTGCTCGCAATGCAGCGCTGTCCGCCACTGCGCCAGTCTCTGACGTCAAGGCATCCGCCAAAGGCGCCGACAATGCCAGCAATGCTGAACATTCCGATGACATGCCCACCGTGCCGATTCCCGCACGCAAGGCTGCCACGACGTTCGACACCCCCTCCAAGCATGAGCGCATCGAGGTCAAGCCGCCGATCACCCGATTCATACGTCGTGCCATCACCCGCGTGTTCGGCGTATGGTCACACATCTCCACTCAGGTGGTGCGCCAATGGGGCTGGTATCCGCGAGTGGAACCCTATGTGGGTTATGGCACCGGCGATTACTCGCGCCTGATCTGCCGCACGGTATACGCCCCCAAGCATGCGCAATCCGGCGAACTGATCCGCGGCATCCGCGGCATGCTTGCCGTGCCCGCGCCGCGCACCCACGTGCAGGCCAGCATTGATGACATGCCGCTGAACACCGTGCAGATCGGCGTCTCCGAGGTCTATGACAAGGTGGACCGCACGCGCGATCTCGGCAGCGAATACGCCATCTCCGATTCCGCCGGATACCTCGACCTCGTGGCCGAGCATCGTCTGGTGCCCGGCATCCATCGCGTCTCCTACAGCGTGGCCAACCGCAAACCCGTGAGCGCCAACCTGTACACCATCCCCGCCAGTGCCAAAGTCGGCATCATCTCCGATGTGGACGACACCATCATGATCACGCAGGCCCCGGTGCCATGGAAGGCCGCGTACAACCTGCTGTTCCTCGACCCCAAGAAGAAAGCCTCCGTGCCGGGCATGAGCGTGCTGTTCACCCGCATCGCCGACTTGTTCCCCGGCGCACCGTTCTTCTATCTTTCGACATCGCCTTGGAATGTGGAGAGTTCGATTCGCAACTTCATCACTGACCATGGTTTTCCCGAAGGCCCGCTGCTGCTGCGCGACCTCGACCCGAGGCCCAAGACCTTCGTGCCCACCGGCCCCCAGCACAAACTTGAGTTTGCCGAACAACTTATGGCCGACTTCCCGGACATGAAGTTCATTCTGGTGGGCGATGACGGGCAGAAGGACCCGACCACGTACGCCACCATCGCCCGCAGATATCCCGGACGTGTACTGGCGATCGTCATTCGTGAGTTGAGCCCGCGCGAATCAACCGGATTGGCGTCGGTGACGGGGCTCACCTCGACCCAGCCGACTCCGGTAACCGATGTACCAGTATTCACCGGCACCACCGGCTCGAACATTCTGAAGACCATGCTGCCGTATCTGAAGACGGTGTTGCGATAAGCGAGGCGTGATGAACGCCGAATGCGTCCCGGTGTGGTGCCTCGCCTATAATCGCGTGGTATGACTGACGAGAGCACAAACGCCGCGGCCGCGATGCCGCCTTATGCCAAGCGCGAGCCGAAGCGCCGCGAATTCCACGGTGACGTTTTCGAAGACGATTACGAGTGGATGCGAGACAAAGACTCCGATGATGTGCGCAGCTACGTAGCTGCCGAAAACCAGTACTGCGAGCGTCGCATGGCGCATCTGGCGGATTTCCGGCATACGTTGTTTGAAGAGCTGAAATCGCATGTGGAAGAGACCGATATGTCGGTTCCCACGCGCGTCAATGATTACTGGTACTTCACCCGCACGCAGCAGGGCAAACAGTATGGCGTGCAATGCCGCATCCCCGTGTGCGATGCCGATGACTGGGACCCGCCGGTCGTGGATCCGCAAGGCGCGCCCGGCTCCATGCCCGGTGAACAGGTCGTTTTTGATGCGAACAAGGAATCCGAGGGGCATGACTTCTTCCGGCTCGGCGGCTTGGATCTGAGCAAGGACGGCCGTTGGATGCTGTACGGCGTGGATGTTGCGGGAGACGAACGATATGATTTCCGCATCCGCGACCTTGCCGGGCTGGAGACCGGGGAGCCGGTCAGCGAACTGCCCGAACAGTTCACCGGCATTGGCAGCGCATGCTTCACGCCGGACGGCCAATGGGTGTTCTGGGTGGAATTGGACGATTCCTGGCGGCCGCTCGCCGTGTGGCGGCATCGTGTTGGCACGGCGGTCGAATCGGATGTGTGCGTGTACCGAGAAACCGATGAACGGTTCTGGGTGGGCGTCGGCATCAGTTTTGATGAGCGCAATATCGTGATCGGCACCGGTTCCAAAACCACCACCGAAGTGCTGATGCTGCCGGTGGCCACGCCTGAAGGCGAATTCCAAGCCTTCATTCCGCGTCAGAACGATATTGAATATGATGTGAGCTTTGCCTGTTTTGAAGGCGCGGGGGAGAACGGTGCGGATGTGCCACTCGCCGTGGTCTATCACAACGCCGCCAATCCGAATTTCGAAGTCGACGTCATTGACATGCGTGGCCATGAGCCGCCGTACCGACTCGGTGAAGGCGTGTGCATTGCCGCCGGGTCGCCGTACGGCTGTGAACATGGTGAGCCGGATAAGCCGATTACCGAGGCATACTTCAACGCCGCCAATCCGGCGATATTGCAGGGTGCCCACGGTCTGGGCATCGAAGGCATCGCGTTGCATCGCAACTTTGTGTCCCTGAGCTACCGTGCCGACGGCCAGCCGCACGTGGCATACATGACCAAGAGCGCGGCTGCCGCCGACTTCCTGGCCGGACGGCCGTGGCGGTTTACGGAACTGCTGCCGCCTGCCCTGGAGGACGACTGGGACATGGTTGCCGCCGATCGCGAAGGCTTCACCGGCGATCATGGCGAAATCTTGTGGACCGAAGATGAGGCCCCCACGGATCACACGTCATCTTCCGATGGTGCCAGCGACGACCACCTGCCCGGTGAGACCCGGCGCTTGTACACCATCGGCGTCGGCGGCAACCCATCGTATGAGGCGCCGCGCATGCGCTACTCGTTCGCCAGCTACACCCGCCCGGGCGAGCTGCACGAAATCGATCCCGCCACCGGTGAAGATGCGCTGCTGAAGCGAGCCACCGTGTTGGGCAACTTCAATCCACGCGATTACATGGAACGCCGTGTGTGGATTACCGCGCGCGACGGCGAACGCATTCCTGTTTCCCTCGTCTGGCACCGCGATTGCCCGGCGCAGGATTCGCCGATGTTCATTACCGGATATGGTGCATACGAGATTTCCTCCGATCCGGGGTTCTCGGTCTCTCGTCTGAGCATGTTGGATCGCGGTGTGCTGTACGCCGTGCCGCATATTCGTGGCGGCGGCGAAATGGGACGTGCCTGGTATGAACAGGGGCGCAGACTGAACAAGAAGCATTCCTTTGAGGACTTCGTGGACGCCACACGCGCGCTGCAGAAGGCGCATTTGGCTGATGCTTGGCGCACCGTGGCCAATGGCGGATCCGCTGGCGGCCTGCTGATGGGCGCGATTGCCAATATGGCGCCCGAATGCTACGCCGGTGTTGAGGCGGATGTGCCGTTCGTGGACGCGTTGACCTCCATTCTTGACCCGGACTTGCCGTTGACCGTCACCGAATGGGACGAATGGGGAGACCCGTTGCATGACCCTGAGGTGTATCAGTACATGAAGTCGTACACGCCATACGAGAATGTGCCGGTCACCGTGCTCGAGGGCGGCGACGACGAGGCTGCCGGTGACGGCAGTGCTGATGGGGCTGCCACCGGCGCGCTCGCCGCCGCGCAATTCCCGAGAATCTTCATTACCACCTCGATGAATGACACCCGCGTGCTGTACGTCGAGCCGCTCAAATGGCTGGCCCGTCTGCAGTCCGCCGGCGTGGACGCGGTGGCCAAGATTGAGGTCGAGGCCGGTCACGGCGGTCTATCCGGGCGTTACAAGCAATGGGAAGAGGTTTCCTATGAGAACGCTTGGTGCATGGATGTGATGGGGCTCGCTCATTAGGTCATTCTGTCGTTCATTAGGTCGGTGTCCTCTTCTATGTGGGACTGAAATGCCGCCATTTCAGTCCCTGAAATGAACCCACGCCGACCTAATGAACACTAAAATGACCTAATGAATGTCTCGACACGATACGCATGTTGGTTGTGTCCACTAGCTGAGCGGGTTCGGGCCGGCAGGTGGTCGCGCGAGTAGGCTCCTTGAACTATGGCAAAGACATATAAGATCGCCGTTATTCCTGGCGACGGTATTGGCAAGGAAGTCACTCCGTGGGCTCAGAAGGCTTTGGAAAAGGCCGCTGAAGGCGTAGCTGACTTCGAGTACGAGAACTTCGACTTGGGTGCCGAGCGCTATCTGCGCGATGGTGCGATCCTGCCCGAGGACGAAGAGGGGCGCATCAAGGCCAACGACGCGATTCTGCTCGGTGCCGTGGGCGATCCGCGTATCAAGGCCGGCATTCTGGAACGCGGCCTGCTGCTGAAGCTGCGCTTCGACCTCGACCAGTACGTGAACCTGCGCCCCTCCAAGCTGTACAAGGGCGTCACCTCGCCGCTCGCCAACCCCGGCGACATCGACTTCGTGGTGGTGCGTGAAGGCACCGAAGGTCTGTACTGCGGTGCCGGCGGCGCGGTGCGCCGCAACACCCCGCAGGAGGTGGCCACCGAGGTGTCCATCAACACCGCATACGGTGTGGAGCGTGTGGTGCGTTACGCCTTCAAGCTTGCTATGAAGCGCAAGAAGCACGTCACCCTGGTGCACAAGAAGAACGTGCTCGTCAACGCCGGTGATATGTGGCAGCGCATCGTCGACAAGGTCGGCGAGGAATACCCTGAGGTCACCCACGACTACCAGCACATCGATGCGGCCACCATCTTCCTGGTCTCCGACCCGAGCCGTTTCGATGTGATTCTCACCGACAACCTCTTTGGCGACATTCTGACCGATGAGGCCGGCTCCGTGGTGGGCGGCGTGGGCTACTCCGCCTCCGGCTGCATCAACGCCTCCGACGAGTTCCCGTCCATGTTCGAGCCGATTCACGGTTCCGCTCCGGACATCGCCGGTCAGAACAAGGCCAACCCGACCGCCGCCATCCTCTCCGCCGCCATGCTGCTCGAGCATCTCGGCTTTGATGATGCGGCCAAGAAGATCCATACCGCCGTCGAAGCGGACATCGAGGAGCTCGGCTCCACCGTGCGCTCCACCGACCAGGTCGGCAAGGACATTCTGGCCCGCATGTGACCTCAAACTTGGCTCCCCTTCAGAGGGGAGCCAGAAAACTCTCTATACTGAGTTGCATGCAAATACGACATGGGGAATGCAAAACCGTTGGCGGCAAACTAGTCGCCGTGACCGTATCCGTCGATGATGACGGCACCGCACAGCCATGCCATATCAGTGGTGATTTCTTTATTGAATCAGTTTCGGATGCCGAATCTCATGCTTTGTTGCATGACCTGGAACAAGCGCTAATTAGCGATGATTCATTGCGGTCCGTATTGGACGCTCATCCAAGTTGCCGAATTATCGGCACCGATGAAGTTGCCATCAAAACCGCATACAGCCGAGCCGTAAGCAGCAACTTGCCCCCGCTGGCGGGGGCTCCCGCGCAGCGGGTGGGGGTGGTCAGCCCCGATGCGCCGAACATCCCAGCATCCATCAATACACAAACCAAACAGTCCGACAAAAGCTCTGAATACCGGGAGCGTTGGAACGCCCTCAAGCCTCAACTCACCGTGATCCACGACCATCCGCGTACTCCGGACGAACAAATGGCCATTGACGAGACCTGGGCGCGTGAAGTCGCAGCAGGAACACGACAGCCGACCATCCGATTATGGGAGTGGGTGGGCCCGGCTGTGGTCATCGGCCGTTTCCAATCGGCCCAGGACGAGGTGAATCTGGACATTGCCAAGCAGCTCGGCTTCGACGTGGTACGCCGTTGCACGGGTGGCGGAGCGATGTTTATCGAACCGGGCAACACCATTACCTATTCTCTGTATGCACCGCTCGATTTCGTTCAGGGCGTAAGTATCGAAGAATCCTACCGGCTCTGTGACTGGTGGCTGGTCGAAGCGCTGCGCGAACTTGGTTTGGATGTGCGGTTCACGGGCCTCAATGATATCGCCTCGCAGTACGGCAAGATCGGGGGAGCGGCGCAGCGGCGCTTCCCCGTAGGCTCAGGCGGCGCGGTGCTGCACCATGTGACCATGGCATATGACATCGATGCGGCCAAGATGAGCCGTGTGCTCAACACCAGTCGCGAGAAGATGTCAGACAAAGCGGTGAAATCAGCGGTCAAACGCGTGGACCCGATGAAAAGCCAGACCGGCCTCAGCCGGGCGCGGATCGTCGAACACCTCATCGACTGGTTCTCCGCATGAGCGTCCGCGCCGAACGGGCGCGTTACAAGCCGAACGGGCGCGTTACAATATGACAGTCGAGGTCAGGCACGGGACGATCGATAAGGATGGTGCGATGAGCTTGGAAACGCCAAACGCTTTTGCTGACGAGGAGAACATCCTGCTGCATACGGCATTGTTCAAGCAGGTATCGCCAGCCGAAGCCGAGGAGCTGTTGCCGCATTTGAAGCGTGCGACGTTCGATAAGGGCGACTATATCTTCTCCGAAGGCGATACCGATCAGCGCATGTATTTACTGGAGCAGGGGCGCGTCAAGCTGATTCGCACTTCTTCCGATGACCGCGTGCAACTGCTGTCCATCCACGCGCCGGGCGAAGTGCTTGGCGAGATTCCGGTATTCGACCCCCATGGTGGCCCGCGCACCGCGTCAGCAGTGGCCATGAGCCATGGAACGCGCGTGGTCTGGCTGGAGCATGATGCCCTGTTCGCATGGCTTGATGAGCATCCGCGTGTGGCCATCGACATGTTGCAGGTCATGGCCAACCGACAGCGCGGCAACAACGAACGCATCTCCGACTTGGTATTCATGGATGTGCCGGCGCGTCTGGCCAAGATATTGCTCAACTTGGGCTCACGTTTCGGCGAGCCGGTGGAACAGGGTCTCAAAGTGCCGCATGACCTGACTCAGGAAGAGCTGGCCCAACTGGTGGGCTCCAGTCGTGAGACCGTGAACAAGGCGTTGATGGACTTTTCCAACCGCGGATGGATCGCACGTGACGGCCGATCGATCATCATCTTCCAGCCAGGTATGCTGATTCGACGCTCGCGGCGCTGACCGTTCGGCTGACTTCCAGCCGATGTTACGCTAGTGCGGTTCTTGTGATGATATGTTCACGGGAGCTGACCGTAAGCCCGGTTGGTAGGGCACCCCATTTAGAATGGGGCCCATGCCCAAAAAGAAGTCCCTCACTCTCCAACGTGTGCTTGTTCTCCTCTTGGCCTATATCATGCTTGCCGTCTGCGGCGGCGTGGCGGCCAGTGTGTTGTTTGTACCGGGTGTGGTCGGTGCCAATAAAGCCGCCAAAGCGGTGATCCCGTCGCTCAAGGTAGAAAATGTGGACTTCGATGTGACCAGTCTGCCTCAGAAGTCGACGATGTACGCGCGAGACGGTTCCACCGTTATCGCGACGTTCTACAACCAAAACCGTATCGTCGTGCCGCTGAAGAAGATTTCCAAAACCATGCAGCAGGCAGTGGTGGCGCGCGAAGACCGTCGATTCTGGACTCACGCCGGCGTCGACGTGCAGGGCGTGATGCGTGCGTTCGTGCAGACCTACCTCGTCAAAGGCTCCCAGCAGGGTGGTTCGTCGCTGACCCAGCAGTACGTCAAGAACGTGCTGCTCATGCAGGCGATCGAGGACGACGACCCGATCGCCCAGTACCATGCCACCGAAGACACCGTCGCCCGCAAGATCCGCGAGATGCTGATCTCCGTGCAGATGGAGAAGAAGTATTCCAAGGCCGAGATCCTGCAGGGCTATCTGAACATCGCCCAGTTCGGCAACAACCTGTACGGCGTGGAGACCGCGGCCCAGCGCTACTTCAGCGTGTCCGCCGCCGACCTGAACGTGGTGCAGTCCGCCACCATCGCGGCCATCACCAAGAACCCGAGCCAGTACGATCCGCTGGTCGAGGAGAACCAGAAGGAAAGCGAAAACCAGCGCAACATCGTGCTCAAGCTGATGCTGCAGGAAGGGTACATCACCCAGGACCAGTACACCGAAGCCGTGAACACGCCGCTGAAGGACACGCTGAAGGTGCAGTCCGTGAACGTCGGCTGCCAGGACACCGGCGACTATGCGTACTTCTGCGACTTCGTGGTGCGCCGCATCCAGAACTCCGAGGAATTCGGCAAGACCCGCGCCGAACGCAACAAACTGCTGCAGGAGGGCGGCCTGAAGATCGTCACCACATTGGATGTGGAGGCGAACTCCATGATGATGGACACCGCGCGCCGCACCATTCCGCCCGATGATCCCAGCGGCATGGAGATCGCCATGGCCGCGGTCAAACCGGGGACCGGCGAGGTGCTGGGCTTCGGCCTGAACCGCCACTATGACGCCACCCCGGCGGCCGCGAACGACCCGACCAAGACGAGCCAGAACTACGCCGTCGATCTGGTGGACGGCGGCGGCTCCGGTTGGACCATCGGCTCGTCCTGGAAGCCTATCAACCTCATCGCGTGGATGGAGGCGGGCCATTCGATCAACGACAACCTGCAGACCACCACGACGTACCCCACGACCGACTTCGCCTGCGACAACTACAAGGGCGGCGCCGATTCGTGGAACGTGTCGAACGCCATGGGCGCCGGCACGGTGAACCCGGAAAGCCCGTTCCTCGGTCTGGTGCGATCGCACAACACCACCCAGGCCTCCATGGGCGCCATCCTCAAACTGTGCAAGGTGGCGGACACCGCGACCGAACTGGGATACCATGACGCCGCCACCGGCGAGACCATCGACAAGACCCCGGTGTACACGCCGTCCATGATGATCGGCTCGGTGAACGTGTCCCCGCTGACCATGGCGAGCATCTTCGCCGTATACGCCTCGAACGGCGTGCAGTGCAACCCGATCGCCATCAACAAGGTGACCGGCAGGGACGGCAAGGAGTTCAAGGTCCCGTCCGCGAACTGCCATCAGGCGGTGGATAAGGACATCATCCAAACACTCGCTTATACCCTGAACCAAGGTACGGTACGGCCGGATGGTGCCGGTTGGTCATTCAGATTGGCTGACGGGCGTAAGTCGTTTGGTAAGACCGGTACCAGTGAGGATCTCGCGGTGTCCGGTGGATCGTTCATTCCTAATCAGATTGCGGCGTTCGCTGTGGTCGGCGACGCACAGAACCCGTACACCAACCGTATTTCCAACATTGCCATCAACGGCCGGTACAACAGCTATTGGGATGGTTCGACAATCGCAGCTCCGGCCGTTACCAACTTCTTCAATAGCTACATTTCCAAGAAGAAAATACCGATTGACAACGATTACGGCCAGCCCGTCTCGAAGTACACCACGACTGGCAAGTATCTGGGCATTGGTGGACGAACGTTCAGCGCGCCGCAGACCACTACGAATGGCAACAGCCAATCGCAGAGCAACAACAATCAGTCTCAGTCGCAGAACACTGGGCAAAACAACACCCAAACCCAGGGGCACTGATCCAGAGCAGTTGTGAATGATGGCCAGTGATTGGTGATTGGCGTTTGACATTTGGTGATTGCAGGCCGGCTGAGTCTACGTAACATGGCCGATTGCGATACCCAGATTACGTAGTTTGCGGGCGTTACCTGTTTCAGGTGACGCCCGTTTTACAATACTTAATGACAACGCCAGCGCGTTCATCGAATATTCGCCATGAACGCGCATCGGAAAGGGGAACGATGAGCAACGACGATCTGACGCATGAGAATTTTGATTTTCGTGGATTCGACGTGCCGGATCTCAAAGCGGTGACGATGGCTTCGTCTTCGGACGGCGATCAGTCCAAGCAGCCGAAGACCAAGCACGATGATGCATCGAAGAACCGTAAGCACGGTAAGAAGAAGTCAAAATCCGACGCACGGTCCAAGAAGCGGGCCGGCACGGGCAAGACGAGCGAATCGTTCGATGATTATGAGGATTATGAGGGAAGGGAAGCTGTGGGCAAGGCAGATAAGAAAGCCAGCAAGGACCGTCCTGGGCTGTTTGCGCCAATGACGCTGCGCGAGGTGACCGTGCGTAATCGTATTTGGTTGCCTCCGATGTGCACGTATTCGTCGTTCGCCCGCGACGGTAGGCCCACGCCGTTCCACTACCAGCATTACGTGTCTCGCGCGTTCGGTGGATTCGGCATGGTGATCGTCGAATCCACCGCCGTGGCTCCTGAGGGGCGTATCACGCCGTGCGATCTGGGCCTGTGGGAAGACGGGCAGATTGATGCTTGGCGCTGGATCGTGGACGGTATTCGCGAGGCGGGTGCGGTGCCTGCCATCCAACTCAACCATGCGGGGCGTAAGGCTTCGACTGGTTGTTTTGCCGTTGGCTACGACGGTCAGAGTGTGCCGGAGGCGGCGGGCGGCTGGCCCACCATGGCACCGTCTGAAATCGCGTTCGGCGGGCTGCGTACGCCGCGCACGCTGTCCGTGGATGAGATTCATGGTCTGGTCGGCGCGTTCGCCGCGGCGGCGGGCCGGGCGTCGGCCGCCGGCTTCCAAGCGATTCAAATTCATGCCGCGCATGGCTATCTGATTTCTCAGTTCCTTGACCCGCTGAGCAATGAGCGTGATGACGAATATGGTGGCGATTTGACCGGTCGCTCTCGGTTCCTGGTCGAGGTCGTGGATGCCGTGCGTGGGGCCGTCCCTGAGGGCGTGCCGGTTCTGGTGCGCATTTCGGCCACGGATTGGGCCGCTGGCGGTTGGGATTTGGACCAGACCATCGCACTATCCAAGGTGCTGAAGGAGCATGGCGTCGATGTGATGGACGTGTCCACTGGCGGCATCATGTCGGGAGTGTCGATTCCGGTCAAGCCGAACTATCAGGTGCCGTTCGCCGAGCAGGTCAAGTCCAAGGCCGATATTCCGGTGACCGCGGTGGGTCTTATCACCAAGCCGAAGCAGGCGGCCAAGATTCTGGCCCATGGCGAAGCCGATGCCGTGGAAATTGGCCGCGCCGCATTGCGCGATCCGTACTGGCCGTTGCGTGCGGCCAACAAGCTGGGCATACCGTCCACAGAGGTCCCCTACGCCCCGCAATACGTGGCCGGTGCGTACTAAATCCTCATGGGGCGGTAACTTTCCCATGGGGCGGTAACCCAAAACGGCGGTATTCTGCGGAATGTGAAATTTGGCTAACCGCCTCATGGGACAATCACCGCCCCATGAGGGTTTTACCGCCCCATGGGTAATAGGGCAATATGTGAGTTCACTCCACGTCTACGCCGACGGCATCGGAGACGTGCTCGAATCCGTCACGGCGCAGCAGCTGGGCCAGACCGCGCTTCAACACGGTAATCTGCTGCGGGCCTCGGTACATCAGCGAGCTGATGAACATGACCAAGCTGGAGCCGGAACGAATCTTCGCATAGGCTTGCTCGGGGGTAAAGACGCCACCGATGCCGGCGATAGCGAACCGGTCGCCATACTCTTTATACACCTTGCGAATCAGCTCGGTGCTGGCGTTGGTGCACGGGCCGCCGGACAGGCCGCCCTCCCAATCGCGCGGAATCTCGAGGCCGGTGCGGTCCTTCTGCAGATTGGCGATGGACAGCCCCTGCACATTGTGCTCGGCCAGCACATCGAGCAGCTCCTTGTACTCGCCCCACGGCTTGTTCAACGGCATCTTGACCAGCGTGGGCTGCGGGCGGTCGATCTTGTCGAGCGCCGTAAACAGACGGTCGAGCGCTTCCGGAGTCGTGGTGAACGGTTCGCCGACGTGCGTGTTCGGGCAGGAGACGTTGACCTCCACCATCGCGGTGCGGCCGGCGGCGCGGCGCATCGAAATGCAGTAATCCTCAATGCCTTCGTCCAAATCGCCGCACTGGTCGTCGTTGGTGCGGGCGATCGACACAGACAGCTGCATCTGGCGGGCCTGAGTCCAAGCCTTCTCGGCGCGCTCGATGACCTTGTCCGAACCGATGTTGGCGAGGCCGACGTGCACCATCATCGAATCGTATTCAGGCAGACGGTGGAACCACGGCTTGGCGTTGCCCGAGCAGGGACGCGAGGTGGTGGAGCCTACGGTTTCGAAGCCGAAGCCGGCGTGGTCCAGCACCACGGGCATGTCGCAGTTCTTGTCGAGGCCGGCGGATAGGCCGAACGGGTTGGTGAAATCGACGCCCATCACATTCGTTTCCAGAATGGGGTCGGTGTAGTCGAGCATAAGCTGCTCGGCGAGCAGCAGCGGCGGGACGTTCTTGACGACATGACAGAACTCGATCATCTGATCGTGTGCCTCATCGGGGCGGTGGTTGAACACGAAGTTCGGTTTGATGATGTGCTTGTAGCCGAAGGTGAACAGATCGGTGGTGGCTTTGTTGACGGCGTCGTGCCAGAAGCTTTCAGAAACGTAAGTCATACCGCCTATTGTCTCACGCTTGGGCCGGTGCGGCTAGGCGATCCCTACCTAGGCGAATTGGGGAAGGGGTTACCGCGTGTCGAGGCACACGCAGGCGTCGGCTCGGCGGAAGATACATGAATCGGGACGCACCAGGTATCAGGCGTGACTCTCCGCTGAGCAACGCGCGCGGGAGAGTCGTCGGTCGTGAGCTATCGCGCTGGTGGCCGCTGTGAGAATATCGGCTCGCGCAATGTGCGATTTTGCGTGGTTTTGCGGAAATGAACACCTGAATTGCCCGGAATTTTCGAGAAATTGTCCCCAAAACGCTCAAGCCGGTTTGGTTTGTGAGCTTTTGTGTGCGATAATGTTCACATGATTTCGTCACAACGTCAGCACCTCATCTTGAGCAGGTTGCGCACACGCGGGGCAGTGCGCATTACGGCGCTATCGAAGGAACTGGGTGTGTCAGCGATGACCATCCGCCGCGATATCGCCGAACTTGCCGACAAGGGACTGCTGAAGCGCGTCCACGGCGGCGCGGTGACTACCAGTACTTTGCTCAGCGAACCCCTGTTCTCTGTCAAGTCCCAGATGGATATCGGCCTGAAGGGCGCCATCGCCCAGGAAGCCATCCAATATGTGGCTCCCGGCGACGTAATCGCCATCGGCGGCGGCACCACGGCCTATGTCTTCGCCCAGCATCTGCTCGAATCACAGCAGTCCAGCGGCATCACCATCCTCACCAATTCGATTCCCGTGGCCGAGCTGGTCCAGGCCCTCGAATCCAAGGATGTGGAGGTGATCGTCACCGGCGGCGTGATCACCCGATCGAACTCGCTTGTCGGCCCGATCGCGGACAAGGTCGTCGCCTCGCTGCGTGTCAACACCGTATTCCTCGGCACCCACTCGGTGTCGATTCCCCGTGGCTTCCTGATGCCGAATTCGCTGGAAGCCGCAACCGATATGGCGATGATGGACATCGCCGATCGCACCATAGTTTTGACCGATCACACCAAGTGGAGCTGCACATCGCTGTCGCTGTTTGCGCGCTTCGACCAGGTGGACACGGTCATTACTGACGACGGGCTCGACCCCGACTCCGCCGCCAAAACCAAGGATTTGGTAAAGGAACTCGTGCTGGCCCACCAGAGCGAGACCATTGAGGAAAGTGAGTAAACCTATGGCTGATTTCGCCAACTACACCCCCGGGGAGTATGCGAAGGAGCACATCCGCATCACGCCGACGACGCTTGCCGACGGTCGTGACTTTTTCTACCTGGACGACGACCCCGAGTTCGTCTCCGGTGCCAAGACCCGCGAGCTCAAGGACCCGCGCCCGCTGGACTACCGTTTCGCCCCGCACCTGGACGCCGACGGCAACGAAGCGCCGTACGCCGCCCCGCAGATGCGCCGTGACCCGCTGACCGGCGACTGGATCCCGATGGCCACCGCCCGTATGAACCGCCCGATCACCGCCGGTCCCGGCGCCACCGCCAAGGGCAACCCGCTGGCCGCCCGCAAGCCCGGTGACCCGTACCAGGACGGCGAAGTGCCGGACACCGACTACAACGTCGTGGTGTTCGAGAACCGCTTCCCCTCGATGGTGCGCGTGCCCGGTGTCTCCGAGGACGTGACCTACGTTGACGGCAACCCGCTGTGGGAGAAGAAGCTCGCCGCCGGCCGCTGCGAAGTCATCTGCTTCGACCCGAACGAGGAAGGCCTGCCGGCCGATTTGCCGGTCTCCCGCCTGCGCACCGTGGTTGAGGCTTGGGCCTTCCGTACCGCCGAAATCTCCAAGATGGAAGGCATCGAGCAGATCTTCCCGTTCGAGAACCACGGCCAGGAAATCGGCGTCTCCCTCGCCCACCCGCACGGCCAGGTCTACTGCTACCCGTTCATCGCCCCGAAGATGGAGAAGGAACTCCAGCACACCGAGGCCTACCACGAGAAGACCGGCGGCAACCTGCTTAAGGACATCATGAACGCCGAGCTCGAAGCCGGCGAACGCATCGTGATGCGCAACCACAGCTGGGTCGCCTACGTGCCGGCCGCCGCCCGTTGGCCCCTCGAGGTCCACGTGGCTCCGGTGCGCGACGTGCTCACCCTCGACCAGCTCAACGACGAAGAGCGTTGGGACCTTGCCTCCATGTACTCGCACCTCCTGAAGCGCGGCAATGCCTTCTTCGACAAGGGCGACGGCAAGGGCATGGATCTGCCGTACATCGCTGCCTGGCACCAGGCCCCGATCCACGACGCCCGCCGCGAGAACTACCGCCTGAACCTGCAGTTCTTCTCCTTCCGCCGCGCCGCCAACAAGATCAAGTACCTCGCCGGCTCCGAATCCGGCATGGCCGCCTGGATCTCCGACACCACGCCGGAACTCATCGCCAAGCGCTTCCATGAGCTCGGCTCCATCGACATCGCCGACTGATAGAAAGAAAACACCAATGTCTGCTGTTGAATTCATTGAGCCGCTGACCCATGAGGAAGGCGTCTCGCAAGCCACCAAGCTGTTTGTGGACACCTACGGCGCTGCGCCCGAGGGCGTGTGGGCTGCTCCGGGCCGTGTGAACCTGATCGGTGAACACACCGATTACAACGCCGGCCTGTGCCTGCCGATCGCTCTGCCGCATCGCACCTTCATCGCCCTGAAGCCGCGCGAAGACACCAAGGTTCGCGTCGTCTCCGGCGTGGCTCCCGACAAGGTCGCCGAAGCTGATCTCGATGGCCTCAAGGCCCGTGGCGTGGACGGCTGGTCCGCCTACCCGACCGGTGTGGCCTGGGCGCTGCGTCAGGCTGGTTTCGACAAGGTCAAGGGCTTTGATGCCGCCTTCGTCTCCTGCGTGCCGTTGGGCTCTGGCCTGAGCTCCTCCGCCGCCATGACCTGCTCCACCGCTCTGGCTCTGGACGACGTGTACGGCCTCGGTTACGGCGATTCCGACGCCGGCCGTGTGACCCTGATCAACGCCGCCATCAAGTCCGAGAACGAGATGGCCGGCGCCTCCACCGGCGGTCTCGACCAGAACGCCTCCATGCGTTGCACCGCCGGCCATGCGCTGCTGCTTGACTGCCGTCCG
The DNA here is from genome assembly GCF_009696495.1 of Bifidobacterium sp. WCA-178-WT-4B. NCBI lineage: Bacteria > Bacillati > Actinomycetota > Actinomycetes > Bifidobacteriales > Bifidobacteriaceae > Bifidobacterium > Bifidobacterium sp. WCA-178-WT-4B. Next base: position 4,004 of record NZ_VULV01000005.1, on the reverse strand, counting down.
GAGCTGACCCCGCTGGAGAACGTCTCCCAGCAGGAGTTCGACCTCGACAAGTACAACCTCGAGCTGCTTGTGGTCGATACCCAGGCTCCGCACCAGCTCAACGATGGTCAGTACGCTCAGCGTCGCGCCACCTGCGAGGAAGCCGCCAAGATTCTCGGTGTGGCCAACCTGCGTGTGACCGCCGACGGCATCTCCAAGGCCGATGACCAGTTCCAGGCCCTCAAGGAAACGCTTGACGCCCTGCCTGACGAGACCATGAAGAAGCGCGTGCGCCATGTGGTCACCGAGATCGAGCGCGTGCGTTCCTTCGTGCGTGCCTTCGCCAACGGCGACATCAAGGCTGCGGGCCGTCTGTTCAACGCTTCCCACGATTCGCTGGCCGCCGACTACGAGGTCACCGTCCCCGAGCTGGACATCGCCGTAGACGTGGCCCGCAAGAACGGCGCCTACGGTGCGCGTATGACCGGCGGCGGCTTCGGTGGTTCCATCATCGCTCTGGTTGATAAGGGCCAGGGCCACGAGATTGCACAGAAGATTGCTGACCGCTTCGAAAAGGAAGGTTTCAACGCACCTCGCGCCTTGCCGGCGTTCGCTGCGGCTTCCGCGAGCCGCGAGGCCTGATCGCGGAAGCTGATGCAAAAACGCGCGTTGGCGCACGTCCATGAAAAAGGACGTGCGCCAACGCGCGTTTTTGCATGATTTACTTGTGGGCCAGATGGTGCACAGCGTATCCCACGACGATGGCCAGCAGGCACGATGCCGAATGCTTCATCCTGGCTCCCAGGTGCGGCTACTGTTTGGTTTGGTGCTGTCTGATCGTATCCGTGCGCTTCTTCTTCCTCCTGAAGGAGGGGAGCACCTTTTGTAAGTAGTGGCCGACTTGGTGGCCGTCATGTTCGGCTACGCTTTTGTGCGTACAACGGACGGGTTGTACGTGTATTTGATGGAAAAAGATACGTTATACGAGTAACGGCGTGTCGCGATGTGGGTGATTCCGGTGTTCTGCGAGAACGGCAGTATGGAGCCGAAGTTTACGTTTGCGGCGCTGGGTGGACTGGTCAATGAGAGTGTTAACTATTGAGATAAACGATTAACGTTTGACATTAAACGATTAACGATTTATAGTGTTGACCACCGCAAAGCAATAGCCACAAAGTAAGTGGGCGGCGGAAATTTCGCCGGTGCTTCTCGTATCGGTGCGATGAGGAAACATCAAGGAAGAAGGAGCCTAATCATGGCACGAAGAAGTGTTCGCCTGTTGGCATCAATAGCTGCAGTCGCGACTATGGCCACGACGTTTGCCGCCTGCGGCAACAAGCAGGCCACCACAGACGAGAACGGCAAGCCAATCGTCAACATTCTGGTTCGTCGCAACGTGACCGACCATCCGATGCAGGACACCCAGTACACCAAGGATCTGGAAGCCGCCTGCGATTGCACCATCAAGTGGCAGGAAGTCTCCGACAACGCTTGGGGCCAGCAGAAGAGCGCCAAGATGGCCGCCGGTGAATTCCCGGACATTGGCTTGAGCTTGTTCAGCATGGTGGATGCGGCCAAGTACAGCACCTATTTCGAGGATCTCAAGCCGCATCTGGACAAGATGCCGAACGTCAAGAAGTTCCTCAAGGCCCAGCCGGGCGCCGCGAAGTACGTTACCGATGGCACCAAGATCGCCATGCTGCCCTCCGACCGCGGCAAGGGTTACGAGGTTTCCGGCACTCACATGTTCATCAACAAGACCTGGCTGGACAAGCTGGGACTCCAGATGCCGACCACTTGGGACGAGCTCGAGAACGTGCTCGATGCATTCAAGACCCAGGATCCGAACGGCAACGGCAAGGCTGATGAGGTGCCGATGAATATCCGCAGCCTCGGTTTCGGCCTGTGGAGCCCTCTGGCGCTGATGAACTCCGAAGGCGTGGTCACCTCCTTCATGGGCGGCGGCGCTTCCGAACAGGGCTATTATGTGGACAACGGCAAGGTTAAGAGCTATTACACCTCCGACGCGCTCAAGGACGTCGTCTCCTACCTGCACGGACTCATGGCCAAGGGCCTTATCCCGAAGGATGTGCTCACCCGCGACGCCTCGCAATACACTTCGCAGACCGTCAGTGACGGCAAGACCGCGCTGACCGGCGTCTCCTTCGGTTGGTCCAACTACGCCGAATACGGCAACGCGCTTGGCGACCAGTACGTCACCCTGCCGCCGCTGAAGAAGGACGCCTCCACGCCCGACTCCCAGGTCAAGTGGGATTATTCCCAGGACGCCTGCCGCTGGGCCTACTCCGGTTCCGGCCTGACCGTCAACCCGAACGCAGCCAACCAGGACGCCATCTACAAGGTGATCGACGCCATGTACGGCGAGAAGCTTTCCGTGGCTGGATTCTTCGGCTCTATTCCAGATATCGTCTCCGATGACGGCGACCACCAGTACACCATCGACAAGGCTAAAGCTTACGCCGAATATCCTGATACCCGCGCCGTCGCCCTGCAGGACCGCTTCGGTGGCTGGATTCGCGACGACGTGAAGATGGTCAACGACACCAACGCCGACCAGGTCACTGCGTCCGACTTGGCCATTCGTGAGGCGCGCAACCGCGTCGACGGCGTCAAGGATGTCGTACCGATTTACGTGCGCCCGAATACCGAGGACTCCAACACCCTGCAAAACAACAACACCGCCATCTCCAACTACGCGAACAACCAGATTGCGAAGTGGGTCCAGAAGGGCGGCATCGACAAGGAATGGGATGCCTACGTGAAGAAGGTGTCCGAACCGACCCTCGGCCTCGACGCCAACATCAAGATTTGGCAGAAGTGGTACGACAAGTACACCAAGTAGCCAAGTAATACCGCGGGGTCCATCGCACGGGTTCGTTTCTCTCCCGTGACTGCCGCCGGACCCCGCATTTTTGTTCCCTAGCAATCATCCTAAATTGGAGACCAACATGAGTGCACAAACATCGCAAGGCGTTGCTGCACGGACCGTGGCGATGGAAGCGGCTCCCGACCGCAAGAAACCAGGTCTGCTCGATCGCATCGCCGACCATTTACGTCGCTACTGGCAGTTGTGGATTCTTTCCGCTCCGGCATTGTTCTTCGTGGGACTGTTCTCCTACGTGCCGATGTGGGGCATCCAGCTCGCCTTCCGCGAGTTCGATCCGACCAAAGGCCTGACCGGCGGCAAATTCGTCGGTTTCAAATACTTCCTGGAATTCTTCCACAACCCGCTGTTTGGCGAGATCATGACCAACACCATCCGCATTTCCCTTTGGACACTGGTCATGGGCTTCATCTTTCCGATTATTCTGGCCCTGCTGATCAATCAGATCGGTTCTAAGAAAATTAAGGGTTTCGTGCAAACGATCACCTACATGCCCCACTTCATCTCCGTGGTGGTCATCGTCTCCATGCTCAACATCTTCCTGACTCCTGGTACCGGCATTCTCGGTCGCTTCTTCGGTGATGAATCACTGATGGGCTCCACCAGCGCCATCACCGCGGTCTATTGGATCTCCGAAGTCTGGCAGCATGTTGGTTGGAACTCCATCATCTACCTGGCTGCGCTCGCCGGTGTGAACACATCGCTGTACGAGGCGGCGAAGATCGACGGTGCAGGCCGTCTGCAGTTGATTCGCTACGTCGATATTCCTGCGATCATGCCGACATGTGCGATCCTGCTCATCATGAACATGGGCTCCGTGCTCAACGTGGGCTTCGACAAGATCTATCTGATGCAGAACCCCGGATTCAACTTGTAAGTGCAACGGCTGGTTTCGGGTCGGTTTGTTTTGATTGTAGCTTGGCCATCTCCTCGTCCCATACCTCGTTGGGCGTTTTGTAGCCGAGGAGCTTCATGGGGGTGTCGTTGATCTCACCGACGATCGCGTCGAGCTCGTCCTGCGTGAGATCCTCGAAACTGGTTCCCTTGGGCAGGTAGCGGCGGATCCTGCCGTTCCTGTTCTCGTTGCTGCCACGCTGCCAGGAACTGTACGGGTCGGCGA
>NZ_VULV01000004.1:0-164804 GCF_009696495.1 Bifidobacterium sp. WCA-178-WT-4B | reverse complement strand
CCGATCTCGATCCGGATGCCCCGGCGTTCCTCTTCCGACAGGCGCGAACATGCTTCCCCCATAGGTGCAACATCCCTTCGGACTGGTTATCCGGACAATCTCCAATCTAACGGGTGTTGCACTTTCATTTAGACAACGGGTCTGACCAGTCGCTCAATGAGGACGGGCTGATCATCACCGATGGTTTCGCGGCAGTGGTGGATGGAGTGACCAGCAAAAGTGTGCACCACCCTGCCGGCCTTGTTCTTGGCCGCGTCCAGCACCGGGGTGATGTCAGCGGCCCATTTTCACGCACCGAACGTCCGGCGAGCATGTCGTTGCTGCCCACGCACACGATCAGCACGTCCGGCCGGTCGTTGATATCGCCAATCATCCGGTAGCGCACGCGCCGGGCGGTCGCGCCGAGCTTGCCGACCGTACGCCAGGCCACCGGCCGACCGGTACGCTTGGTGACGCGCGCGGCGAGCAACGGCATGATGCCTTTCGACTGGCCGTCCACGCCACCCAACATAGTCCGCCCGCCTCGACCGGCCGATCTCGTCAGTGAACACGCGGAACCGAACCCTACATCGACGTTCGTTTCGTCTGGTTTGGCCCATGAATTCTGCATGAATTGGGGTGAACTGGCGGGGCTGGAGGCGAGCGGGCGGCGGATTATGGGGCACAATGGTTTCAAGGAGGCCGCCATGGTCGATGACTATACTGCCAAAATGACTGAGCTGATCGAACTCATGCGTCTGATCGGCAACGATACGCAACAGTGCGAGGTCAAGGAATGCAAGCGCAAGATCTCCTCGACCATCACCGATACGCTGTCCGCGTTCTCCAATGGCTCCGGCGGCTGGATCATCCTTGGCCTGTCCGAAAAGAACGGGTTCACGCCGGTCGAGGGATTCGACGCGCGCGCCATGCAGGAGGCGCTGAGCCAGGCGTGCGAGAAGATGACGCCGGTGGTGCGGCCCGTGATCGTCACCTGCCCGTTCGAAGGCGCGAATCTGGTGTTCGCGCGCATCGACGAGATGCTGCCGCGCGACAAGCCCTGCTTCACCACCGCGCTCGGACCGCACGGCGGCTCGTTCATCCGCACCGGCGACGGCGACCGGCGCATGACCTCCTATGAGGTCGACCGGCTCATCGAGGAGCATCTGCAGCCCACATACGATCTGGATATCGTGCCCGGCGCCACGACCGATGACCTCGACCCGCAGCTCGTTTCCGGATTGTTGGCGCGCGTGCGCGAACAGCATCCGCGCGTGTTCGCCGACCGAGACGGCATCGATGTGCTGCTGGATCTGCAGGTGTTGCGCCATGATGATTCCGACGAGTCGGAGGTCGGCGGAATACTGCGTCCCACCTTGGCCGGACTGCTGGCGTTGGGCCGCTATCCGCAGAAGTTCTATCCGCGGCTCGGCATTTCGATAGCCGTGTTTCCGGGGACGAGCCGGGACGATGTGTTCCGGGGCGACGAGCGATTGGTCGCCTCGAAGTCGGTGGTCGGTTCGATTCCGGTGATGATCGACGATGCGGTCGACTCGTTGATGCGTTGGATTGGCGCGAAGAAGCCCGATTATCCGCCGCTCGTGTTGCGCGAGGCGATTGCGAACGCGCTCACCCACCGTGATTATTCGCCCGATGCGCGCGGCACGCAGGTGCATATCAGCGTGTTCACCGATCGCATCGAGATCACCAATCCGGGTGGTCTGTACGGCATGGTGACACATGATGTGCTGGCGAGTCCGCATCCGGTGACGGGTGCACCGTTCGTCTCCACCCGAAACCAGTTCCTGTTCACGCTGCTGGAGTCCACGCCGTATCCGGGCGGCGGGTTTGTGAACCCAGAAGGCGGCGACGGCTACCAGCGCATCGCCGCCGCGTTGCGCGAGGCCGGCATCGAGCCGGCGACCACGCGCAACGACATCAACACGTTCACGATGACCATCACCAAGCAGCGCACGATGGCGAACAGTTCACCGGGTGACGTGGTCAAGGCGATTATGACCGTACTGGAACGGCATTCGGCGATGAGCGTCAAGGAGATCATGCGCGAACTGCAGTTGACTCCGCTGGCCGCCACGTCCGGCATGCGCGAGCTGATGAAGGAAGGGCGGGTCGCCCGAGTCAAGTTCGCCGATGACCCGGTGCAGCGGTATCGGTTGAAAGGCTGATTTTCTCACTCGGCCAGCTGCGTGGTGGCGGGCGCGGCCAGGGTGGGACGGGATCGGCGGAAGCGGCCGGCGGCCAGGCCGATGCAGATGAACATCACACCGAACAGTGCGACCAATCCCAGCGAGCCGGCCCAGCCGGCGACGCTCACGCCGCTCTCCGCAGCCGTGCCGAAGCCGAGCGCGTTGTCGATCGCGGTGCAATACCACCAGCCGGGCAGGAACTTGGCTATGGTCACCATCACGCCGGGCATCATGTCAACCGGCAATGCGACGCCCGACGTGAACATGATGAGCAGGCCGAAGATATTGGCGAATCCGTTGGCAGCCTCTTCCGAGAGCCCGAACTCGCTGAGCATGAATCCGCAGGCGACGGTCATCAGCGCGTACACGCAGGTCGCGCCGAACGTCATCAGCACTCCCCCGACGCTCAGGTGCAACGGATCGAGCCCCGCCGCCATCATCAGACCGATTGACAGCACCAAATAGCCGACGCATACGACGAGCGCGAATCCGCCCAACGTCAGCAACCGCTGGACTCCCATCAGGACCATGCGTCGGGGCGAGGCGGTGAGACGCCGCCGCACCTCGCCGGTGGTGAACGCGCCCAGGATCATCGATCCGCAGATGGTCATCGCCAGGGACAGCGGGTACATCGCGGTTTTCATGGTGCCGCCGAATCCGCTGACCGCCGTATCCGCAGCGCTTGCCGACTCCTCGGTCGGCGTATCGACCACGGCGATCTGATGGTTCACGTCTGTATCGCTGGCCGATTCGGCGGCCATTTTGGCGGCCTGGGACAGATCCTTGATATCCGGCTTGTCGACTTGCCCTTCCGGCAGCGAGTCCAGCATGTCTTGGTCCAGACTCGCGCCATCAAAACCGGCGGCCCCTCCTGTAGCGTTCATCATGCCGGCGAGCGCCGCCTGGTCGACCCTCGTCTGCGCGCCGATCAGTGCGGTGCGGGTGAGCGAGAGGAACCCGCCGACGTTCATCCGCGCCATCGACCCGGAGCCGGATGCGTAGCTGGTAACCGTGTCCACGTTCGGCGGATTGTCGCCGTCCGCCGCCGCGGCGACATAATCGTCAGCGAATCCGTCGGGAATGATGACGATCAGGTCCACCCAGTTCGAGGCGACGGCCTGTTGCAGCGTTTCGCTGGTGTCGTCGAGGTCCACCAGTTCGCTGGAATCGCGCAGGTAGGCGCGCATCGACGTGGCGATATCACCCCGGTCGGAGTCGCGGTCGATGATGGCGACGCGCGTCTTGGTCGATTCGAGCACCGCGGACATGGAGCCGGATGCGGAGGTCAGCATCGCCCAGCTGATGGACATCATCAGGATGCCTATGAATACGAGGTAGATCATCAGGTAGACCCAGTGCGCGAACAGCACGCGCAGCGTGGCTTTACAGGTGTTCATAACGTTGCCTCCTCAGCATTGCGATGCCGGCCAAGAGGAATACCGCGCTCATCGCCAGCAGAATGATGCAGGTGGTGATGAACGGCCGGTAGCTGTCGTAGTACAGGATGTCGTAGAACAGGTTCGTCACCTGCTGTGCGGGGTTGATGGTGCCGAGTATGGGCGCGTTGCGGGCTATCCAGTCGCTGATCTGCATGGCAAACCCGCCGTACAGTCCGGTGAACAGCGACAGCGTGCAGGAGATGCCGGTCGACAGCCCGTATTTCGTGTTGTACGAGAGCTTCGGCACCGCACCGAGCAGGGTGCCTGCTGAGCTGGTCATGAACGAGGCGATGATGACCGCGAGGATCGCCGCCGGTTCGCGTCCGCCGAGCGAGACGTTGCAGGCGAGCCGGATATAGGCCAATGCGATGGACAGGGCGACCGACGAGCACAGCCAGCAGGAGAGGAAGCCCGCGACGAGCTGTTTGGCCCGGCTCAGCGGCGCTACGGTCCGCCGTATGCCCAGCGCGGACAGGTTCGCCTGTGCGGCGGCGACTGTGCTGATGGAGTATCCCATGGCCATCATGCAGGACATGGCCAGCAGCGCGTAATAGTATCGGGCGATCTCGTCAGGCTGGAAATGCGTGAGCGTCGTCTCATGGGTCATGTCGACGTTCTGCCCGACGCTGTTCCAGAAGTTCCGGCTGAGCGCGGCCTGTGGATTGTCGGCGATGGTCTGCCGGGTAACGGCGTCGGTGCGGTTGTACAGGTCGATGACGCTGCGCAGGGCCGCGAGGCTAATGTCCAGTCCGCTGTTTTGCGTGGAGTCCTTGGCTGTGACGGCGGTTTCCCGGCTCACGGTCATCGCCAATCGGCCGTTATTGTCGGCGGTCAGATAGCCGTTGGCAGTGCCGTCGGCGAGCCGTTGTTCGGCCTCCTTCACGGTGTCGACTGTGGTGATGGTCAGCAGCTTTTGGTCGATTTCGGCGTAGGTCGTGTCGTCTGAGGCCGATTCCGTTTCCCCGGCCAGCGCGTCTACGAAGGTGCGGGCACCGTCCGCCTGCTGCCAACGGGTGTCTTCGATGACGGCCATCGGCACCGGCTTGAGTTCGTATGCTTCGGCCAGCCCGCCGAACAGTCCGTTGAACATGGTCGCCAGCACAATCGGGAACACGGTCATCCAGAACAACGCCGACCGGTTACGCAAGTTCGCTTTCAATGCGACCAGAAATGTGGTCCACATGATGTCTCCTTACTCAGGAACTCCCCTCAGTCACCTTTGGTGACAGCTCCCCTCGGAGAGGGGAGCCAAGTTATTTGCTTGCCGACTGAGGGGAGCATGGTCAGTCCCTCAGTGCTTTGCCGGTGAGTTCGAGGAACACGTCGTTGAGGGTGGGCGGGCGACTGGTCAGGTGGCCGATGTTGGCGCCGGAGCGTTTCACCGCGTCGAGCACGTCGGTCAGGTTGTGTTCGCCGCGACGGCATCGCACGTCGAGTTCCTTGCCGTCGTAGGTGGCTTCGATCACGCACGGCAGCGCACGGACCTCGGCCATCGCCGAATCCGCCAGATCGAGCGTTTCGATGGTGATGCGCTCGCCCGTGTCGATCATGTTCTTGAGCTCGTCGGCGGTTCCGAGCGCCAGGTGCCGGCCGTGGTCCATGATGAGGATGCGGTCGCAGATCTGTTCGACCTCCTCCATGTAGTGGCTGGTGTAGATCACCGTGGCGCCGGCCTGGTTGAGCCGCTGGATGCCTTCCAGAATCGAATTGCGGCTTTGCGGGTCGACGGCGACCGTGGGTTCGTCGAAGAAGATCAGGTTAGGCTTGTGCGCGATGCCGCAGGCGATGTTCAGGCGTCGCAGCAGACCGCCGGACAGTTTGCCGGGCCGGAACTTGCGGAAGTCCTGGAGTCCGACGAATTCGATGGACTCCTCGACCAGCGGCGCGCGGTCGGTTTTCTTCGGCACGTACAGCGAGCAGAAGTAGTCGATGTTTTCGGTGACGGTCAGTTCGTTGAACACGGCCACGTTCTGCGGCACGATGCCGATACGACGTTTCAGCGCGTAGGAGGTCGGCGTCATCGGCTGGCCGAACACGCGAATCGTGCCCGAATCGTAGGTGAGCAGCGCGAGGATGCAGTTGATCGCGGTGGTTTTGCCGGACCCGTTCGGTCCAAGCAGCCCGAAAATCTCGCCCTGGTTCACGTCAAGGTCAAAATAGTCGAGCGCCACCATGTCGCCGTAGCGTTTGACCAGTTGGCTGACGTGCACGGCCAGAGCCGGGTTGGTTGTCGAGTCGTGTTCGGAAGCTCTGTTGTCGGTTGTCATAGTCACTCCCTTCCTTGGCGATTCCATCATCCCAAGAAGGGGCCGGACGCCGCCACAGGCAAACGTCACGACTTGGCCGTACAGGCGTGACATTTGTCATTACAGTCCTTCGGCGTCGGTCTGCATGGCCTTGTACACCTTATCGACCGGCATCAGGCTGATCTCGTCCATCGAATAGTTGGACGCCCTGTGGCTTTGCGTAATCATCGGTATCATCCCTTTACGGTTGTGTCGACGACATCCGACGCTTGTGCCTCATCTATTCGGGAAGTGTAAGCCCGTTGTCTTGGACCGTCATGCGGGTAATTCCGCACGCCCGTCAAGTTCGTCGTGTTCCGCACACCGCTAGACTGGTGGTGGAAGAGCGTCGAGCCGGGGAGGTGCCATGCGCGTGTTGGCCGAGATGGGCTTGCTACTCGTGTTGGGCCTGGCTTTGGCCTGGCTTGTCGGGCTACGGTCCGATGGCGTGTTCATCGCCGGCCTGCTGTTGGCCGTTTCCGTCGCCGGATTGGTGGAATGGCTGCGTCCCGCGCAATGGTCTTGGGTCTTGTGTACGGCGTATCTCGTCATCGCCGTGGCGGTGCCTTCATGGTGCGCGTTCATGCCGCTCATCGCCTACGATACTGCACGGCTGCCGGCCCTCGCCTCGACCGGAGCCCGGGCTGGGGCACGGACTGCGGCAAGTGGCCGCTCCCCCAGTGTCTCGCAGACCGCGGCCTCTCGCCGTTCCCTTGCCGATGCAATGCGTTCGGCCCCGTGGCTTTCGGCCGCCGCGCGCTGGATATGGGTGTTGCCGCTGATCGCGCTCTGGTTCGCCCGTGGCACCGACCGTCTCCAGACGCTGGTGATGACGCTGGTCGCCCTGCTTGGATTCGTTCTGGGCCGGGCCCGCGCCTCCTCGGACGAGGCGCGGCGCGCGTTGCTGCACGCGCAGGACAGGGCGCGCGAATCCTCGCGGGCCACTCGTTCGCGCATCGCCGACATCGATGAGGAACGCGCCCAGTCGATTCGCATGGCGACCCTCGGCGAGCGCACGCGTATCGCCCGGGAGATCCACGACAATGTGGGCCATCTGCTGACCCGCGCGATCATGCAGGCGCAGGCCGGCAAAACGGTGGCCAAGGCGACGAACGATACGGTCGCTGCGCAAGGGTTCGCCACGTTGGGTGCGACGTTGGATGATGCGATGACGATGGTGCGCCGTTCGGTGCATGATCTTGAGGATGATGGCACTGATTTCGCCGCGCAGATCGATGATGCCGTCACGTCGTTCGACGGCATCTTCCCCGGTTTCGCCGTGACGCTGGCCAACGATATCGCCAAGGCGCCTGCGCCGGTCTCGCGCTGTTTCGCGACCGTGATTCGCGAGGCATTGTCGAACGTGGTGCATCACAGCGCGGCGCGCGAGGCGAGCGTGACGTTGCGTGACTTCCCCGCGTTCTGGCAGTTGGTCATTCAGGATCCGGGGCCGGCCGTGTCCGAGTCCGATGGGTCCCGGACGGCCGCTGCCCGCCCGCGTGCGATGCGCGCCACGCACGTCGGCTCGCGACTCGCCGCCGACGGCGTTGCCGATATGCGTGGTTCGGCCGATGAGCTGATGCGCGGCATGGGTTTGGCGGATATCGAATCGCGCGTGCGCGCCCTTGGCGGCACCGCGGTCTGCGGGCCGTATGAGGACGGCTGGCGTGTGTTCGTATCCGTGCCGAAGAAGCGTTGGACCATGGAATCGAGGGATTGATGAGAATCGCAATCGTGGATGATGATCCGATCGTCTGCCAGTCGTTGGAGACGATTCTGACGGCCACCGGCACGGCCGAGGTGCTATGGATGGCAAATGACGGAGACGCCGCCGTGCGCCGTTATTTCGAGACACCGGCGAGCCGACCGGACGTGCTGCTGATCGATATTCAGATGCCCGGCACCAGCGGTTTGGATGCCGCGCGCGAGATTCTGGCCACGGACCCGGCCGCGCGCATACTGTTCCTGACCACGTTTGCGGACCAGTCGTATATCGCGCAGGCGATGGGACTTGGCGCCAAGGGCTATCTCATCAAACAGGATGTGGCGGCGGTCGGGCCCGCGCTGCAGGCGGTGATGGCCGGTCAGGTGGTGCTCGGCGCGGAAGTGCTCGGCAAGCTCACCGAACGAACTCCGGATCCTGCCGATTCCGACGATTCCAGAGATACCGCCGATTCCATCGAGGGCCTGCTTGGCGAGCGCGAACGTGAGATCACCGCGCTGGTCGCCGAGGGCCTCGATAACCGCGACATCGCCGCCAGACTGTTCCTGAGCGAAGGCACGGTCCGCAATCGCATCAGCGCGATACTGGACAAGCTCGGCCTGACCAATCGCACCCAACTCGCCATCCTCTGGCTCAACGCCCATAGGTGAGGGGGCTTTTGGTCAAGTAGGCCTCTCCCTCCGACATCGCTTCGCGATGCCACCTCGAACGCGATTCAGGACAGCTTGCAGCTGACCTCTTATTCGCTCGTTGTCACTCACCCTCGCCTAAAAACGCCTCCGGCGTTTTCTTCACGGCTCGGCTCATCAGAGGGAGGTTGTGAAAAACCAACCTCAGCTGTTTTTCATGACGATACTGTCGATGGTGTTGGCCACGCGCTCGCAGTCGTCGGAGCACTGTTCGAGGTGACGGTAGACGTCATGCCAGGCGAACACCTGCAGCGGATCGGTGCAGGTGGTGTGCAGCATGCGCATCGACTCGATGAACAGGTGGTCGGCGTCCGTTTCGATCGTGTTGATGGCGAACACCAGTTCGCGCAACGTCTTGGAATGCCGGAATCGCGGCAGTTCGTTGACCAGCTCGCAGATGCTTTCCGTGGCGCGCACCACCATATCCGACATCTGGACCGCGTCGTCGCGCATGTCGGTCACGTTGTCGTAGTACATGCGGTTGAGCACGCCTTCGATGCTGTCGGTCACGTCGTCGAGCACGTGGCCGAGCTCGTCGATGTCCTCGCGGTCGAACGGCGTGATGAACGCGGTCACCAGTTCGTCCATCATGTCGTGGCGCACCTCGTCCGCTGACTTCTCAATCGCGTGCATGCTGTCCATGCGTTCGCGCAGCTGGCCCGGATTGAAGTCGTGCATGACCTCGGACAGCAGCTTCGCGGCCTGGCATGCGTAGTCCGCGCTGCGGCGGAATCCGTCGAAGTAGAACGTGTCTTTTTGTCTCGCCATGATGGGTGGATTCCTTTCTAGAACACGACCATGAACAGTTTGGCCATTACGAAGCTGATGAGACCGCAACCGGGGAAGGTGAACACCCAGGTGAGCATCATGTCGCGCACCACGCCGAAGTTGATGGCGGAGAGGCGGCGTACCGCGCCCACGCCCATGATGGTGCTGCACAGGATCATGAGCCAGACCAGAATCATCACACCGGTCACGCTGGGTTGGCCATTGCAGAACGCCATGCCGAGGAACAGCACGCCGATGAACTTCTGGCCGTCCTGCGCGCCATGCATAAAGCTCATGGCCGCCGCGCCCACGATCTGCGCGTAGGTGAAGAACCCGTTGGTGCGGCGGCGGTCCATGCCGGCGCAGATCAGGGTCACGGCCTTGCACACCAACCAACGGAACGGGGGCAGGCTCATACTTTGCTTCGATATGCTCGTCGACATTTCCCGCCATCTGCCGAGGATTCGGTCATGCGTGTGCGAAAATGGACACGGTGTCAATCAGGAGGTGCACAGTGGTTGTAAGCACGGATTCGAGCCGCACAATGCCCGATTGGGTGAAGTACGGGGTGTTCTGGCACGTGTATCCGCTGGGCTTCTGCGGTGCCGATATCAGGCCCGCCGGCCCGCGCCAGTTCCATGGCCGCGGCCTTGACGCGATGATCCCTTGGCTGAAGTACGTGCGCGATCTAGGCGCGTCCGGCCTGCTGCTGGGTCCGGTGTTCGAGTCGGCGACGCATGGATACGACACGCTCGACCATATGCACATCGATGTGCGATTGGGCGGGGATGCCGCGTTCGACCAGCTGATTGCGGCCTGCCGGGACATGGGATTGCAGGTGGTGCTGGATGGCGTGTTCAATCATGTGAGCCGCGATCATCCGGCCGTCCGGGCGGCGCTTGACGAGACCGCCGGACGCTTGAATCCGGCCGACAACCCGTGGCATGGTCTGGTCCGCGCGCATGTCGGTGATAATGACGAACCCGCTTTGGATGTGTTCGAGGGGCACAGGGATCTGGTGGCGCTGGACCATTCGGCTGACGAGACCGTTGACTATGTGGTCCATGTGATGAGCCATTGGCTGGATCGCGGAGCCGCCGGCTGGCGCCTCGACGCCGCGTATGCCGTGCCGAGCCCGTTCTGGGCGCGCGTGTTGCCGCAGGTCAAAGCCGCACACCCGTATTCATGGATTTTCGGCGAGGTGATCCATGGCGATTACCCGCGCATCATCGAGGAATCCACGATGGATTCGATCACGCAATACGAGCTATGGAAGTCGATCCAGCATGCGCTGGAGACGGAGAACTTCTTCGAGCTGGATTGGAATCTCAAGCGGCACAACGCGTTCCTGGATTCCTTCGTGCCGCAGACATTCATCGGCAACCATGACGTGACGCGTATCGCATCGCAGATTGGCCCGGCCAAGGCGGCGTTGGCATTGGCGGTGCTCATGACGGTCGGCGGCGTGCCAAGCATCTATTACGGCGACGAGCAGGGCTATGTGGGCGTCAAGCAGGAGCGTTTCGGCGGCGATGACGACGTACGTCCGAAGTTCCCCGACTCCCCTGCCGAACTGTCCACGCTGGGAGAGCCGACATACCGGCTGCATCAGGCGCTGATCGCGCTGCGCCGTCGCAACCCATGGCTGATGGATGCGCGTACCGAGGCCGTGAAGCTGGAAAACAAGCACTTCGTCTATCGTTCGACGAGCGCCGACGCCCAGCATTCCCTGACCGTGGACCTCAACATCGAGCAATCCCCCACTTTCACCATCCGCAACGCCGACGGCAGTACAGCGTATCAATACTGAGCTACCTCATCAGAGGGAGCTCACCATTTACCGCCGAATGCCTCGGATCAGCAGGTCGAGCAGGTACCCGTACGACCGGTCGACCCGTTCGCGGCCTCGTGTGCGGGGTTGTGCGGAACGCAGTTCGAATTGGATGAACCCGTGTATGGACACCCAGATGGAGGATGCAATCAGGTGAGGGTCATCGTCGCGGATGCGACCGAGTCATCCAGCAATCTGCGCGGGGTGCCCGGCAGGGAGCCGGAAATGGATTCGGCAGCCATCACGGATTCCTTGGATGCGCCAAGGATGTCCTGGGGCAGGTGGGATCCTCGCAGCGCGTCCGTCAGGCCGGTGGTGTACGCACCGGCCTGCAGCGACCCCATGATGCCGACGCCGAGCGTGCCACCGAGTTCGCGGATCGTGTCGTTGACGGCACTGCCCATGCCTTCCTCGCCGACCGGCACGGCCGTCATCAGTGTGTCGGTGGCGGGACCCTGGACGAGGGCGATACCTGCGGCCATGACGACCGCGAACGGCAGTGTGGCAATCGCCGTCTCGAGCGCCGAACACCCACGCAGCGCCTGGAACCATTGGGTTGTGAGGAAGATGAAACCGAACGGGCACAGGAAGGCGGCGCAAATGGCCAACATGCCGATGACGGCGCACACCCAGAACACGCTATCCCATGCGAACCGTTGCAGCAGGATGCCGCCGATGACCGGGCCGAGCGCTATGCCCACCCCGGATGTGCCGACCCGCAGTCCGACGGCCAGCCCACGCATAGGCGATCCGTCGAACAACCCGATGATGGATGGCAGCGTGGCTCCCATCAAGTTGTATATCAATATATCATACTTATGGAACATTGATACACATCATGTCGGGAACAGGCATCCGCATCGCAAACACCGGTCTACAACACGATCAGGCCCGACGACCATCAAAGGTCGTCGGGCCTGATTCATACGCGCTGTCGGACTAACGGCGTCCAGACTTCATACGGAATGGCGCATTATTGCGATTCTTCTTGGAATGGCGGCGGTTCGGGCCTTCCGTGTTGCCGTATTTGGCGATCATGCGGCGTTCGTGACGCTTGGCACCTTCTGAACGCTCGTCGCGTACGATGCGGTTCTCGTTCTTGCGATGGATGCGCTTGCCGCCTTCGCCCTGACGGGTGTTGCGCATGGACTGCCTGCGGCCGTCATGGGAACGCTCGTCATAGGAGAAGCCGTAGTCCTCGTGGCTGCGCTCATTGCGGCGCGGCTTACGCGGACGCTCGAAATCGCGGGGATCAGTACGATCGAAGCGACGGCTTGATCCATGCTTACGGCCGCTGAAATCATCGTTGCGGCCGTATTCGGCCCCGTCGCGCTTGTCGAATTTTCCGCCCTTGCCGTACCGATCATTGCGACGGCTGCGACCAGAATCACGGCCTTCGAACTTGCCGCCACGACGATCGTCGTACCGGTTCTTGCCGTACTCGTTGCGGCCATCGTCCTGACGCTCGCTGTAACGGTCCTTGCCGTATCCGTCGCGACGGCCGCCCTTACGGCGGTCATCGCCATGCTCGAACAGATAGTCGCGGCGCTCGGCCTCGGGGTTGCTCATGCCGGCGCGGCGTTCCGCACGGTTGCGGTTCTTCTTCACGGCCTTCTTGCTGGCCTTGTCGCCGTGCTTGCGCTGCGGCTCGCCTTCGGCCACAAACTCGCCACCTTCGTTCTCGTGCTGGAATTCGGTCTCGGCAACGTTCTGCTCGTCGCGATTGCGATTGCGATTGCCGCCGCGGCCGGACTCGTCGCCCGCCGCGTTCTTGGCACCCTTGTTCTTGCCCTTGCGCGGGTTGCCCACGGGCTGCGACTTGTCGAGGCTCCAGCCATCCACGCGCTCGGCGCGGTCGCCCACAAGCTCAAGCACTTCGGGCGAATCGTGGGTCACTTCAATCATCTTGGTCTTGATGCCGGCCTGGTTCAGCAAGCGGCGTGTCTCGCGGCGCTGTTCGGGCAGCACGAGGGTGACCACGTCGCCCGCCTTGCCGGCGCGGGCGGTACGACCGGAGCGGTGTACAAAGGACTTCGGGTCGGCCGGCGGCTCGACCTGCACCACGAGCTCCACGCCGCCGACGTCTATGCCACGGGCGGCCACGTCAGTGGCCACCATGACGCGCACATCGCCGGAATCAAATGCGGCGAGGTTGCGATCGCGCTGGTTCTGGTTCAGGTTGCCGTGCAGCTCGGCGGCCGGAATGCCGTTCTGCGTCAGATTCTTGGCGAGCTTCTTGGCCTGGAACTTGGTGCGGGTGAACAGGATGCGGCGGCCTTCGCCCGAGGCGAGTGTACGCACGAGTTCGTGCTTGTCGCCGCGCGTGGTCTCGAACAAGTGGTGGGTCATCAGGTCAGGTTCGGTGGTGGCCGAATCGACCTCGTGCACCTTGGGATCATGCAGGAAGGTGTTCACCACTTCATCCACGCCGTGATCGAGCGTGGCGGAGAACAGCATGTGCTGGGCGTCGGGCGAAATCTGCTCAAGCAGTCGCTTGACCGGCGGCAGGAAGCCCATATCGGCCATTTCATCGGCCTCATCGATGACCACGACTTCGACGGACGAGAGCGTGAGCGCCTGCTGGCGCAGCAGGTCCTCAAGGCGGCCCGGGCAAGCGACCACGATATCGGCGCCGGCCTTCAGATCGCGGATCTGGTGGATGTACTTGACGCCACCGTACACCGTGGTGGTGTTCATGCCAAACGTGTGGGCCAGCGGCATCAGCACGTCGTTGATCTGGTTCGCGAGCTCGCGGGTGGGGGCCAGCACCAGGCCGCGCGGGTGCGGCAGGAAGTCGTCGGCGCGGCGCTCTTCCAGGCTGGCCTTCTTGCGGCGCTTGACTTCGTTGCGGAACTCCTCCATCGCGATTTCGCCAAGCGAATCATAGGAGCCAAGCCGGGTGACCAGCGGAATGGAGAAGGCGAGGGTTTTGCCGGAGCCGGTGCGTCCTCGGCCGAGAATGTCGCGGCCGGCCAGTGAATCGGGCAGGGTGTCGGCCTGAATGGGGAATGCGGTCTTCTTGTCATCTGCCGCAAGCACGCGCACCAGCGGTCCGGGTACGCCAAGTTCGCCAAAGGTAAGGGGGCGGGATTCCGCGCTGTCGTTCATCTGGAAATCAGCGGAATCGTCACGATCATCGAAATTATTACGGGGCACAGTGGCCTTTCATGTCAAAGGTTACACAAATTACGCAAGCTTTCCGAGCTTAGCGTAAGCCCCCTACTTTGCTTGGTGCTCGCCACGCTGTCATCCCACTCTTTACTTATGACCCCATGGGGCGGTAATTGGCCCATGGGGCGGTAACTTGCCCATGAGGCGGTTTGAAGAAATTGTGAAACCGCAGAATAAAGCCATTTTCACCTACCGCCCCATGAGGGTTTTACCGCCCCATGGGATGTTTGCCGCCCCATGGGCCAATTACCGCCCCATGGGTTCTACCACCATGTAAGGCGAGCACCGCTCCATGGAACACGCAAATGGCCCCTACCCGTGAAGGTAGGAGCCATTGTGCAAAAAGGCTGAGCCACAATACGGCCCAGTAGCACTAAAACACACTACAAAATATCCGGATCGTCTTTGGCAATAGTGCCGGTTGCCTTGCCAATGGCCTTCAGACCGTGGTAGGCCACAAGAATCACGATCGTGCCAATGGCAATGCCGTTGAAGGAAATGCCACCAACAGTGAACGCGAATTGGCCAATGGCAATAATCATGGTGATGGCTGCCACCATGATGTTCAGCGGCTTGTCGAAGTTGACCTTGTTCTCAACCCAGATGCGGATGCCGATCATGCCGATCATGCCGTACAGCAGCGTAGTCACGCCGCCGAGCACTCCGGCGGGGATCGTGTTGATCACGGCGCCGAACTTCGGGCACAGGCTCAGGATCAGGGCGAAGGCGGCTGCACACCAGTAGGCGGCGGTGGAGTACACCTTGGTGGCAGCCATCACGCCGATGTTCTCGCCGTAGGTCGTGGTGCCGGAGCCGCCGCCCAGTCCGGCGAGCGTGGTGCCCAGGCCGTCGGCCATGAGGGCGGTGCCGATCTGGTTGTCGTAGTCGCGGCCGGTCATCTGGGCCACGGACTTGACATGGCCGACGTTCTCAGCCACAAGCACGAGCACAACAGGGATGAACATGGGAAGGATGGAAAAATCGGCCTGCGGCAGGTGGAACTTCGGGAAGCCGATCCATGCGGCGTCACCGATGGCGGAGAAGTCGACCTGGCCACGGATGCAGGCATATACATAGCCGATAATTACGCCGACCAAAATGTTGAGGCGACCCAGCAAGCCCTTGAACAGCACGGCCACGAGCAGCACGGCCAGCAGGGTAACCAGTGCGGTGTCCGGCGCGGCTTGGAAGTTAGTCCACACTGAAGGTGCCAGATTGAAACCGATGATGGCCACAATCGCGCCGTTGACCACGGGCGGCATGATGATGTCGATCCATTTGGAGCCGGCGTAGTGCACGAGCACGCCAATCAGGGCCAGCAGAATACCGGTGACCATGATGCCGAAGCTGGCGACCGCAATGCCCTTGTTGGCGGCGGTGACCGCCGTGATCGGGGCGATGAAGCCGAAGGACGACCCCAAGTAGCTTGGCAGCACGTTCCGGTTGATGAGCAGGAACAGTGCGGTGGACATAGCCGTGAAAAACAGGGTGGTGGACGGGTCGAAGCCCGTCAGAATCGGCACCAGAAAGGTGGCACCGAACATGGCGATGACGTGCTGTGCGCCGATACCGGCGGTGCGCACCCAAGTCAGACGTTCATCGGGCTCGACGACCTCG
Source organism: Bifidobacterium sp. WCA-178-WT-4B (assembly GCF_009696495.1). Lineage (NCBI taxonomy): Bacteria > Bacillati > Actinomycetota > Actinomycetes > Bifidobacteriales > Bifidobacteriaceae > Bifidobacterium > Bifidobacterium sp. WCA-178-WT-4B. Next base: position 149,095 of record NZ_VULV01000004.1, on the reverse strand, counting down.
CCGGGCGCCAGCGTCTTACCGTTGCCATGCAGCCGCCATTGGAAGATATTGGACATGGACATTGCTCACTTTCCTCGCTCTTGCTTGGTGGTGCGGCACACAAGACCGGCCGCGCCACGCGTCATTCTAGCGTACGGGGATCGTGCGGCGTCCATCCGTCGGAACGCTCACTTGCCGTAATACTCCAGCAGGTGGGGGTCGACGGCCTGCACCACATCGACCAGATCGCCGTTGGACAGGTACGGGCGCTTGAATTCGCGCCACGGCTCCACTTTGACCTCCCAGCGTCCGCTCGCCTCATCAAGCACGGGCCGGGCGGTCTGCTCCCAACGCACACGCTTGGACGTGCGACCGGTTTCGGGATCTCGGCGCGTGTAATGCAGGCACGTGCAGTTGGTGATCTTCCAGTCGTCCGAATCGGCGCGATGCAGGAACTCCTCGTCGGCCAGATCCTCGATGGTGAGCATCAGGGCGAGCATGAAGTCGCCGTGCGTGACCATGACCACGGACTCCGAGTCGGATTTGCGGCTCAACGAGGTCAGTATGTTATGCACGCGGTCCTCGGCCACGTCGGCGATGGATTCGCCTGCCGGCGGCCGCCAGTACAACGGGTCGGTGTTCTTGAAGTTCCAGTTGCGGGCGTAGTTGGTTTTGAACTCGTCCTTGGTGATGGTGTTGATCTCGCCCCAGGAGCGTTCGCGCAGCACACGGTTCTCCTCCCACTTGGCTTTGGGCAAGGCCATGGTGGCCGCGGTCTCGCGGGTGCGCACATACGGCGAAACCATGTAGCGGTCGAACAGCTGCTGCTGGCTGACGAGCCAGCGTCCGATGCAGTCGGCCTGCTTGCGACCGGTGGCGGTGAGCCGCCATGAGCGGTCGGGCACGGTGACGTTGTCCTGCGTGTACAGGGAGTTGTCGCCCTGCTCGCCCGCCTGGACGATGACGTTCGCTTCGGATTCGCCATGTCGGATTACATAAAGATCGAGCGGCATGCTCATCTGCGCTACTCCTTCGTTGTCGGTGACGTCGCGTTGTTCCGCGCCGTCCGCTATTTCACCCGCGTTATGGTGTCCCCTTTGACCATGAACGCGCGACGGGCCATATCGATCATCGGCTGGTCGAACTTCGAGTCGGTGTAGAACTCGTCGACGACGGCGTCCGGACCGTACAGCTCGCGGAATCGCCTGGCCTTGTTGGTGTTGAAGTTGAGATACGTAACCCTCATCGTCTCCAAATCGACCTTGCTGGCCACGAGGTTCCGCACGCCGAGCCTGCGGCAGGCCTCCCCCACCGTCAAATCGAAGGATGCGGTGAGGATCACGTCATCCGGTTCGGGCTGGTACCAGGGTTTGATGCGCGGGTAGTTCCGATCCCAGAAATCGTTCACGAGCTGTTCGACGCTCGCCACGCGTCGGGAACGGTTCAGTTCCGTAAGATAGCCTTCGGCCATTCTGCCCACGCCGTATTCCATCTGCTCAAGCGTGGCCCGCCCGAGTTTGTATTTGACCGCGTACCGCAGCACGGGTGCGATGAAACGGAACACCTTCGGGTCGTGTCGAGCGGAATACAGGTACAGGTCGAACAGGCTTTCGCCGTCGTAGATGGTTCCGTCAAAATCGAATACGCGCATACCTTCTGCTTCTACTCTGCTGTTCCTAGTTCAAGGCTAATCATGGCGGACCGGCAAAAGCGCGAATATGCGGTGAATTTCACATGAACACTGTTTTTGGAGGGTCGCAACCAACTTCCCCGGCGGTCATCGTCCCCGGTCCGGCACCGTTCCGGCACGCCTGCGCGTCTGGCCGAACAGGTAGACGCCGATGGGCAAGGTCAGCACACCGCCGATGACGAACACCAGCGAAATCGGAATCATGTCGGCCAGAGGCGCGAAGACCAGCATGCCCAGCGGCATGCCCAGCGTGCTGAGCGTGGTGTCGAGACCAAAGACGCGGCCGACCACATTCTCATCGGACTCGGTTTGCATGATGGTACGCATCGGACCCACGCAGATGGCCTCGGCGACGCCATTCGCAACGTCGACAAACAGGTACGCCAGCAGATTGGGCGCGACCCCGAGACCCACCACGGTCACGCCGACCAAAGTGACGCCGAGCGCGACCATGCGCATGTTGTCGCGCACGACCTTGGCCCCGACGGTGGACATGAACGCGCCGCCAAGCAACATGCCGATGCTCCATCCCAGCTCATTGGCCGCGAGTTTGTCGGAGGCGGTGGTCAGGTTGATGAATCCCAGATTCAAATCGATTCCCTCGTATTCGCGGGTCATGAGCAGCAGGGTCAGATTCATCGGGGCAACGGCGATGAAACAGGTCAGCGCGTCGCCCAACACCACGTTGCGCAGATTCGGCCGACGCCACGTGTAGTCGAATCCCACCTTGAGATCGGCGAAGACACGGAGGACGCCGGCGAGCGGCGAGCGTCCCTCCCCTTCGGGCACGGCGTGCGCGGCACGCTCCGCCGTCGCGCGTCTCTTCGGCACCTTGATCAACGCCACGAACCCGACGCCGATGACCGCCGTGGTCACGTCGATCAGCAGGATCGACCACAACGGCACCATGTTGATGAGCACGGCGGCCACAGCCGGTGCCACTATCATGTTCGCCGAGTTGATCACACCGTATATCGAATTGACGCGCAGCAGTTTGCCGGAGGGCACGACGTCCGGGATGAACGACTGCACGGCCGGCGTCTGGATGCCGCCGCCCGCCGAACGGATGAGCAGCACCACGAAGATCGTGGCCAGTCCGGCCCATCCCATCGCGAAACCCAACGACAACACGACGGTGACGGCGGCGATCACCATGTCCGGCAGCATGATCAGCAGTTTGCGATTATGGCGGTCCGCCCATGAGCCGCCGAAGATCGAGACCACGGCCTGCGGCACCACGCCGAACAGGGTGGCCAGCAGCATCGCCGAACCGGTTCTGGTCTGCAATACGATCCACCACCAGATGGCGTACTGCACGATGCTGGAGCCCAACAGCGAAAACGCCTGACCGACGAGCAGCAACGCCACACGCCGGATCCACGCGGCATCGGCCTCCTCGCTCGCCATGGCCTCGGCATACGCGCCGGACCCGTCCACCCCATCAGACGTCACGGGCATGGTCGCTCCAATCTACTCGCTTCAAGACGCATGGGCCTGGTCCCGGGCCCCGCTTCACCTCACACCAGTACCATAGAATGGAGGTCTGATATACCATCCGGCATCTTCCGGGACACGGTCGAGCGTAAGGAACACGCTATGAGCATCATCGGCATTCCCCTAGGCATCCAGGCGTTCAAGATGGCCAAACTCGCGCTCTGGCCGTTCGGGGCGAACGTCCACGGGCTGTAGGTCATCGCGGCACGTGCGGCACAGGCCCGGACTTCACGACCTTCCAGGGCGCCGCCCTTTCCATTCGCATCGTCTGCCGTCTATCATGGAATGCGGATGCACAACGCACCGAACGCATGAAAGGACAGATCATGATCAACCATGTGACCGTCAAGGTGAAGGATTTCGACAAGGAAGAAGCGTTCTACGCCGCGTTCGTGCATGATCCGGAGGGCAACAACATCGAAGCCATGCACAACTGATCGATCATCGGCCGATCGAGCGGGAATCCCGTCGGACGGAACACGCCTTCCATCCGACGGGATCGTCATAATTCCCCACCCACGCCCACGCATCACCGCACTGCAGTGACTGTTCAGCATGCCCCAGCAGCCAGGACCATCACAGGTAAGTGTTCCAGCCAAGCTTGACGGCGAGGATAATGCCGGTCAATACGGCGGCGGCCCGCATGATGTTCTCCGGAATACGCCGGGTGATGGGAGGCGCGATCGCGCTGCCGATGGTGCAACCGATGCACATCATGATGGCGAACGGCCAACAGACGGAACCACGGATTACGAACATGACCGCGGCGGAGATATTCGCGCCGAATCCGACCACGGTTTTCAATGCGTTGATCTGATGGAACGGGCCGATCCTGCCCAAATCGAGAATCGCCAAGGCAAGCGTACCGGCGGCCGCGCCGAAATAGCCGGAATAGACACCGACGAAGCTCACGCCGGCCCACAGCCACCACGGATCGTCGCGCAATGCGCCGTTCACCGTCGCACCGGCGATCCGCGCGGCGCGCTCCGCCTGATACGATTGCGGCAGCGCCCGTGCCACGGCATCGCGCGCGGCCGCTTTCCTCCGTGGATTGAGCGCGATGATGAGCGCACTGAACAGAATCAACGGCGGTACCGCGAATTCAAAGACCTTCGCGGGCATTTCAAGCAGCAACAGACCTCCGATGACGCCGCCGACCAGACCGATGCAGGCATAGACGATCACACGCCGGCCCTGGCCCGTGAGCTCCTTGCGAGCGGAGAGCAACCCGCCGATGCCGGTACCACACACGCCCACCGTGTTCGTGGTGTTGGACAGCACGGGCGGAATACCGAATGCCAGCAACGCCGGATAGGAAACCAATGAGGATGCGCCGACCGCGTATCCAACGAATCCGGCGGCGACGCCGGCTACAAGCACCGACAGCAACGTGGTGACGGACATTCCTGCAATCATGGGGCCCTCCCCCTTCTCATTCCGGTCTGTGTGGCAACGGGAGTCAAGCGTAATGGTTCGGCTCCCGCGCATCGCATCATCGCCCGTAACGTGGCCAAACACTGGCACCGCAGCCGACGCTCCGCATAGCCGGCGCGACGAAGATGATCGGCATGATTCGCCAAGGCGTCCTGAGACACGAACCTTGAACCGACGACGCCACCCGCATTCATGACCGCGCCGAGGAGGGCGCCCTGAACGGGCATCCCGCGCAGACCAGCGAGGCGGGGTCCGGTCGGCATGCCGTCCCGTCGCACAGGGATCGCGGTGCGCGGTCCATCAATGTGACCAGTCCACGCTCCTGTGCACGCATGATCGCCATATCCACGAAATCGGAGGGCAGACGCCGATAGTCGGCGATCTGCGGAACCGTCATCCCGGTTTTAAGATCGGCGGCGATGTCGGCAACGATATCGGCCGGCTGTTCGTCGGCATGATAGGACTGCGACATCGAACCGATCACGACTTCCTTGGCGACGAATCCCGTAATCAGCGCGGCCGACGCATGCCAGTCGTCGAAGCCCGCCGGAGCGAACACGGGGGCCACCGCATCGGCGAGCACGCCGTACGCGGAATCGTGCACATCGTCGACATGCGCGAAACCGCCGGCACCGGCCGTCATGGGAATGCCCTGCAGCAGCCATAGCGCCATGATCATCGAGACGATGATCACACTGGCGCCGCGAACGAATCCCCATAGACGCAGCAGCACCGAACGAACCAGCTGCAGGGCGCGGGGGCACTGGTATGGAGGAAGCGCCAGCATGAGCGGCTCCGGCTCAAGCCCACGGAACATGGTGTGGCGCAGCATCACGCCGACCAGCAGGATGATCATCACCGAAACGACGTACATGAGGAACACCACGAGACCCGCATACTTCGGAAAGAACGCATGGGCGAGCACCAGGAACACCGACAGGCGCGCGGAACACGCGGCAAACGGCACCAGCATGCCGGTCAGCACCCGCTGACAGGAATCAGGCAGGGTGCGGGTGGCCGCCAAGGCCGGCAGATTGCAGCCGAAGCCGACGATGATCGGCAAAAACGCGCGGCCGTCCAATCCCAAGGCGCGCATGGCGCGATCCATCACGAATGCGGCACGGGCCATGTAGCCGGAGTCCTCCAGGATCGACAGCAACAGGAACATGATGCCCATCACGGGAATGAACGTCAGCACGGTGATCACGCCATCGAGCACGCCATCGACCAGCAGCGAACGCACCCAGCCGCCGCGCCAGGCCACACCGAACAGCCCAAGCAACCAGTCGAGGCCGGATGTGCACCAGCCGCGGAACGTCACATCGATCCAATCCTGCATCGGACTGGCCAGCGTCGTCGTGGCTTGGAACACCGTGAACAGAACCGCGAGAAAAACGATGACGCCGACCACGGGGTGCAGCAGTATGCCGTCGATGCGGTCGGATAAGGTGACGCGACCGTCGTCGTGAACGTCAAGGCGACGCAATACGCCGGCGGTCCAGTCGAGACGGGCATCGGCCCGTGATTCAGCCCAGGAGCGCAGGTCGTCGACGGTGTGCCCGTCGGCGTCGGCCGTGATGGCGGACCATGCGGTCAGCCCAGAGGGAATGGGGGTTCCCCGGAAACCCACGGCGATGGCATCGGCCAACGCCTCGCCGCCGTCTCCGGTACGCCCGTCGACCGCGATGACCGGCATCGCAGGTGTCGCCGCGAGCGCCGTCACGCACGGCGCCATTCGCGGACGTCTCCGCATGGCGATCGCAACGCCGGCAGCAAGCGTCCTGCGAGCTGCAGCAGTCGCCACCTCTCAGGTCCCGTAGATTCATCATTCGCGCATATTCTCGTTCTCTTCGTGTTACGCAACGTCGTCTTGCGTATGTTCGTCCTGCGCGAACCGTACGCGGACGGCCCGCGCGGTGGCGCCATCCACCGCGACGCGTTCGTCTCCGAAGGCGATGACCCGCCCGCCGAAAGCGCCACGCTGCACGACCCGCAGGCCCGCGCCCGGAGCCAGGCCGATCTCGCAGAGGCGGAACCGGTGCCGTTCATCCAGGTCGATGCCGTCCACGACGACGCGCATGGCGCGCGGGCAGTCGCGCAGCGTCATGATGGCGCCGCGCTCCCCCGTCCGACGTCGCACCGTGCCATCGACGCGGCGAGCATGCGTATTATCCATGTTTTCACACATAGCAGGAAACGAAGCAAAGCACAAGAGTGTTTTTCACGGAACTGAACCGCACCCCGTTTGTTGGACGTCGGTAAGTGGGATGCAGTCTGAGACCGCGAGGGGCATGCTCCGGAACTCCTCCGGGGTGCATCCCTCGAGTCGCGTTCGGCGACGCTTGTGTGGGAGCCGGGCAGCCAATATAATCGCAATGCCATTGCGGTTCACACACCCAATGCCGGTCTTATGGGCTATGTAAGGCTAATCTCGGTAAACTGGCGAAAGCGCAGATACGCAGTGAATTTCACATGAACACTGTTTTTTGGATTGATTTCGGTACAGGTAACGTACACTGGTGACAGCGTGGAAGGAGGTGCGTAATGGCGGCGTCTGAAATCGAACAATGGTGGATTGATAAGTTTCAGGAGAACCTGGGTCCGATTCGCAAGGTAGCCGGATGGACGACTCAGCAACTGGCTGACGAGCTGGGAGTCGCGCGACAGACGGTGTCTAACTTGGAGACCGGCAAAAGCCCGATGACCAAACTGCAGTATCTCGCTTTACGTACGGTGTTCAGCGCCGAGATCGCACGTCGTGAAGACCGCGATCTGGCACGCATCATCAAGACTTTGGTCGACGATCCCATTGAGCAACGCATTCGCGAACGGCGCGCCCAAGAGCAAGACGGCGAGGCCGTTGCCGACAATGCCCCAGTCAATACAGGCTGTGGCAACGCTGCCGACAACGCCGCCACCGAGAAACGCAAGCCCAGTGTCGCCACATTGAAGGCTGCAAAGACTGCCGCAGCAGGCAAGCCTACGCTCAGCACGGCGATGCAGGCTCTTGCCGTCATCACCGGCGCATTGGCCAGTGGAACCGCCGCCGGCATCATCACCTACTTGATGTTCCCGGACGGCGGCCCGAACAAGCGCTGAGTCGCCGAAATATCGAATCCGTTACTCGCAGGCCACGCCATCGTGATCGCGATCGAGCTGGCTACTGTGTCCGGGCTGCCCCTGATAGATCGGAGCCGCTCCAGCCGCGCGAGCTTCAGAGCAGTTTGCATAGCACACATTCTGCTGTGCTTGTTGTTGCTGTTGTGCCTGCCGAGCGGCCTCCTCAGCCTGACGCTGGGCCTCGGCGTGTGCAGCAGCCTGTTCAGCGGCCTTTCTTGCAGCCTCTTCTTCGGCAGCCTTCGTAGCGGCCGATATACCGCACCAACGTTTCCCTCATTATCAACTGTCTCGAGTTGCATGAATGCACCGTTTATAGGCCGAGAATTTCGTGCTTTTTTGCATCAAATTCTTCTTGGGAGAGAATGCCGATATCAACCAATTCCTTCAATTTCTTCATCGCCTCGACTTGTTCTTCCACAGACATGGATGCCGTGTGAGAGGCGGGAGCAGCGGCTTCCGGTGCCGGCGCAGGTGCCGGCGCTTGAACCGGGGCGGCAGTCATAGGATTGATGGCTTGCGCCATATTCATACCAAGCAACATGCCGCCATCGCCAAAGCCGTTGTCTTGAATACCTTGCGCAATGCGCTGCTGGGCAGCCATATTGCCAGCTTGTTGGGAAACGCCCTCGTATGCGGCAACATTCATCTTATTCGAGGCGAACTGCTGCACGAGCTGACGTGATTGCTCGGTGAACTCGATGCTTTCGATGCCCACGCTGGACACTTCAAAGCCAAAACGATCATTCCATGTACCGGCATTGGCTCGATCGCCACGCACGCATGCTGCGATGTCATTCGCCTTGCCGGGCAATTGCGAAATACGATATTCATTGGACAACGAATTGATGGCCACAATAAACGACTGTACGAATTCGGACAGAATCTGCCTACGTGGCCCTTCATCATCGAATGAATACGACACGGTAGTGGCAGGCACAAAGTTACGAACGAATCGAACTGGATCAGTGACCTTTAGCGACATGGCTCCGCGTGCGCGAATTTCCAAATCGACGCCATAGAACCGGTCGTTATACACCAGCGGCGCAGAAGTGCCGAATTTGATGCCACGAATCTCACGCAGGTTGACGAAGGCCACATATTTGGTGCGGCCAGGCTGACCTCCGAAGGTGAATCGATCGGCGACCTGGTTGAAGAACGATCCGATGCCGTCTCCGGCGAGCACGCTCTGTTCCCCGTTGCGATATTCATAACCGCCCGACTCGGTGATGACGTTTTCGATACCTGTTTCAGAGAAAATGAACGCCGCAGTATTCTCTGGCACATAGATACGCGAACCATTGGTGATTATTCCCTCGGAACCGTATTCATTCGAACCGCGATCGTTGTTGCTTCCGCGGGGAATGCCCGGCACAACGACGGTGTGTTCCGTGAACGGACCAGCGGTGATGATATCACGCCACAGGTCCGCGAATGTACCGCCGAGCGCGCCGGCGAACGCCTTAATAACTGCCATCTGTTTTTTCCTCGATATCTCATGCATATGGCCGATCTTGCGACTATGCAATCGCAAGACCGGCCGTTATGCTGGCATGTTGGTTATAGCTGCGTTTCGCGATCGCAGTATTCGCATCGAACGACTTCTTTGCGATGACCGGAAAGCGGAGCGCCACAACCTTCGCAATTCACCGAAACCACGGGTTCGGTAATCCCAAGCCCACTACGGAATGCGCTAAAAGTGTCTTTCAGTGTCCCGGCCAGAGCCTCCGTTCCGGGGATGGCCTTGTTGAAGGCCGGCTCATCCATTGGCGTATACTGTCTGCCGCGTATACCCATATACCGTCATCGTCCCTTTCTTGGAAAACCGTTACCTCGATACGCCAGTCTGATCACTGGCCCACCGATGCGAGCTTCTGCGTGCATCGAGTCATGACCTCGGTGTAGTAGGCCAAATCCTCACTGCTGAGGGAGTTTTCGTCAATGGCGTCTACCTTCTGGGAGAACTCAGAGTAACGCTTCATCATGCTGGCATAGTCGGTAGCCATGCTGACCACGTTGTCGGATTTCTGATATTTGTTCATGAAGGCAACATACTCATCGATAAAGGCCTCGTAGCTGTCCATCGTGGCCTTGAAGTCAGCACTGTCATTGGTGTTCTGCTGCGCCTTCTGATCCGAAGACTGGTCGCTCTGCTTGTTGGCATCGCTGGAATCAGTGCCCGTATCAGTGCTCTTATCATCCTGCTTCGCGGCGTCGCCGTCCGTAGACGTATCTTCCTTCTTTTCCGGAACCTGGATAGTGATGGACATGATGGTCTCGTCGTCAGTGTCACGAGAAACGCTCACACTGTATCCATCGGCGTTCTTGGCATTGAAACTGTCAGCGGACTTGCTATAGTCCACGGTGAAACCGTTGTCTTGCACGGACTTGACGTAGTCGGCATACTGCTTGGCGTCGGTACCGCACACCTCGATGGAGAAATAGTCCGAAGACTCGCTTTTAATTTCACCCTTTGTGGATTTCGGCTGCGGCAGCAGCGCCGCGATATCCGACTCCGGCCATGAATATGCTTCGCACTTGGTGGCGAGCGATGCTTCCAATTCCGCCCGATCAGCCTTGGCCTTCGCATCGTCACGAATTACGAACACGCCACCGATTACCAGACCCACAACGGTGATACCGACTGCCACCCAGGCCAGCACTCGGCCTTGCACCTTGCCACTCGGGCGAGTCACGTATACGGCGAAACCTGAGAGCAGTGCCGGAATCACCGTGGCGAACAGCAGTCCGCCCCAGGATCGGCCAGAAACATCCACAAATTGGGCGAGTACGAACAACACTCCCCAAATAATGGCGAACACAGCCAGCTTGGAAGTCTTCTTCACCCCTTGTGCATTCGGAGCAAGCGCGGCAGGCGCAGCGGCACCAGCAAAACCAGTGGCAGCACCGGCACCATGTGTGGCAGGCGCAGGAGCCACACCAATACGCTTGTCCAAAGAGGCGAGGAACTCATCAACACGCTTGGCGCTTTCGTTCCCAGTCGCCTCCAGACGAATGGCGGTCCCAGCCGCACCTTGTGGAACTACGGTTAGCATGCAGTTCACCCCGTCATAGGAGTGGAAGGAGAGCGCTCCGGTCTGGGAGTTTTCGTTATCCAAGGTAAACGTGGCACCAGTGGTCAACTGGTCGTGAATAACTTGGAACAGCTGTTGCGGACTGACCGCATATACACGATCAAATGGCGCGCCGGCGGGCCGCTGCGATGCCGTAGCCGGAGTCATCGGAGTGGTGGTAGCACCATCAGACGCTACGTTCGGTTGGCCAGCCGGTACAGTATTCGGCACGGTAGGCGCATTCGCGCGATCTTCCGGTGCGTCATTCGTGCCTTCGGACGGTGGAACCGGCTGAGGTTGTTGATCAAATGGCGTTGTCATGATGCCCTTCTTTCCTTAAGCAGCAGCATTACCAGCACAGAAGAGGCAAGCCCGGCAACCGTTACGGTCAATCCGACTGCCATGGCAAGCCGGTATCGTTCGCTCATCATTGCGTCCCTTCTTATTGCTCGCTTTGCTCTGCGATACATCGAAACCAGTGTATGGCGTTGTTATTATGTACGCAAATTAGCATTTTGTATGCATGTTAGCTTTATTGTCGATGCTTGATACCGCGCATGAACATCCTTTCCGCCACCGCACCTACACGGATGGCATCGACCATTGTCGGCGACACGCACGGGCCATACATCAGCTGACAACTGAATTTTTCGGCGTGTTTCCGAAAAGTCGGCGTCCTGTACGCTGGGAATCGAGCAACCGCGTACGATGGCGCAGCACAGCACCCGCAACACAGCGACAAGGAGCATGGGCAATGGCAGACATCCCCGAAGAACATTTGACCGAGGAACTGTTGGATCGGCTGCTCGCCAGCGCCAGCATTGAGCAGTATCTCGATGAGGGACTCGTCAGCGCACGCACGCTGACCGACTATCTGTTCGACCGTATGGAAGCCCATGACCTGAGACGAGCCGACGTGGTGCGGGCATCCGGCCTCAACGCCACAGTGGTTTATGACATTTTCTCCGGCAAAAGCCGCCCCGGCCGAGATCACGCCATTATGCTGGCTTTTGGTCTCAAGTGCACATTACGTGAAACCCAACGGCTACTTCGTCTTGCAGGCGTTTCCGAACTGTGGTGCAAACAGCGACGCGACGCGATTATCATCTGGTGTATACGCAATGTATTCGACCGTATTGCCACGGACGACGAACTCTACCGTTTGGGAGAGCCCACGCTGCTCCAGGCCGATTGAGGGACCACGACTCGGGTATAAGCCGGCGTAAGAGGACAAAAGGAGAGACATGGACGACAAGCAAGCGATGCATGCGATGAGCATCGACGATGCGTACCATGTCGAGCGTACGCTCGCTCGCGGACCTTCCGGCGTCACCGAACTGGTGAGCATTGACGGCAACGGCCCGTTCGTACGCAAGAAGATTCCCTCTCCCCTAGCGCAACGCAATGTGTGGGCGATGCTCAGCGCCTGCCAGAGTAATCGTCTGCCGCGTGTGGAAGCGACGTACGAGCTGCCCGACCGGTTCGTCATCGTCTACGATTACGTGCCGGGCAGCACGCTTGCGCAAATTGCGGAGGAAAACGGGCGGCTTGCACCGAATGTGGCCGTGCAGCTTATCGACCAAATTTGCGAAGCCGTGCAGGAGCTTCACCAGCACGGCGTTATCCACCGCGACATCACGCCGGCCAACGTCATCGTGGCCCAGGATGGCGCGCATCTCATCGATTTCGGCATCGCGCGCATCCGGTCAGAGGCAAGCAACCGTTCACGGGATACCACGGCGCTTGGCACCTACGGATTCGCCTCGCCTGAGCAATATGGCTTTGCCAAAACCGACGCGCGTTCCGACGTATTCTCGCTGGGCCGGCTACTCGGATTCATGCTGACCGGCGTATATCCCGATGCCAGCGACTACGAGCAGCGACTTGCCGATGATGCCGCAGTACCGGCTCGACTACGCGCCGTCATCGGCTATGCGTGCGCATTCGAGCCCAGCAAACGGCCACAGAGCGTCCAAGAGTTTCGCCAGGCGCTGTTCTCCCAGTCCAATCCGCCCATACCGAACGCATCATCGGCAAATCCGCCATCAACGAGAACAACGAACGGCAGCGCGTCGGCGTCTCGACTATTCCGGCGTCTGCACTTGAGCAAACGCGCCATCGTGCTGTGGTCCATTGCCGGAGCGGCACTGATAATCGCCGCCATTGCGGGAGGCATTGTGTTGGCAGGCCAACTTGGCATTATCGGGTCGGCAACATCACCCGATTCCTCGACACAATCCAGCAGCCAATCAACCGATAAGGCCGATGGCGGGCACTCCTCGAACGGGTCAGGAACCGACAATGCCGATGGCACGGGCGGAGTAGGCGGCACTGACGGCGCTGATGGAGACAATCAAGACACCGTCACCGACAATCCTCTGAAAATAGTGGAATCCGGCTGGTCGGCGGACCAGCAAGGGTACGTCCACTACGCTTTCGCCCTGCGCAACACCAGTAAGACCCAGCAGGTGCAGTATCCGCAGATTACCATTACGGGGCGGGCCAAAGACGGTTCCATCGTGTTCTCGCAGACGCAAGCACTGAATATGGCATTCCCGAATCAGACTGTATATGACGCCGGTCAAGCAGGCGAAGGCACCGCCCCAGAAACGGTTGATTTTACTGTGCTCAATCCGGATACATACAACGTCGCCAAGGCTCAGGGAACCGCCGCCTTCCCCATCAGTGGAATATCCAAAATAGACAACAGGGACGGCGGCACGACGTTCAATGGCGAGGTCCGCGCCGTGGCAGATGGATTCAAGCCATCTGATGGACAGCAAATCAAGATTTCCCTAGTACTGCGTAACGCACAGAACGCAATCATCTATGGAGATATCGCATTCGTGGATTGGCCGGGCAATGGCCGATCCACGCCATTCTCGATTACCGTCTACGATCTGCCGAAGTATGTGTCTTACGATCTGTATGCGCAAATCTGGTAGTTGACTTTACGTCTGGCAGGTGGCCGTCAGGTGCCTGTCAGGCCGCTGTTCGCGTCACCTGCGCACTGACGTTACGGCGCGCCTGGCCGAACAGATAGATGCCGATGGGCAGGGTCAGAACACCGCCGATGATGAACACCAGCGAAATCGGGATCACGTCGGCCAGTGGCGCGAAGATCAACATGCCGAGCGGCATTCCGAGCGTGCTCAGGGTGGTGTCAAGGCCGAATACACGGCCCACCATCTTCTCATCGGCCTCGGTCTGGATGATGGTGCGCATCGGGCCCATGCAGATGGCCGAAGCCAAACCGTTCACCACATCAATCAGCAAATACGCCAGCAGATTGTGAACCACGCCAAGACCAACGACGGAGACGCCCACCAGAGCGATGCCGAAGGCGACCACGCGCATGTTGTTGCGGATGAGCTTGGCACCGATGGTAGACATCAGCGCGCCGCCGAGCAGCATACCGATGCTCCATCCCAGCTCGTTGGCGGCGAGTTTATCGGAGGCGGTGGTCAGGTTGATGAATCCGAGATTCAAATCGATGCCCTCATATTCGCGGGTCATGAGCAACAGCGTAAGGTTCATCGGCGCCACGGCCACGAAGCACACCAAGGCGTCACCGAGCACCACGTTGCGCAGGTTCGCCCGGCGCCATGTGTAGCTGAAACCATCTTTCAAGTCAGCAAACACACGACGGACGCTGGCAATCAGCGAACGATCAGCATTGGCATCCGACATCGGTTCGAGTGTGGGTTGCCCGCTATTCTCCGCTTCAGCCATACGCCTCGCAACATGTTCCGCGCTCTTCTTCGGCGCTTTGATCAACGCCACAAAGCCGACGCCGATAATGGCCGTGGTCACATCGACTAACAGAATCGACCACAGCGGCACTGTGTTGATAAGCACAGCAGCCACCGCAGGTGCCACAATCATATTCACCGAATTAATCACGCCGTATATTGAGTTGACGCGCAATAGTTTGCCCGAGGGAACAACATCCGGTATGAACGACTGCACAGCGGGCGTCTGCACCCCGCCTCCCGCCGAACGAATGAACAGCACCACGAAAATCATGGTCAGACTCGCCCATCCCATCGCGAAGCTCAGCGACAGCACGACGGTGACCACAGCAATCACCATATCCGGCAGCATAATCAGCAACTTGCGACTGTGACGGTCGGCCCAGGAGCCGCCGCAAATCGAGACGATGGCCTGCGGCACCACGCCAAACAACGTGGCCAGCAGCATGGCCGAACCGGTTTTAGTCTGCAATACGATCCACCACCAGATGGCATATTGCACAATATTGGAGCCCAGCAGCGAGAACGCCTGGCCGGTGAGTAGAAGCACTACACGGCGGATCCACGCACGCTCGGATTCCCCGTTGGCCACTGCTGCGGCATAGGCGGCACCGGGTTTGTTCGCGCTATGGACCGCTGCGCGCGCATTCGCATTGTCATCGCCGGAAACCTCGGGTGTTTCGCGCACAGTTGGTTCAGTTGTTGTACTACTAGAAGACATACGAGTGTTCTCAATCTTCAATTCCACTACAAAGGTCACATCACGGCATACGCACGCCGACGCGCGTATGCGTGCACGACTCCAGCAACGAGCCGTACCCGCCGTTAGATGGCAGGCTTCAGTATCGTGACGCCATGCGTTAGCGTCACCATGCAACGATAGGAACACACTATTCGATAGTATATCATGAAGACGTGACGTTGCCCTTGCGCAGGTGCCGTAAGACTCCGCGGACAAAGCAATGAGGCTTCCCCCGCGAGAAGGGAAGCCTCATATTCCATTCATTCTATTCAGCGATGATGGCGCCTAATCACCGATCATCCTTTGGGAACAGCGCATCGAAGGCATGTTCCATCACGGACTTACGGCGGATCACACCGACGAGTCTGCCATCACCATCCACCACCGGCAGTTTCTTGAACTGCTTCTTGGCGAGGATGCGGGCCACCTCTCCAACATGCTGGTCGGGCGTGGCGGCAACGACCTTACGCGTGGCGATGTCCATCACCTTCTTGCCGGAGAGCGCCTGCACCTTGGAGGCCACGGTTTCGTCGTCGAACACCACCATCGTCGAACCGGTGCCGGTGGAAACCGTACGGGATTCATAGGTGGCAATCGATTTCATGACATCGCCGTCGCTGACGAAGCCGACGAGCCTGCCATCGCCGTTCACCACGGGAAGGCTGGAGACGTTGAGGCGGATGAACTCGCGCACCACATGCGTGATGTCATCGCTGTCCAGGCAGCTGTAGGGCTGATCGTCCATGATTCCGCCGATGGACTGTTCCTGGGCCTGCTTGAACAGGGAGGCGGCGGGGGCCACGTATGCGCCGGCGTAGTGATGCTCGGCGGGCTGGCCTTCAATGGGTTCGGCCGCGACTTCGGCGGAGGCTTGCGCCTCGGAGGCCTTGGCGTTGCGTGCGGCCTTCTCCTTGGCACGGCTGGTGACGGTGAAGATGCAGATGATCAGGGCGACCAGCGAGATGGCGGCGCACAGCAGGTAGGAGAACGCGATGCCGCTGGCCGTGGCGGACTTCACACCCTGGGACATGTGCGAGGCGGTCACAGATGTTTCTGCGGTGACCAGAAGCGAGGTCGCAATGGCTGCCGCGATCTGGCGGCCGGTGTTGGCGATGGCGTTTCCATGGGCGATCATGTCGTTCGGCAAAGCGTTGACGCCCCAAGTGTTGATCGGCATGTTGGCGATAGCCTGACCGGATGCCTGCAATGCGCAGAACACGGCGACAAACAGCACTGATGTCCTGGTGTTGATGGTGCCGAGAAGACCAAGAGAGATGGTCATGAGCGCAAGGCCGCCGATGCCCACGCCGCGAGGGCCGAATTTGTCGAATGCGGCACCGGCGACCGGACTCAGGATGATGCCGACCGCCGCGGCGGGCAGCATGACCATGCCGGTGACGGTGGCGGATTGGCCGAGCACATTCTGGATGAAGATAGGCAACGTCACGTTGGTTGCGGCGACTGCGGCGTTGATCAGAGTGACCAGAATCGCGGAGTTGCGGAAGTTGCGGGTGGCAAGGGTGTCAACGCGCAACAATGGCTCATCGAGCTTGACTTGCTTGTATACGAATGCGACGAAGGCCACAAGACCAACGACGATTGAGATAATGACGACCGGACTGGCCCATCCCATCGTGGAAGCGGACGAGAAGCCATAGAGCAGGCCACCGAACGCGATGGTCGAAAGAATCACGGACAGGATGTTGAGCTTTGGGTTCTTCAACTCGCCGACGTTCTTGAGCATCATCGTGCCTCCGACAAGGATGACCAGTGCCACGACTGCGATGCCGATGAACATCGGGCGCCATCCGAAACTGTCAATCACCAGACCACCGACAACCGGGCCGATAGCCGGGCCGGCGGCCATGACGATACCGGCCATGCCCATGGCGGTGCCGCGCTTATCCGGCGGATAGACGAGCATCGGCACTACGGCGACCAATGGCAGCAGCACGCCGGAGCCGGCGGATTGCAGTATGCGTCCGACGAGCAACAGCATGAAATTCGGCGCGACGGCACACAGCAGTGTGCCGACCATGAAAGTGGCAAGAGCTCCGGCGAAGAGCTTTCGGGTGGAGAATTTATCAATCAGATAGCCTGAAATCGGCACCATGATGCCCGAGACCAGCATGTAGACGCTGGTCACCCACTGCACGGTGCCGGTGGTGATATTGAAATCACGCATCAGTGCCGGCAAGGCCGGTGACATGACGGTCTGGTTGAGCAGCGCGATGAACGAGCCGACGACGATCACGCCCACGATGATGAATCGGGTGTGCGGATCAATAGGCTTTACGGAACTGGTGGCGGACCCGAGTTCCGCGTTTTTCTGTGAGGTCACAGCATTTCCTTCTGTTGGTAACGTCATGTGTGGCGATCCGGCCCCATGCTTGTGTCAAGACGCGAGGACACCGATGAGTCCGGACGTAAAGGAAAAGCCGCCATCCGTTCCGCATTCATATACGGCAAACGATTCGCGGCTTTGCGTAAGTTGATGGCTATGGTGAGCGATTCATGCGACGTCGACTGCGGATGGGCCATCGGTACATCCCGGCATAAGGCGTGTCCCCGCTACACCAGCATCGAGAATAGGGCCATTCGTGGATTGGCAAACAGAACATTGCCGACGAACGACCCACGGCAGGCGCGTGCGATGAACATCGCGTAGCGATACAGGTTCATGGCATCTCCTTGATGGGGTCTTCGTACGGCAGACATCGAGAAGCCTATCATCATTCAAATCGACGGTGAAACCCACGCATGCCTGACAATACACAAAATCTTCACAAAAGGATTGGGCTTACCGCATACGCTCCGCCTGAATAACGGTCCGGGGATGAATCAGGGGCGAGCTAAGGGTTGCATCTCGTGTTTCCGTCATGATTTCTGGCGAAGACTCATAATAGAACACACATTATGCTGCTGCAGCAGCCAGCCCTTGCAGAACAATGTCATGACAAAGGCCTGAGAAGACGACTTCTCAGGCCTTATCCGCGCCGCTCCTCAGTCGCTTGTAGCGACAGCTCCCCTCAAAGAGGGGAGCCAGAGAAACACTTACTTCGAGATGTTGAACTTGAACTCTGCGTCTTACCGGTCTTCTTCGTCCTGCCTTGCCGCGGATATTCAATCGCATCGCAGGGGTGACTTCCTCGATCATTTGACAGACCGACCGACGGTCTGTATGCTTGACGGGGACATGAACGAAAGGCAGGCCATCCGCATGGCGCACGATATGCATTCCGGAGACACCGAACGACGAATCCTCGATTCCGCCCGCAGGCTCTTCGCTGAAAAGGGCTACGAGAAGACGTCCATCCAGGACATCCTGAACGACCTGGGACTGTCCAAGGGCGGGCTCTACCACCACTTCAAATCGAAGGAGGCGATTCTCGACCGGCTGAACGCCGACGAGTGGGCCGTAACCGCGCGTCTTCTCGACAAACTCATCGAGCGCAAGGACATGAGTGCGCTTGAGAAGCTGCGCGCGCTCATCGTTTCCGCCGTGGACGCCCCCGATCATCTGGACCTGGTCCGTTCCCAGCTGGCGCTGCTCAAGGATCCTGCGTTCTTTACGGCGAACATGCGCTTCTGGTCGACGAGACTGCCGGAGTCCTTCCGCTCGCTCATCGATATGGGCGTGCAGGACGGCTCCATTCCCACGGCATACCCCGAGGAGGCGGCGCAACTGCTCTCGCTCCTCGGCAACTACTGGCTCATGCCCTGCTTCTACCCCGCCGATCATGCCGGCATGGAACACCGCATCCGCTGCCTCGCCACGATGCTCGACGCCATCGGCGCGCCAGTGTTCGACGAGACGCTCATCCTGCGGACGACCGAAGAGCTCACGGCCCTGACGCCGGAAGAGGATACGGCGTCCGCATAGGAGACGCGCCCGGGTGCGCCGCTTCTTGCACATCCTGATGCCACAGATGTCGAAGCGCTTCCGCGCCCTTTTCCTTGGGCGTATTGTTATCACCATAACAGACCGACGGTCGGTTTGTATAAATGGCCGTCCAATCACAAGAAAGGAATCCACGATGACGAACGCATACGAATGCACGACCCAACCACAAAGAAGCCAAGCCGCTGATCCTCTTCGCACACGCGACTTCCGCCTGCTCGTCGCGGGTCTCGGAATATCGCTCTTCGCCAACCTTATGCTGCGGTTTGCCATGTCCATGTGGGTGCTTGACAAGACCGGCTCGGCGGCGGCGTTCGCCTCCATTCTTACTGCGAGCATCCTGCCCACGATTCTGCTCTCGCCCCTTGGCGGCGTGATGGCGGATCGTACGAACCGTCGGACCGTCATGGTGGCGCTTGACGCGCTTTCCGCCGTGACGGTGCTCGTCTGCGTGACGATCTTTTCGGCCGCCGGTTTCAATCTGGCGGCGATAGCCGTGATGCAGGTGGTGCTCGCCGTGCTTGACGCGATGGAGACGCCTACGGTGCAGGCGGCGCTGCCGCAGATGTTCCGCTCCCATGGCGAGGATGTGATGCGTCGCGCGATGGCCGTGGTGAACGTGGTGAACCAGACGAGCACGCTCGTTCCCGCCGTGCTCGGCGGCGTGCTGTACGCGGCGGTTGGTGCGATGCCCATGATGGGAATCACGATCGTGGGGTTCGGTACGGCCGCCGTCGTGGAGTGTTTCATCCGGCTCGGCGCTCCCGACCGCGGCGACGCCGGCCGCGTCACCGCGGTCGACGACCTGCGCGCGGCCGGACGTTTCCTCACCCGCGAACATCCTCATGTGCTGCATCTGGTGTTGATCTGCGCCGCGCTCAACTTCCTGGTGACGGGGTATGCGGAGGTCGGCTTCCCCTACATGGTGCGGACCGTACTGGGGTTCGGCTCCACGGCGTACGGCCTTGCATATGGTCTCGTGGGAGCATCCGGACTGCTCGGCGCGCTCGTCGGTGGGCGGGTCGCGAGGTCGCTGTCCATGCGGCGATTCCCGATGGCGATCGCCGCCTTCTCGCTCACCATCCTGCCCCAAGCGCTTGTCATGACGATTCCCGCAGGTGGAGTGATGCGACTCGCGGTGCTCACGGCGAGCACCTGCGGAACCATGATCGCCATCACCCTCGCGAACCTCATCGCCGTGCCGGCGATCCAGATGGGCTGCCCCGAGGACATGACCGGCAAGGTGATGTCGCTCGCGCTCTCCGCGAGCATGTGCGCTCAGCCCCTCGGACAGATCGCATACGGCTGGGCGTACAGCGTCTACCCGGCGGGCGCGGTCCTGGCGGTGACGTTCGCCCTGGCCACCGCGATGCTGCCGCCAGTCGCGCACGTAACGCGGCGGTTCTAGGACGGGATTCCATCACCTTCGCTCTGGACAGCTGAGACATCAAAGCCATGTGTGGATATGCAAACGGCCGCCATCAATCATGGTGATGTTGGCCGTTCACGTCATCCCCGTACCGTAGGTATGAAAACGACCACTGTAATCGCACATACGACGATGGTGGTCATTGGATCAAGCGCCCCGGCGTCAGGCCTCCACGAGCGGGCGGATGTCGTCCAAGGTGCTGGGGTCGAAGGTCAGCAGATCGTGGTCGACCTGAAGGTTCGCCCAGAACTCGGGCGTGGTGTCGAGCGCCTTGCCGAGCCGCCATGCCATGGGGTGGTGATGCGCCGCCTGCCGTTGACGATCTCGCCGATCAGCGACATCGGCGTGCTTTGCCGTACCCGTCGAGGCGGGTGTGGACCTGCCAGACGTCCCAGATATGGTATGCGCCGATGAGTCCGAAGCAATCGGACTTTGATTCGGAAACGGCCTTCATACCGCACTTGTCCATCACACAACCGGACTGGAACATGAACAGGCACGCAGTCACGGTTGCATAATAGGATTCAAGTCAATAGCAGCCTTCCACGCCTCCTCACAGTGCGCAAACCCGGAAGGTCCTTTTTATTGGCGAACTCGACCGGTTTGGCCTATCGCAACAGTCGTTCGTTGAGGATGACAGGAGCGTGTTCGATTGACGGCTGCAACGCATCGAGCTGGTCGGACAGCTTCGACTCGTCGACCACCGGCAGTTCGAGCAGGGATCGTGCGGCCGCGTGCAGGTAGTCGTTCAACGCCTCGATGCGGCCCGGCTCCAGCGGGTAAGCCGGGTCGTTCTCCAAGGTGACGTCCAACGTTTTGCGCAACATCTCATGCTGCGCGCTGCCCATGATGGCCGCGCACTGGTCGCGGAACGTCATACGAGAATTTGCCGGCTGACGTTCGGACAGTACCTGCGGAATCCACGCGCCGCCCTCCCAGTCGGCGCGCATGTCGTTCTTGAACAGCGACATGTTATGGTCGAACAACGGCGCCGGACCCAGAATCCGGCCGGTACGGTTGTCGCGCAGGAACCCGTGGTTGTTGGCGTGACGGTCCTGATTGACGATGAGCGCGTCGAACACTAGCATCGTGCGCATCGCCTCGAACGATTCCTCGGACACGGCGCGTGCGGCGGCGAGGCTCTCCGGGAACGACGCCAGCTGCGTCGCCGCATAGAACGGCACGAACGACACGTCCTTTGAGTTCATCGAACCGCACACCGACGCGAGCTTGCCCTTCCAACGGGCGATGCGGTAGTCGACCGCGTTCACACCGAGCCTGCGCGCCAGCTGCGAGGCGAGATACTCGGAATACGGTTCCAAACCGGCGTTCGCATACCATTCGGAACCCGCCTTCCACAGTTCCAGCCCACGTTCCGTATGCCGCCACGCCTTCGGGAACTGGCCGTCCGTCGTCCACTCGCTCGACAGGCCGATCGCATGCTTCTCGCTCGACGTATACCCCGTGTAGGCCACGATGGCGAGCGTCTCGTCCAACGGATTGTCATACAGGTTGATGTCCGCGAACTTGAGGTTCTCACCGTCGCGTTCCGCCCAGAACGAATCGTTGACCGACAGCCCCTTGCACAGGTCGATGATCCCCAGCGTATCCGCAATGCTCAACCCCGCCTGCGCAAGAACCTGCGTGGCGAACTCACGATTCTTCGGAATCGTGCGCCGCTCCAGCCACGTCGTCAGCTTCGCATTATCCGGCTCCGGAGCCAACGGAAACGGCAGCAACGCGCGCTTCGACTCATCGAACCAGCGGACATGCGCCTCGATCTTGCCCGACAGCAGGCCCTCGCCATACGACGCATCGAACCGGAGCAGCGGATCATCATAGAGCCGCAGCACGTAACTCGTCATATCCGGCCCCTCCAATCACAAGCCCGCTCCAAAGTCATATCGGGCGATTCACATATGAAGAACAACTGTCTACAGTATAGACAAGGGCCTTGGAACGCGGGGGCTTCACTCTGAAGTCAAGTATTTGATACAATTTGGTGCAAAAAGATAGTAAATAGCAATAAGGAGTGGCTATGAGCATGCAGATTGCCACGCGAGTTGATGACGAGCAGGCTGCGTTGTTTAAGGAGACGACCCGACAGCTGGGTACCACCCCGGCCGATGCCCTGCGTATGTTCATCAGCGCGTTCAATGATTACCGTGGGTTCCCCTATGAGGTGCGTTTGCCACGAAATGACGTGGAGCCGTTTGCGTCCGAGCGGGACGCTACTGAGTATGCCAGTCGTCTCGCCTTGAGGATGTCCGATGAAACGAGGTGAGATTTGGACGTTGCAGGCCGATGGCTACGCCAGCAAGCCACGGCCGGTTGTCATCGTGCAGAGCGATGCCGTCGATCGGTTCGATTCCGTCATCACTTGTCTGCTGACCTCATACGATTACTCCGACATCGACACGCGGGTCCGATTGGAACCAAGTCCGGAGAACGGCCTGAACAAAGTGAGTTACGTGATGACGGACAAGATCGTCACCGTCGACCGCAAACTGCTGGGATACCAAGTCGGCGTGGTTGATGATGCAGCCATGGCGAATATCGGCCGTCAGCTCTTGCGGGTTCTAGGTTTGCTGTGACGTTTGGGATGGCTGGCGGGCGTGCGTCTACTTGTGACATCGTTTATGCACCCTTGAGGCCGTATGATGATGGCGTCGAATTCAAGCTCTCCCCAACGTCTAAGAAATGGCTTCCTTCATATTACGGTCATACGACCAACACCATATGAAGGAAGCCATTATGAATGGTCTAACGGCAATCAGCTTCTCATACGTGATTGCCAGTCATTCACCGAATCAGCCGCGGTTGTCGAACATCTGCAGCAGCATCTTGCTGGGTTCGACGGCATAGACGGTGTGCGGCAGACGGGCGCTCAGGTAGACGATGCCGCCGGCCGTAAGCTCGACTTCACGGCCTTCGCCGCCGACGCGCAGCTTGCCTTCCAGCACCTGGATGATCACGGGCATGGCCGCGGTGTGCTCGCTCAGTGCCTGGTCCTTGTCGAAGCCGAACAGCACGGCGCGCAGGCCGTCCTCGCGCAGCACCGTACGGGAGACAGTGGCCTCCTCCTGAATATCGATCAACGAGGCCAAGTCTTCGATGAATCCAAGATGCGGCTCGGTCGAAATGGCGTGGCCTTCGGCGTCGTGGGCGTCGTGCTTGCAGGCGCAGTGCTTGGCCTCACCCGCTTCAGCGGCCGCGACTTCGCCATGCTTGCAGTGGCACTCCTTCTTCGCGCCCGGCTCCGCGGCCGCGCCCTCGGCGTGCTCGTGCTTGCAGGCGCAGTGGTGTTCGCCGTTGGCGGCAGCCGCCTCGGCTGCCGCGGCGGCTTCCCTACGCTGCTTGCACTTGCAATGCTGCTCGTCGCGTCCTGCCTTGCATGCGGTCTGCTGCTCGTTCTCATCGGCCATGATGTTCTCCTATTCGTCGCGCGTATCTCACATACGCGTCATCGCTTTTACTTGTTTCCCATTATCCGGCCATCGTTGGGCCGGCACACCGCTGTTACGCTTCGGGCTTGCGTACCTCATCTTTGACGGATTCGTCCAGGTTGTCCGGCTACAGGCCGAGTTCGTGAATCGAGTAGGTGCCGCCGGCGCGCAGCAGCCGGAAGGCCTCGCCGATAATCGCCTGCTTGCCACGCTCGGTCTGCATGGTAAGCATGGCTTCGCCGATCCCCACGTCGGCGCTGTTGGATTCCAGACCGGTGTCGGCGGCGTCGCGCTGCACGCAGCTTGCCGGAATCGTGGCCTTCTCACTGGTGAGTTTGGAGATGATGTCCACGACCTGCGGATCGCGGTCCACGCCACGGTAGCTCTTGGGGTCGCGGTCGGACTGCGTCAGGAGCAGCTCGCGGTTGGCGGCGGGTTTGGTGGCGGTGGACTGAGATGCCTGAGAAGGCTGCGGTGTAGTGGTCATGTGTCGTGATGCTATAGTCCACAGCCCGCCCGCACAAGGGTTTTCGCTAGAAATCAGCCGAATGTGAGAATGCTCACCCGAGTAGGCGCCTGAGCATGCGGCTCAGGGACGATTCAGGGGATGCTCAGGGGTCCCGTCACCGATTCCCCACATATCGCCCGCGTTCGCCTAATAGAATGGAATCCAGCATTCGATTCGGTATCCGGCGCAATGCCGGCAAACGTGAGGAACTTACGATGAGGGTCATCGGCAATATTCTGTGGATCATTCTGGGCGGACTGGCAATCGCCATCAGCTGGGCACTGATCGGACTGTTTCTGTGCATCACCATTATCGGTATTCCACTAGGAGTTCAGGCGTTCAAAATGGCGGGCCTTACCTTGACGCCGTTCGGCAAAACCGTGCAATACGGTGGCGGCGTTGGCTCCACGCTGGTCAATATCCTCTGGGTGGTGCTGGTCGGCTGGTGGATGGCACTCGGCTATCTGGGTGCAGGCGTGCTCAACTGCATCACCATCATCGGCATCCCGTTCGGCCTCCAGTCGTTCAAAATGGCCAAGCTCGCGCTCTGGCCGTTCGGCGCACAGATCTACAGTCTGTAACAATTGTTTCTGCAGTAAGTCCGGTGCAACGCATTATCATCGTGCGTTGCACCGGACTTTTTTATATACAACGGGCATTTCACACACCGCGTGATTTGACGGATTTGGATGCAATGCCTTATAGTGCGCGAACCATGATCAACACATCGCATTCAGCAGCAACGGCGTGAACGAACACGCCATCTGATCAGTACACCTCTCATTGGCGCATAGCTGAATCATTGCCGGTGATATCGAGCCGACTCGTTCGCACCATGCCCCATAAACGTACCTATACGAGTATGCGTTCTTGGCATCGTCGCAACGCAATGCACCGCGGCAAAACCCATTGCATACCATCACATATTCAGAAAGAACAACAGATCATGAAGTATTTCACTACTGACACGCATTTCGGGCACTACCATATGTCACTCACATGCAGTCATGCGCACAACTATATTTTTGTATTATCCATGATTTTATAGTTGTTTATTGACTCATTTCCTTCTCTATCTTATACTTTCTACAATCAAGGATGCTCTTTGGGAAGCGAGTCTCTCTCATGGATATGAAGTATAGAAGTTTGGCAAGGCTGTTCCATGCCGACAGGTCAGTTGATTCCTTCAATAACCATGCAGCACTCGCACGGCAGCGGCTTGAGGCAGATTCCACATTCAGGACCGGGGTCATCACGCCATTGGGCGAGCTGTTCTCCGCCACGCCACGCGAGACGACCCTGCTCACGGAAAATATACTTCTCGCCGAAAGGCGCATATCACGGCTATGGAACCTGATTCCCGGCGTCATGCACTGGGACTACATACGGCATTCCATCAGTGAGGAACTGTTCGCCACCAACGAGATGGAAGGCGTGCGCAGCACCCGCAAGGAAACCCAGGACGCCGTGGACGCGGCCGACAAGGCAAGGAGGGACGGCGACGACTCCAAGGCGCGGTTCAGCGAATTTGCCAAGCTGTACCTGAACCTCACGGACAAGGACTCCGCGTTGCCGGCGGGCATCGCCGCCATCCGCGACATCTATGACAAGGTCGTGCTCGACGAAATCGATGAGAGCGATCAGCCGGACGGCGACCTGTTCCGGAAAGGCGATGTGGAAACACAGTGGCCGCACGGCCTCGCGATCCATAACGGAGTCAAAGGCGAAGGCAACATCGGCGCACTCCTCACCGACATGATCCACCTCACGACCTCCGACGAGATTCCCCGGCTGCAGTCGGCCATCATGTCGCACTTCCTGTTCGAATACGTCCACCCGTTCTACGACGGCAACGGCAGAACCGGCCGGTATCTCCTGGCCCTGTACCTGAACCATGACCTGACTATGCCCACCGTGCTATCCCTGTCCCGCACCATCGCGGAGAACAAGAACGCCTACTACAAAGCATTCATGGAGGCGGAGGACAAGCTGAACTGCGGCGAACTCACGCTCTTCGTGAACACCATCCTCGGATTCATCCAACAAGCCCAGGATGAGCTGATTGACGAACTCAGTATCAAGGTCGATCAGCTCGACAAAGGTCGGATACTCTGTACACAGCTTGAAAAGAGGCATGGCCTATCGCGCAATGCCGTCTCGGTGCTCTATGGCGTGATTCAGGAAGAGCTGTTCGACTCGTCCAAATCCATGTCGTTGGACGAAGTGGCCCATCACATCGGACTATCCAAACAGAGCGCAAGGAAATACGTGGAAGAGCTCTTGGCCGCGGGGCTGGTCGTACAGACCGGAAAACGTCCGCTGAAAATACAGGTATCGAAATCATTGAGGAATGTTCTCGTCACAGGAGTCGACGAGAACGCGGAAGCCTAAGAAAAGTAGACGCAAACATCTCATCTCAACGAGGTTCATAAAGGTTCGTAACATGAAGAAAGGTCTGGGCAACCAACACTGCTCGGACCTTTCCGCAACACTCCCGTCAGTCGCTTTCCGCGACGGCTCCCCTCAGGAAGGGGAACCGAGGAAAACTACTTGGACACGTTAAATTTGAACTCCACAATATCTCCGTCGGCCATGACGTAGTCGCGGCCCTCCTGACGGAGCTTGCCTTCCTCCTTGATCTTGGCCATGGAGCCGTCGGCGGCCACGAAATCGTCGTAGGAGACGATGTCAGCCTTGATGAAGCCCTTTTCGAAGTCGGTGTGAATCACGCCGGCGGCCTGCGGGGCGGTCCAGCCCTTGTGGATCTGCCAAGCGCGCACTTCCTTGACGCCTGCGGTCAGGAAGGTCTGCAGTCCGAGGATGTCGAAGCCGACGCGGGCCAACTGGTCAAGGCCGGATTCGCTTAAGCCCGCGTCCTCGAGCATTTCGCGGGCATCCGACTCGTCGAGCTCGGTCAAGTCCGCCTCGAACTGAGCGTTGAGGAACACGGCCGGAGCCGGGGCCACGGATGCGGCGAGCTTAGCCTGCAGGTTCTTGTTGGCCAGCTCGTTGTCGTCCACGTTGAACACGTAGATGAACGGCTTGGCGGTCATCAGATGCAGGTCGTAGACGGAATCCTTGTCGAAGCGGCCTTCGCGTGCGGCCTTGTCGAGCGTCTCGCCGGCTTCAAGGATGGTCTTTGCCTGCTTGACAGCGTCCATGTAGGCCGGCTCGATCTTCTTGCCGCGCAGATCCTTCTCCAGCTTGGGCAGCGCGTTTTCGATGGTCTGCAGGTCGGCAAGAATGAGCTCGGTGTTGATGGTGTCGATGTCGTCGGCCGGATCCACCTTGCCGTTGACGTGGACGATGTCGTCGTCCTCGAAGGCGCGCACAACCTCGCAAATCGCGTCCGCCTCGCGGATGTTGGCCAGGAACTTGTTGCCCAGGCCTTCGCCCTCGGAGGCGCCCTTGACGATGCCGGCGATGTCCACGAAGGTCACCGTGGCGGGCACGACCTTTTCGGTGTGGACCAGCTTGGCCAGCACGGGCAAACGCTTGTCCGGCAATGGTACGATGCCGGTGTTCGGTTCGATGGTGGCGAACGGGTAGTTTTCGGCCAGCACGTTGTTGCGGGTCAGTGCGTTGAACATGGTGGACTTGCCGACGTTGGGCAGTCCGACGATTCCGATAGTAAGAGACATGATTCCAAGTCTAGGGAGAAGCTGGACACCTTGAACCTGCATGTGGTGAATCGGCCATATGCAAAAGCCTTCGAGCATACGGTTCGAAGGCTTTGACTGTGATATGCGAATATACGCGAACTCTGATTGGCAGTCAGCCGACGATGGCGTCTACGGCGTCGATGACCGAGCCGCGGAAACCGTCCTTTTCGAGCTGGGCGACGCCCTTGATGGTGGTGCCGCCGGGCGAGCACACGGCGTCCTTCATGGCACCGGGATGGGTTTCGGTGGCCATGTAGAGCGCGCCGACACCTTCGACCATCTTGGCGGCAAGCCGGTAGGCGGTGGCTCGCTGCAGACCGTACTGCACGCCGGCGTCGCCCAAAGCCTCGATGTACATGTCAGTGAAGGCGGGCGCGCAGCCGGCCACCACCATGGCGATGTTCATATGCGCGGTGTCCACGCGCTCGATGAGGCTGATCGGCCCGAACAGGCTTTCGAAGGTTTCGGTTTCGTCGTCGGTCAGTGTGTTGACGGATTCGGTGACAAGCACGCCCTTGCCCACGGCCATCGGAGTGTTCGGAATGGTGCACTGGATATGGATGTCCGAAGAGTCGACGGATTCGCCGTCTTCGGTGGTGAACAGGTCCTGGTACTTCTTGAGATTCCAGCCGGCGGCGATGGAGACGACGATCTTGCCCGGCTTGGCAAGTTCGTCGGCCAGCGGCTTGACAACGGCGGCAATCTGGTAGGGCTTGATGGCGATGATGACCACGTCAGCGGCCGTCACCACTTCCAGCGCATTGTGCAACGGACGCACGCCAAGTTCGGCGGTGGTCTTCTCAAGCTTGTCGTAGTGGGCGGCGCAGGCAACCATCTGGCCGCCGGCGACCACGCCCGCGTCAACGAAGCCTTGGGCGATGGCCTGGGCCATGTTGCCATATCCGATAAAACCGATGGTGAGGTTCTGAGTCATACGTTTTCCTTTCGTGCATGTATACAGAGCTCCATCATCAGAGGGAGCTTGCTTCCTTGAGTCAGAACAGTTCTTCGAGGTCGCCCCGGTTGAGGGCTTCGTCATAGAGATGCTTGAAGACGAGCGAGCCGTGCAGACCATCATGCTCGAATTCGTTGGTGGTCCAGTAGTGGCTGTTGCCCACCCGGCTCAAGGTGTCGAGCTGCAGGCCGGAATCGACGTACATATCGTCGAAATAGACGGCGGCCTGCAACGGCACTTCGTTGCGCGCCAGCTGGTCCTCGTCGTAGATCACGCCAAAACGCGTGTCTTCCATAAGCAGGT
Organism: Bifidobacterium sp. WCA-178-WT-4B; assembly: GCF_009696495.1. Lineage (NCBI taxonomy): Bacteria > Bacillati > Actinomycetota > Actinomycetes > Bifidobacteriales > Bifidobacteriaceae > Bifidobacterium > Bifidobacterium sp. WCA-178-WT-4B. Next base: position 119,609 of record NZ_VULV01000004.1, on the reverse strand, counting down.
CCATGGCCGGCCTGAACGGAAGCAACGCCCCCTCCTGCTCGAACATCCAGGGGAACATGGCCTCGCCGGTGAAATTGAGCGGACGCGCAACGGCATCGAATTCGGACCTGCAGTCGCGCACGCGCTGGGCAGCCCAACGAATGGGCTCGTCAAGCTCGCCGTTGGCGTAGATGAATTCCTGCAACGGCCAATACAGCGGGCGCGACGAAGTGGCGTTCATCACCTTGGTCAAAAATTCGTCAGACAACGGCGAGTCGGCAGAAGCGGAACCATCGCCATCAAGGAAGGCGTCGTCAAGAATCCAATGGACACGCTCGAAGCTCGGCTTCATGCCAAAGTCGGATCCCAAGCACTGGAAGCGTTCGACGGTGAGCGGGTCGCCGTTCGGCAGCAGAGGGAAACCGTGGGCGGCCATGGCGGCGATTGTTCCCGGACGATGCGCGGCATCGGCCCGCATCATCGGCGTCGGCGCACGGCCGGTGAGCCCGTCGGTGAATTCGGCGACCTGTGCCGCGGTGGGCAACCGGTCGGCGATGGCGGCCGCACGCTCCCTGTCTTGCGGGTAACGCTCATAGAAGCATGCCGTCTTGCGCGCCATGCGCGGGAAGGTGTGCTCGTACACCTCGGTGGCGTCGGCCGGCACGTGCGGGATGCCGCCGGTGGTGAAGCTGGCGATTACGCCGGCCGGGAACAGGGACAGTGTGGTCAGGGTCAGGAAGCCGCCGTAGCTTTGGCCCATCGTCACCCACTTGCGGCCACCGAATTCGGTCAGGCGCAGATGTTCGAAGTCACGCACGATGGAATCGGCAAGGAACTTCTTCAGATAGTCGGCCTGGGCTCGGGCGCCTGCCACGGCATCATCGTCGTGCGCGGCGGCGATGCGGGCCATGGTATGCGTGTCCACTCGCGAGGAACGACCGGTGCCCCGCTGGTCGGGCAGGATCACCCGGAAGTGCCTGATGGCCTCCTCGATCCATCCGTCGGAGGTCGGGCTGTTGAGGCGCGGGCCGGCGCCGCCGGGACCGCCTTGCAGGAAGATCAGCAGGGGAAGGTCGTCATGCACGTGTTCGGGCGCGGTGACCACGCGATAGAACAGTTTGATGGTTTCCCCGTCGAATGCCCGTCCGGGCTCGTGGCCGGTCCAGTCGAGCGGAACATCGATGGAATGGTCCTCTATGGCCAGTCCGGGCACGTGGTATTTGCTCAGCATTGTCATGGTTCAAGACTCTAGTCCACAAACTCTAGTCCACAAATCCTCCTGAAGAGTGATACCGGTTCGTCGCCGGACACGCTAGCCTTGTGCGTTATGGAGATGATGGCGCGCGTGAGGGCATGGTGCGCACGGGAGTCGACCCGCACACTGCTATGGGACGCATTGCTCGCCGCGGCGCTGATCGCCGTTTGCATGCTGTTCAACGACTCCACCAACCCTGATTCGACGGCCGGCATATTGTTTCCCGCAACTCAGGCGTCGATGACGCTGTGGTCGCTGCCGGTCTTCGTGCCGCTGATGCTGCGCAGGTATCGCCCGGAGCCGGCGGCCTGGCTGTTCGTGGCGCTGACCATCACGCATCTTGTGTTCGGCCCGGCGATCACGTATTTCGATTTCTATGCCCTGATCATGGTGTATTCGGTGATTCTGTACGGCAATCCCCGACATTCCTGGCGGTTCATCGTCACGGCGTTCGTCATGGGACTGGTCGCGGCGACGGTCTGGTCGGTGTCTTTCAACGTGGGTCCGCTGTTCGCCGGACCTTCCTCCGGTTCGCGCGTCATCCGCGACGGCTGGCTGGCCGATGCCATCATGATGCCCGCATGCCCGGCGGTCACCGGCGTCGTGGGGGCAAGCGGCGCCGTCAACTGCGGGGCCAAGATGCTCGCTGACTTCGGCATGGAGGCGGCGTTCATCGAATCGAGCGTGCTGAGCGTCATCATCATGGCCTTGTGGCAGCGAGCGCGCAACGCCACGCTGGCGGCCATGCGCGAGCGCAACGCTTCCATTGTGGCAAAAGAGGCCGAGGAGACGCGCATCGCGGCGCTGGCCGAACGCGCACGCATCGCCCGTGATATGCATGATGTGGTGGCACATACGCTCTCCACGATTATTGTGCAGTCGGATGGCGGCCGGTATGCGGGTGCGCATGATCTGGCCATTGCCAAGCACACGATGGGTACGATTCGGCATGAGGCCGAACGCGCGCAGCATGATATGCAGCGTCTGTTCAATGTGTTCGGTGCGAGCGGCAGTACCGGATATGCCGACATCGATTCGCTGTTTGATGGTCATCTGGTGGTGTCCCGGCATATGACCGGCAAAGCGCAACCTGACCGGCTGTCCGCCGACGCGGAAACCGCCGTGTTCCGTCTTGTGCAGGAAGCGCTGACCAATACGCGCAAACATGCGGGCGAGGGCGCTAAAGCCACCATCGATGAAATCTGGTCAAACGATGTGCTGTCGATTACCGTATCCGATAACGGCCGTGGCGCGGCGTCTGCAGCAGACGGTCATAAGCCCGGATACGGATTGGTTGGTATGCATGAACGCATTGAGTCGTTGGGGGGCAGCGTGCAGGCCGGCCCAGGGCCGAATGGTGGCTTTATTGTGGCGGCTACGATTCCGCTCTCCCCTGCCGCCCCACAGTCTGGCACCGATACGGAGGATCCGGTGCTAACCGTTATCTCGCGTATACGAGGATTGATGGATCGGGCGCGCCCCAAAGTACTCGACCAAGGAGATACGCGTGAGTCGAACTGGGTGGGTCGATTTGCGCAGTGGACCGAGCGGCACTATCTTCTGATGGACGTTATCGCCACTATCGTGCTGATTGCGCTATTTGATTCCGCCACGTATGGCGATTTGCAAATGATCGGCAATGCCCCGTATTCGCCGAACCGCATGCTGACTATAACGCTGTCGATTATTATGCTTTCGCCTTTGGCGTTCCGCCGCCGCTTCCCAGAGGGCAGCGCGCTGGCGATGGCGGTGCTGTCTGCTGTGCAACTGTTGTTCTTGCCATCGATTTTGACCATCAATATGTTTGCGATGGTATCCGTGTATTCGGCGGTATTGTATGGACGAGAGTCCGCTTGGCGCTGGGTGAGCGTGGCGCTGGCAGCCGATTCGTGGCTTGCGGGCATCAAGGTGATGACTGGGTGGAATGGATACAGCCAGCTGTTCCATCTGTTTTTGCCCGATGGTAGTTCCATGCTCTCAAAATGGAGGCTGGTTTTGTCTGGCTTGCTGCCGGGCGTGGGAATCATGTTGGTAGGTTTTGCCTGCATTGCGATGGCTCGATGGAGCCGTTCGCGTGGCGCAAACGCTCTGGTGCTGTTGCAACGCGAGGAGGCGCTGCGAGCCGAGCAGGAGCGGCAAAAGGTGCTGGCGGCCAACTTAGAGCGCAACCGTATTAGTGCGGCGATGCAAACCGAAGTACTGACCACGCTGGAATCGGTGATCGCGCAGGCTGATGAGGGACTGGTGATGCTCAACGCCGAACCTGCGCCTGATAGTATGCAGATTGCAGCGGCTTTTGCCGCGATTGGCGCTCGGGGGCGTGCCGCATTGGCTCGTATGCGTCAGCTGTTGAAAGTGTTGCGTGAAACCGGGTTCAGCGACGAGACCCATGAGGGTGTGCAGCCGGATATGCAGTTGCGACCGGCGGCTTCGTTGGATAGTCAGATGCAACACGCGGGAACGTTACCCCGATGAGAGCCTTGTCCAATAAGAACTCAGGGAACAATCAGGGTGTTTATGGAGCGGCGCTCCGATAGGAAACGGATACAGTGGAGAGCATGAACGAGAGCAGAAGCATTCGCGTGATTATTGCGGACGACCAGGAGCTGGTGCGTGCCGGCTTCGCCATGGTGATTGGTTCGCAGCCGGATATGGAGGTGGTCGGGCAGGCGTCCGACGGCGCCCGAGCCGTGGCGTTGGCGGAATCCCTGCATCCCGACGTGGTGCTGATGGATGTGCGCATGCCCGGCATGGATGGCATTGAGGCCACGAGCCGTATTACCTCGCTCTCCGCCGTGCCGAGCGACGCGGCCGATTCGGCCAGCCCGGCCGCCGACGCGACCGTCTCGGCCGAATCGGCTGACGACCGGCCGACGCGCGTTATCATTCTGACGACGTTCGATTTGGACGAGTATGTGATGGCGACCATCACCGCCGGTGCTTCGGGCTTCCTGCTCAAGGACACCGAACCGGAGACGTTGCTCAATTCGATTCGTACTGTATTCCAAGGCAATGCAATCATCGCGCCTTCCGCCACCAAGCGACTCATCGAAAAGATGATGCAGGACGGTTACGCGCAGCATGGTTCGCTGACCGGCGATGTCGCGCGCTCCGGTGCCGTGTACGGTTCCGCCGGCGGCGTCTCTGGCGGTGCGGCCAGCAACGGTGCCGACTCAATGACCGGCATCCCCTCCCCTGCCGGAGCCGCTTCCGACGGTTCCAATACGTCACGCCCGTCGTACACCGACCCCGAGCTGGAACTGCTCACCGACCGCGAACGCGAGGTGCTGGTGGAGATCGCCCATGGTCTGAGCAATCAGGAAATCGCGGACAAGCTCTTTATTTCTCTGCCAACCGTTAAGACACATGTGGCGCATATCCTCGCCAAAATCAACGCCCGCGACCGCGTACAGGCCGTAGTCTTCGCGTACGACAACGGGTTGGTGTAACAAATAAGCTCCCTCTGATGAGGGAGCTTATTGCTCTACGCTTCGGCCAAGGCTTCAACTGGTGGCGTTTTGACGGCCCGGCGGGCGGGTGCCACGCTGGCCAGCAGAGCGGCGAGCGCGGCGACGCCGAGCACCACACCGTTGGTGGCCCATTCGAACGGGAACACGGTGTCGCCGTACAAACTAAACACCATGTAGGATCCGAGCCAGCCGAACAGGGTGCCCAGCACCACACCCACCACGCCGGAGACGAGCGAAAGCAGCAACGCTTCCACCGCCAGCGAGCGCCGCAGTTGGCCGCGCGTCATGCCGATGGCACGCAAGGTGGCGGATTCGCGTGTGCGTTCGATCACCGACAGACTCAGCGTGTTCGCCACACCGACCAAGGCGATGAGCACAGCCACCGCAATCAAACCGACCAACAATGCCATCATGCCGTTGATCATGGTCTCCCATTGCGTACGTCCGGCCACCGGACCGGTCACGGTAACACCCGCACTGGCGGAGAACACATTCTGCACGTTGGTGAATACGTCGTTCAGCGCAACACCCGCGCCCTCGGCGTCAATGCGCATAAGCATGATATGCCCGTCGGCCTTGATTCCACCGTTGGTGAAGTGGCTGGCGTCCACGAAGGCGACCGCGGCGTAGTTGGAGGCAATGCGGCGATAGTCCACCTTCCGCGGTTTGAGCGTCAGCGTCTGTGTGCCGCCGGATTGTCCATTGCCGTTTTCGGCGCTGCCGTTCGCATCATTACCGGACGGACCATTGGCGGCATCGGCTTGTGCTTCGGCCGCTCCAGCCGTGAACGTAACGCTCTTGTCCAGCGGAATATCCTTGCCTGTAGCGGCGGAATACTTGGGCATCAGTACGGAATCGCCATCAATGGTCACACCGGACAAATCGGAGCGCACCACCTTGCGCAGCGCGTCGACACCATCCACGCCCACGACCAGCACACTCAGGCTCTTGCCGTCGGCATCCTTCATGGTCATCATGCGGGTCGGCGCGTAGATACTGCTCTGAACGCCCTTGACTTTGGCTGCCTCGCTGGCCTGTTTGCCAGTCATATCGGTGCCAGCGGCAATCATGTCGACGCTGTAGCGCGTGGTCAGCGCCTCGTTCATGGTTTGCTTGGCGCTGGCGGCACCGGTGGCGATGGTGGAGACCAGCGTCACGCCGATAAGCAGTGCGGCACCGGTGGCGGCCACGCGGCGCGGGTTCTTCTGAATGTTCGCATGTGCCACTTTGGCGGACGGACCGGCCAGTGCAACCAGCGCGCACACGCCGCGCATGAGCACCGGTAGCCAGAACGTGGCGGAAAGCACCAGTCCAAGGAAGATCAATGCACATCCGATGATGGCGGCGAGCAACACCAGCGGATACTGCTTGTCGGCCATTGAATCACGTCCGGCGATTTTCTCGGACATCTGCCATACAGAGAATGCGCACAGTGCCACGCCGGCCACAATCAGCAGCATGGAAATCACGGCGCGGACCACACCGGCCCGTCGTGTGTCGGTCAGTTCGATGGGTCGCAACGCTTCCAACGGGGTGACGGCGGTAGCAGAACGCGCGGAGCCGAGCGAGGCAATCACCGTCATAATGATGCCGAACGCCATCGGCACCGTGAACACCGGACCGGATAGTACCAGTCGCATGTTCATGTCGGCGGCCTGCATGAGGCCGGACCGGCACAGCGCTTCCATGAGGGCGATGCCGAGGCCCACACCCAATATGGAGGCGATGAGCCCCAGCACGCCGGCCTCGAACAGCACGGAGACATACAACTGGCTTTTATTCGCGCCGATGGTGCGCAGCAGGGCAAGTGTGCGGCGGCGCTGTGCCACGAGCACTTGGAAGGTGTTGGCGATGACGAGCGCGGCGACCAGCATGGCGAGCATGCCGAAGCTCAGCAGGAAGATGGTGGTGATACTGGTTTCGCCCGCGCTCATGCTCGCGATGGATCGTTCGGCGTATGTGGCTCGGGACTGGACGCTGAAATGCTTGGGGAGCAGGGCGTTGATCCGTGCGACCGCGGCCGTTGCGGCCTCATCGTCCTCGCCATCGATGTCGAGATAGATCATGAGGGTAGGCAGTTCGTCGAAATCGTCGCTGCCGCCCATCGCGGCGATCACGTTGTCGGAGAGCACGGAGGCGCCGCCGTAGTAGGGGTAGGCGCCGTTCGGATCGTCGGTCAGACCGACCACGCGCACGGTCATGCCGGAGTCGGCAGTGTTGGCGCCATCGGATGAGGCGGACACGCCGGACGCGTTATCGGAATCACCGTTGTGCGCGCTCGCGTCATCGGCGTTCTGGACCGACTTATCACCGACGTCACCGGCCGAATCGCCGGTCTTGTCCGCATACTGCGCCGCCTGCGAGTTGACGGTCACACGGTCTCCTACCTTGACGCCGAGCTGGTCGGCCACGGACTTGGTCAGGGCGATCTCGTTGCTGTCCGCCGGCCGGTCTCCTTGCGTGATGGTGACCGGCAGCAGCGTGCGTTTTGCGGCGGTGGTGATGACGTAGCTGTTGGCATGCTTGTTGCCACGGGTTACGGTCACAGAACCCGCGTAGCCGGCACGTGCGTCCTTGACGCCTTCGGTGGCGCGAATGCGGCCAAGCTGGAAGTCGTTAACCGTGCGCGTGTAGATGTAGTCCTGGTCCTTATCGGTCAGGTCCTTGCCGGCGTCCGGGGCGATCACGTAGTTCGCGCCGCCGAGCTGTGCTGTGCTCTGCGCGGCAAGCGCATCGTTCATCGCGTTGCCGAACAGGAAGGTAGCGGCGATGAACGCAGTGCCGATCAGGATGGCGATGCCTGCCGGAATCAGCATCCTAGCGCTTTTCTTCATAAGTTTCAGAGTGATGGAAAACATGGGGGTGTCCTGTCTCTCGCTTTCCGGCTCAGCAAGCGTGCTGTGCAGCGACGCGGGCATGGCGCATGGTGCCGGTTCTCCCAGCCGGGGGCAATGGAGCGTCGGTGATGGGCAGGTTGGGCACATCCTTTACGCCGGCAAGACGGGCGAGCGTGTCGGCGCGTGTGCCGGTGACGGCAGTGCGCGTGGCACGTTCGCGTTCGGACATAAGCAGCTCGTTCATCGTTTCGGCGGTGGGGTTCGCCTCGTCGGCCACGATCTGTCCGTCGGCGAATACGATGGCACGGTCGGCATAGGAGGCGGCCACCGCATCGTGCGTGACCATGACGATGGTCTGGCCAAGCTCGTTGACCGAACGCTTCAGGAAGCCGAGCACTTCGGCGCTGGAAACGGAGTCGAGGTTGCCGGTCGGCTCGTCAGCGAACACCAGCTTCGGCTTGGTAATCAGCGCGCGGGCGATGGCCACGCGCTGCTGCTGGCCACCGGACAGTTCATTCGGTCGGTGGTTCAGGCGCTGCTGCAGCCCCAGGGTTTCGACGAGCAGGTCGAACCAAGCGCGGTCGGGCTTGTCTCCGGCGAGAGTCAGTGGCATGAGGATGTTCTGTTCGGCGGTGAACATGGGCAGCAGGTTGAAGCTTTGGAAGATGAAGCCGATCTTGTGGCGACGCAGCAAGGTGAGCTGCTTGTCGTCCATGCGGGTCAGGTCTGCCCCGCCGAAAAGGATATGCCCGGATGTGGCGGAGTCGAGGCCGGCGAGCGTGTGCATAAGCGTGGATTTGCCGGAGCCGGACGGGCCCATGATGGCGGTGAATTCGCCGCGTTCGAAACTCACGTTCACGCCGCGCAGGGCGTGAACCATATTGCCGCCGGCGCCGTAGTTCTTGACCAAGTCGACGGCCTGAATAGCGATGCCGCGCGATGCGGCCGGGTTCTGCACGTTCATAATGTCTCTCCATATTTGGCCGGGCCTTATGCCCGGATGACGATTCCAACTTATGAAGAAATAACGGCGCGCCCCATCGTGCGCCAGACTGAATTGGGCGGTCGGCCACGCGCCGGCCCTCATCCTTGAGGATTATGTCGTCTCAGGTCTCACACTATTCATGCCTCTGCGCAAACAGTGTGAGGCCAACCGAATATAAAACGAACAACGACATCCGACAATCGGCGAAATATCGCGGATTGTCAACATGTGTGATTGGGTGATGATGTGCGTTTGCCTCACACATTTTTTGGCGACGGTCATTTTTGTGTGAGGCATACAGACGCAAGAAAGCCCGCACTGCATGACGTCAGTGCGAGCTTCCTACTCCTTGGGTCAAGCGATCAGGCGGAAGGCACCCCATGCGGCTCGATGATTCGCGATGCACCCCATTAGCATCGCGCCCCTTCTCATCGGGCTGTCAACCTTTCTGTCGACCTCACTTGGCCAGACCGGAGGCGCGAAGGGCTTCGAAGCCGCCCTTCAGGTCATCGAGGATATCCTCGATGTTCTCGGTGCCGATGGACAGGCGGATGGTGCCCTGGTGAATGCCCTGGTCCTCGAGCTCTTCCAAGGTCTCCTGGGAGTGCGTGGTGGAAGCCGGGTGGATGACGAGGGACTTTGCGTCGGCCACATTGGCAAGCAGAGAGAACAGGTGCAGATTGTCGATGAAGACGCGAGCCGCATCCTTTCCGCCCTTGATATCGAAGGTGAAGATGGAGCCTGCTCCGTTCGGGAAGTACTTCTCGTACAGGTCGTGATCCGGACGGCCCGGGATGGACGGGTGGGAAACGGACTCGACTTCCGGCACGGTCTGCAGGTACTCGACGACCTTCAGCGCGTTCTGGACGTGGCGCTCAACACGCAGGGACAGGGTTTCGGTGCCCTGCAGCAGCAGGAAGGCGGCGAACGGGGACAGGGTGGCACCGGTATCGCGCAGCAGGATGGCGCGGATACGGGTCACGAAGGCGGTGCCGCCGAGAGCCTCGTAGAAGTTCAGGCCATGGTAGGAGGGGTCCGGCTCGGTCAGGGTCGGGAACTTGCCCGGAACCGCATTCCAGTCGAAGTTGCCGCCTTCAACAATCACACCACCCAAAGTGGTGCCGTGGCCGCCGATGAACTTGGTGGCGGATTCAACCACCACGTCGGCGCCGTGCTCCAGCGGGCGGAACAGGTACGGGGTGGCGAAGGTGTTGTCCACGATCACCGGCAGGTTGTGCTTGTGGGCGATTTCGGAGATTGCCTCGAAGTCCGGCAGATCGGCGTTCGGGTTGCCGAAGGTCTCGAAGTAGACGAGCTTGGTGTTCTCCTGAATGGCGTCCTCGAACTCCTGCGGGTTCTCGGCGGAGACGAAGGTGGTGGTGATGCCGTCGCGCGGCAGGGTGTGGCGCAGCAGGTTGAAGGTGCCGCCGTAGATGTTCTTGGCGGCGACGATGTGATCACCGGACTGGGTGATGTTGCGCACCGCGTATTCCACGGCGGCTGCACCGGAGGCGACGGCAAGGCCTGCGGTACCACCTTCAAGGGCGACGATGCGGTCCTCAAAGACACCCTGGGTGGTGTTGGTCAGACGGCCGTAGATGTTGCCCGGGTCGGCAAGGCCGAATCGTGCCTCGGCGTGATCGAAGTTGTGGAAGACGTAGCTGGTGGTGGCGTAGATCGGCACTGCGCGGGAATCGGTGGCCGGGTCGGCCTGCTCCTGGCCCACATGCAGCTGCAGGGTTTCAAAACGGTACTTTTTGCTGTTCTCGGCCATGGGTATTTCTCCTTGGTTATGCTAGGTCGCGAGGATTTTTCCTTGCCGCCCGCCTGCCGTGTTCGGGTGGTTGGCGAGGTGTTGGTTATGAAGTTACGACGCTTGGGCCGCGCGATGCAAGCCGAACGTTATCGGGCTTGCCTATAGGGGCTTATAAAGCCTTGGAATCATTGACGTGAGAGACTGTCAAGAGTCACGGAAAAGTCGTTGAAATTATCGCGACACGCCGGGCCGCGCGCATGCGCTTTCACGTTCGACTGCGGTCACGGTGATATCGCTACCATGCCTTTCGCGCATGGCTCAAGTGTCCGTGATGATTGCTTGTTCCACCCGTCACCAAGACGGTTTGCCCGCTCGGCGATGACGTCTGTTCCATTTTTCCGCCGCCCGGTTACATGGTTTACATGACGAACGACTACAGTCAAACATCGCCAATGAATTATTCCGCCAACATGGTGAAGGGGTTCGAACAGACATGACCGATGTAACACTGTATGACCGTGATCCGAGCTATATTCCGCGCGTGGCCGCCGTGCACGACATGTGCGGCTACGGCAAGTGCTCGCTGACCGCCGCGATTCCGATTCTCTCGGCCGCAGGCTGCGATGTGTGCCCGGTGCCGACCGCCCTGTTCTCGGCGCACACGCGCTATGCAGTGTTCACGTTCCACGACACCACGGATATTCTCTCCGGTTACTTGGATGCCTGGCAGAAGGAAGACGTGGAACTGGATGGCGTGTATTCAGGCTTCCTCGGCTCCCCCGATCAGGTGGCGATCATTCAGCGTCTCTACCGTGAATATCCGAACGCGCTGCGTCTGGTTGACCCGGTGATGGGAGACGCCGGCGAAATGTACCCCACGTATACACCGGAGCTGTGCGAGGCAATGGGCGCTCTGGCCGATGGGGCCGACGTGTTGATGCCGAACCTCACCGAAGCGAGTATTCTCACCAAGCGTGACTATCCTGGCCAGAATATTGATGAGGCCACGGTTAACGAGCTGCTTGGTGCTCTGCTGAAGTTGGGTGCCAAGAACGTGGTGTTGAAGGGCATCGACCATGGCGATGGCAAAATCGTCAACTATGTGGCCAGCACTTCCACCGGTGTTGCCGGCAAGATCGAGCTGGCTCATGAAAAGCTGCCATACATGATTCATGGCACGGGTGACGCCTTCGCATCTGCCCTGTGCGGCGCGGTGATGGCCGGCCGCGGCTTGGCCAAGTCGGCCGAAATCGCCGGCGAGTTCGTGCGACACGCCATGGTCAGCACCCGTGACCAGCCGCATTTCGAGGATCGTGGCGTCAGCTTCGAACTGAACCTTGGCGAACTCACCGATTTGGTGAAGTGACCGCACCTTGGCTCCCCTCTCCGCTCACTGGGTCTGACGTATTCAGCGAACAACTCGGCGGGTTGTTTGTCATCACAGGTAAGTCGGCTGGGGAGCCTTGGTAAACCTTCTGAACTAATGGTGGATAACCGGGTTTTCATCCACACGTTATCCACAACACGCCAAACCGCGTCATAGTATCCACATTTGCCGGTTGCGCTTGTGCTCTTACATAAGTAACCCGCACAGTGGAATCATGAACGCTTTACCACCTACCCAGCCGACGACGAAGTCCGGCATCGACGCCGGTCTTGCCTTTCACCAGCCCATGCTGGCTTCACCTGATCCGCAGGCAACGCTGCCTTCGGAACGGATTGCGGCCACGATGGGCGACCGCAATCTGACGTCCAAACAGTTCGGTGCGCTCGGCGAGCAGTACGCCGCCGCGTGGCTGGAGGAACACGGTTGGACGACCTTGAGCCGCAATTGGCATACCCGTTACGGCGAATTGGACATCGTGATGCTCAATCCCGAGTACACGGTGGTGTTCGTCGAAGTGAAATCACGCCGGTCCATGCATTACGGATATCCGCAAGAGGCCATCACGCCGGCGAAACAGCACAATCTCAGGAAAGCCGCCTGCGATTGGCTGCTTGACCGGCGTAATCGTGTGCCGCATACGGCAGTCCGTTTCGATGTCGTCACCATCGTGCTTCGGGTGGGCAGACCGCTCGTGCGTCACATCGAAAACGCCTTCTGAATTCGTCCCCCAGAAAACAGCCACGTTGCGAAACACATTGCGAAAGGAGTAGACATGGCTATCGGCAGCACTCTCTCAGTCGGACTGATCGGCCTTAAGGCCTTCATCGTCCAAGTGCAGGCTTTCATCAGCCCTGGCTTGCCATACTTCAGCATCATCGGATTGCCGGATGCATCGTTGTCCGAAGCCCGCGAGCGCGTGAAATCGGCGTGTCAAGCCACTGGATTCGGTTGGCCGCAAACCCGCGTGACCGTGAACATGAGCCCTGCGGCCATGCCCAAACGTGGTTCGTCGCATGATCTGGCCATCGCGGCCAGCGTCCTATGCGCGGCGGGTGCCATAGGGCATGATTGCTTGGAAGATACCATTGTGCTCGGCGAAGTGAATCTTGACGGCTCGGTGCTGCCGATTCATGGGCTGCTCCCGATCATGCTGCATGCCGAGGAACGTGGCGTGCGCAAAATGATTGTTCCCCATCGCAATCTTGACGAGGCTTCGATGGTGGATGGACTGGATGTAGTGGGCGTGAGGCATGTGGGTGAGCTCATCGAACTGATGGGCGGCGATGCCACCTATACGATTACTGATACACCGGTTGCCGACGAGACCACCATGGATCAATCGTCCACAAGCCATCCCAACGATTGTGGCGATATGAACGAGGTTCTGGGTCAGGAACATGCCAAATGGGCGCTGCAAGTGGCGGCGGCAGGCGGACATAATCTCATCATGACCGGCCCGCCAGGCAGCGGCAAAACCATGCTGGCCTCACGTATGCCCGGCATCATGTGCCCGTTGAACGAGGCGGAACAACTGGAGGTGGCATCGATTCGGTCGCTGTGCGGCATACTGCCTCAGTACGGCATCACCGACATGCCGCCGTTCGAGGCACCGCACCACACCGCCAGCACGGCGGCCTTGGTGGGTGGTGGCAGCGGCATCGCCGTTCCCGGCGCGATCACGCGCGCGCATCGAGGCATTCTGTTCCTGGACGAGGCACCGGAATTCAGCGCACGCGCCCTGCAGACGTTGCGCGAACCATTGGAATCCGGGTATGTGGCGCTTTCCCGTTCAAAAGGCAGCACCTATTACCCGGCCTCATTCCAACTCATCATGGCGGCCAACCCCTGCCCGTGCGGATACTATTACGGCACCGGCGAACGTTGCACTTGCCGGGAAAAAGACCGTATACGTTATTTCTCGCGATTGTCCGGACCGATATTGGATCGTGTGGATATTCAGATGGCGGTGCCACCGGTCTCGCGCATTGCCGTGCAAAGCGAGCCAATCGGCGAGTCCAGTGCCGGAATACAAGCTCGTGTGATTCGCGCCCGTCAAGTGGCCAAGGACCGGTTCAGACAGTACGGATGGGTGTGCAACGCGCAAGCTTCGGGAAAATGGCTGCACGCCAATACGTCGCTGAAAGCGATGAAATTGGTCAATCGGGCACTGTCCAATCATCAACTCACATTGCGCGGGGCCGATCGCGCCATGCGTCTGTCTTGGACGCTCGCCGATCTGGCCGGCCGCGTGTCCCCCACCGAGCAGGACGTCCATCAGGGCATCGAAATGAGAACGAGGATGACATGAGTAACGCTACTGATATCCGACAATCTGGCGGCACCGCAGGCAGTGTGGATCACACCGATACGGGCCTCGCTGTTTCGCGCACCATTCCCATGCCTCCCACGGATACGTTATACCGCGCCGCGCTCACGTTTTGTCTTGACGGGGCGGATGTGATGATGTACGCCACGCTCAAAGGCGCGGAAAGCGCCGAATCCCTCTGGCACGCGTTGGCGCAATCCCATCCAAGCCAGCCATCTGAAATCTGCGGCCCGGCGCTGTCACGTATTGACCGCATGTTCGTGGACGGCCTCACTCGATGGGGCCGCAAGGCGTCGGCGAACGCGATGCGCTCCTTCCGCAATGCACTGGCCGGCTGGCATAACCGCATGATGGACCTGCCCTCGCAAGACATCATCCAACTGGCCGACTGGTTCACTATGGATGGCACGCAATGGATTATCGGCCCTGGCCATCCATGTTGGCCCTCGCAGTTGGCCGACCTGTCCATTCGCTCCGATTGGGCGCCACCGCTGTGTCTGTGGATCAAAGGCGATCCACGCGCATTGACCAGTTGCGCCAAACCGGTCGGCATCGTCGGTTCACGGGACGTGACCGAATATGGCCGGTATGTGGCGCACACCGTAGCCGAACAGGCAGCCGTTGCCGGGCATCTGGTCGTGTCCGGAGGCGCGATGGGAACGGATGCGGCGGCACATTGGGGAGCGTTGAATGCGCTGCACGGCAGAATGCCCGCCAATGTGGGCAGAACCGTTGCCGTATTCGCCGGCGGGCTCAACCATATCGGACCGATGCGTAACCGCACGCTGTTCGAACGTATCGAGGCACAGGGTGGTGCACTGATCAGTGAACTGTGTCCAGGGACGATTCCCGAAGCCCGTCGTTTTCTACTCCGCAACCGCATTATCGCGGCCATGTCTTCCACATTGATTGTGACGCAAGCCCGGTTGCGTTCCGGAGCGCTCAACACCGCGGGATGGGCATGTGAATTGCTGCGCGAAGTGTATGCGGTTCCCGGTGACATCAATCAGCCTTGCAACGCCGGGTGCAATAAGATGATCGGCGACCACCGAGCGATGATTCTGTGTGCCGCCACATCCACCGAGGATATATGCCATGAACGGCACAAACCCGTTATGGGAGTATGCCCAGGCATATCGAAATCCACAGGTCAGGACTCGTCCGAAAACGAGGAGGCCATGGAAGTGCCGGCAACGACTCCGTTATCGCCAGCATCCTCGGAATCATCGGCGTCACAGGAGTCGTCACAAGATCCAGGCCATTCGAAACGTCTTAAGACCAAGCATACTCAGCCTACACTCGTTCAATCCAAGGATGGGCCGGCGAGCGCAACCGCCGAGACCGGTGCCAACAAGAGCAAGGGTGAAGAGCTGCCCTCGTCGCATCAGATGCCGGATCTTCGTGTCAAGCCGAAGCCCGATCCCGAGAAGGAAGCCCAACAACGTATCATTATCGCCAAGCTGCCGGAAATGGAGCGCACCTTAGTGGCATTGATTCGTGAATGCCGTAAACGACATCTCATCGTCACTCCGGACGCACTATTGCGTGTGGCGCGAGAGACGGTACCCGACGAGATTCCCAATATCGGCACCATACTTGAGCTACTCGGCGCCTTGGAGCTGAGGGGAGTGATCGAGCGGGATGCCGGCATACTCAAGCTGAGCAGCCGTGTCGGCTAATCGGCTTCCATGACACGGCTCGAAGGCTGTTCGGCGGGTGTGCGAGAATCGAACCCATGAGTCCGAAACGTTTGGAAGATATGTATGATGCGGTGATCGTCGGCGCCGGAGCGGCCGGCCTGTCGGCGGCGTTGGGACTGCTGCGCTCCCCCGAAATCACCGAGCTCAGGGAACAAGGCGTGGACCCGAAGATCCTCGTGGTCTCCAAACTGCAGCCGCTGCGTTCGCACACCGGTTCGGCCGAGGGCGGCATCGCCGCGAGCCTGGGCAATGTGGAATCCGATGACTGGCGCTGGCATTACTACGACACCATCAAGGGCGGCGACTGGCTCGTCGACCAGGACGCAGCCAAACTGCTCGCCGAATACGCGCCGCAGACCGTGATCAACCTGGAGCGTCAGGGAGTGGCCTTCTCCCGTACCGAGGACGGGCATATCGCCCAGCGCCGGTTCGGCGGCCACACGCGCGAGTTCGGCGGTGCCCCGGTCAAGCGCGCCGCCTATGCGGCCGACCGCATCGGCCACCAGATTCTGCACGCCTTGTGGCAGCAGTGCGTGGCGGCAGGCGTCGAGTTCGCCGAGGAATGGTATGTGACCGACCTGGTGCTCGCCGACGACGGCAAGCAGGCGGCCGGCATCGTGGCCTTTGACACGCATTCGGGCGAGATTCAGGCCATCCACGCGCGCAACGTGCTGCTTGCCACCGGTGGCGCGGGCCGACTGTTCCACACCACGTCGAATTCCTGGGATCTGACCGGCGACGGCATGGCCTTGACCTTGGCCGCCGGTCTGCAGCTGGAGGACATCGAATTCGTGCAGTTCCATCCCACCGGGCTCGCGCACACCGGCATCCTGCTGTCCGAGGCGGCCCGCGCCGAAGGCGGCATCCTGAGGAACGCCGACGGCGAGGCGTTCATGGAACGCTACGCCCCGGAGCATAGGGATCTGGCCGCGCGAGACGTGGTCTCCCGCTCCATCATGGCGGAGATTGACGCCGGCCGCGGCGTCGCCGATCCGAAGGACCCGGATGGTCCGAAGGACTGCGTCTGGCTGGATATGACCGGCATCGACCCCGAACGTATGAAGGAAGTGCTGCCGCAGGTGGTCGAAACCATCGAGCAGTACGCGAACCTCGATCCGGTCAAGGACCTGGTGCCTATCAAGCCCACTGCGCATTACACGATGGGCGGCATCCCCATCACCACCAATGGCGAGGTGTACCGTTGGGCCGACGGTGCCGTGCAGGTAGTCGATGGACTGTTCGCCGCTGGCGAATGTTCTTGTGTCTCCGTACATGGTGCGAATCGTCTGGGCGGCAATTCTCTGCTCGACGCCTGCCTGTTCGGCACACGCGCTGGTCAGACGATGGCCGCACGCATCGCCGAGGACCCGGTTGACTCCCCTATGGCCGAAGATTCGGCCGATGACATGCTGACCGATGCCGCCGATCAGGCTGCCGATTCTCGCAAGGCAGAGCTTGACGAACTGCTCGCCGGACCAATGGGTGATTCAGACGATGGGACGACCACTGCCAATCCTTATCAGCTCATGGCCCAACTCGGATCAGTGATGGAGCAGGCTCTGGCCGTACGTTGCACCGCTCAGGCCATCGATACGGCGTTGACTCAGATCAACAACGACATCACGCCGGTTGCCGATACCTTGCGGGCCCATGACAAGACCGCCGCTTTCAATCAGGAGGTCACCGCCATCTGGGAAGTCCGTCATCTAATCGAACTGGCCGAGGCCATGCTGCACGCTTCCGAATCCCGTCAGGAATCTCGCGGATCCATGCAACGCCTTGATTTCCCCGAACGCGACGATGAGCATTTCCTTGCTCACTCGATGGTCGCCGATGATGGTCCGGTAAGTTTCAAGCCGGTGCACATCACCGACTATCCGCCCAAGAAGCGCGAGTACTGATCCGCTGGTGGTAATACCCAAGCCGCCTAGGGCTTGTGGCACAATAGGTTGGCTAATACTGGACTTGACATCCCACTGTTTCATGGAGGCAGAACATGGCTGAGGCGAGCAACACGACGGTTACCCTGCAAGTGCATCGTTTCACGCCGCGACCCGAGCGTGCCGAACGTGCACGCGGCGGCAGCCCGTTCGCCAAGAAAAACTCCCCGTTCGGCGGCGGCTCGGATTCGGCGGCACGCCGTCGTCCGCGCGGCAAGCAGTGGGTGCAGGAATACACGATTCCCGCGCGCCCTTCGGATACTGTGTTGGATTGTCTGCTGACCATCAAACGCACCGTCGACCCGACGCTGGCTTTCCGTTATTCGTGCGGTCATGGCATGTGCGGTTCGGACGCCGTGGCAATCAACGGCACCCCCACCCTGCTATGCACGGCCACCATCCGCGATTGGGCCAAGCAGCCCGGCGCCCTGCCTGAAGTCGATGACGAAGGGTTCCGACACACCGGCACCGAGGCTGAGGAATCCGACGATTCCGCGGAAAACGTCGCGAACGCGGCGGCCGACCAGGACTCGGCCGCAAACGGTTCACTGGGAGTCATCGAACTGGCATCCTTGCCCGGCTTCCCACCGCAGCGCGACCTCATCGCCGACATCGACCCTATGCTCAACCAGATCAGGAAGCTCACCCCATATCTTCGGGCGGACGGCGTGCTCGTCACCACCGCCGAAGGCAAGGTGGACGTGTTCGAATACCTGCAGAACCCCGAACAACTCGCCAAATACGAGCTGCTGAGCAACTGCATCGCCTGCGGCGTGTGCGAAGGCGCCTGCCCGGTGTACGCCGGCGGCGACGCCTTCATCGGCCCGGCCGCGCTGATTTGGGCCTCCCGTTTCGTCAACGATTCGCGCGACACCAAGGCCATGGAGCGTATGGACGCCATCGACACCGCCGACGGCGTGGCCGCCTGCCAGTCCGTGCGCGCCTGCTCCCGCCACTGCCCGCGCGGCATCGATGTGGGCGAGGAGATGTGGCAGATCGTGGCCAAGGTCCGCGAGCGCTAAGCCGCGCCGCGGCTGGCTGCGGCGATCGTCTAAGCACATGCGTCGATGCATCCGCCGGGTGCCCGCACGAGAGAAGACATGAAGGAACGAATTATGGACAGAACGCAGTACACCAACCTCGCCAAGGCATGGGAATTCACCGAGGAACACGCGCGCGAACGTGAATCCGATGCGTTGACCGACGCCCGTACGGCTGCCGACGAGTCCGGCCAGTTGCAGGGTTCGGCGGCGCAGGCCCGTCTGCTGGGCATGCTGGTGCGCATCACCGGCGCCGCTTCGGTCATCGCCGTGGGCACCGGCTCGCTGGTGGAGACCTTGCAGCTCGCCCATGCGCTGGATAGCAAGGGCCTGCTGACTGCGGTCGATTCCACCGCTCAGGGCATCGCGCTGATTCGCAAGGCGTTCGCCGAGCTGCAGGATGAGACCGACACCACGTTGCGTGCGGTGAATGCTCCGGCCAGCGTGTTTCTGCCGCGCCTCAACGCCAATGATTACGATCTGATCGTGGTGGCGGGCGACGCCGAGAACTATGCCGCCACGTTCGCCCAGGCCTCCCGTCTGCTGCGCGCGCACGGCGTGATCGTGTTCACCGATGTGCTGGTGTTGGAGGACGGTCAGGGCGGCGTGATCAATCCGGCCGACCGCAGCGACAAGGCCATCGCCATGCGTGAATTGCTCGCCACCGTCGAAGATGACGAAGGTTTCGAGTCCACGCTCACCCCTGACGGCACCGGCCTGCTCATCGCCTACAAAAAGTAACTCTGTCCTTGGCTCCCCTCGGAGAGGGGAGCTACTCTATCTCGCTTATCTCACGATTGCGCTGACGGCCACGTCCACGGCTTCGTCGGCGTCGTCGGTTACGGTGACCAGTTTCGGGTCGATCGTCGAGATCATGCCGTGCTCGGCCACCGGACCGTTGAGCCAGTCAAAGAGCCCCTGCCAGTATTCCTTGCCGTAGAGCACCACCGGAATATTCGCCACCTTGTGGGTCTGGACCAAGGTCAGCAGCTCGAACATCTCATCCAGTGTGCCGAAGCCGCCCGGGCACACGATCACGCCCGAGGAATACTTGACGAACATGGTCTTCCGCACAAAGAAGTACCGGAAGCTCATGCCGAGGTTCACCCACTGGTTCAACCCCTGCTCGTGCGGCAATTCGATGCCGAGTCCCACGGATTTGCCGCCGGCCAGTGCCGCTCCCCTATTCGCGGCTTCCATGATGCCGGGACCACCGCCGGTGATGACGGCGATGTTGCGCTTGGCTATCTGGCTACCCATGCGCCGTGCCGCCTTGTAGATCGATTCGGTGCGCTGGGTGCGTGCGGAGCCGAAAATTGAGACTGCAGGTCCGAGCTCGGCGAGCGCCCCGAAGCCGTCCACGAATTCCGATTGGATGCGCAGCACACGCCATGGGTCCATATGCAGCCAGTCGGTGTCCCGGTCGGGTTTCAGCAGGTTGGCGGTGGTGTTGTCCGAGGGAATCATCTGGCCGCGTAGAATCACCGGGCCGCGATGATAGGTGTCGCCCAGCGGCGAAGCCTCCTCCAAGTCGACCGGGTTCACCGGTGTGGCCGCAGCCTCAGTTGCCGTCTCAGCCTCCAACGTTGCCGTATCATTCGCAGCTGTGGCTTCCAATGGTTCCATATCGTCCACGACTGCGGACTGGGACGCGGCCTCGGCTGGATTCTTTGCTTCAGCGGCCTTTTTGCCGCCGTTCTTCTTGGATTTCTTCTGCTTCTTTGCCATCCAATGTCCTCCTGTACGGTGCTATCGACTCTTCGCATTCTAGCGCCTGAAGCTCTGCGTACGTTTTCCGCGAAATTTCGTGAAGAACGTACTCTGAGCGCGTCTCAGCGTACGGTTTTCACGAAACAAGGCCAACAACGGAGTAGGGACCGTCTTAGCCATCAGTGGCGGAAGTCGATTTCCACACTGGCGGTGCCGTCGGCGAGGGTGCCGGGGTGTTCCGTGGGCGTGGTGGGCTTTGTGGTGCGGCTTGGCTGCCCAGTGCCATTGCCATCAATCGATTCGCCGGCTTCGGCATCGGCCAACGCCTCGGCGGCGGCAGCCTGCGCGGCTGCGGCCTTCTCGAATCTCTTGGACTGACGGCTCAGCAGCACACCGGAAATCGCTGCGGCGATCAGGGAGGCCACCAGCACGCCGAAGCGCGCCTCAGCGGAAAGTTCCGCATTCTTGTACGCCAGCGAGGCGATGAGGAAGGACACAGTGAAGCCAATGCCGCAGGCGACGGCAGCGGGAATCATGTCGCGCACGCGCAGCCCCTTGGCCATCTTGAGCCCGCCCACATGCGTGGCCAGCCATGCGGTGGTGATGATACCCAGAGGTTTGCCGACCACCAAAGCCACAATCAGTGCAATGACCAGCGGCGAGACCAACAATAGCGGGCTCATCGACTCGAAGTGCACGCCGGTGGCGAACAGGGCGAAGATGGGCAGGGCCAGCAGTGCGGAGAATGGCTGAAGCTTGTTGGCATAGCGTTCGGCACGCGGTGAGAGTTCGCCGTGCATTTCACGGGAGGGGGTCAGCAGGCCAACCAGCACGCCAGCCAGTGTGGGGTGCACGCCTGCCTCGAACATCATGATCCAAGCGAGGATACCGACGATGCCGACCGCGATCCACGGCACTTTTTTCAGTCGTACGAGGTATGCCCAGATGGCGGCGCATACGGCGATGCCGATGAACCAATACCAGGCGTTGATCGAGGAGAAGAATACGGCGATCAGAATAATGGCCAGCAGGTCGTCGACGGTGGCAAGCGTCATCAGGAACGCGCGGATTGAACCGGGCAGGGCCTTGGCGAACAGGGCGAGCACGGCCAGCGAGAACGCGATATCCGTGGCGGTGGGTACTGCCCAGCCGTGCGACATCTCCGAGAACGGGATGCTGCTGCCGGTGGTGGTCAGAATCAGCGTGCCGGGTTCACCAGGCCCGATCTGAGAGAACAATGCCGTGACGGCCAGGAACAGGATGGGCGGGGCGATCATGCCGCCCACCGCGCACAGCATCGGCACGGCGGCCGCTTTCGGATTGGCGAGCGAGCCGGTGGTGAGTTCCTGCTTCAGTTCGAGGCCCACGGTCAGGAAGAAGATGGTAAGCAGACCATCCTGGGCCCAATGGCCAATCGGCAGGTCGAGATTGGTGTAGGGGATGAACAGATGCGTTTCCGCGACGGTCTCGAACGCATGCGCGGTGGCGGGCAGGTTCGCGAGCACCAGGCCGGTGAGCGCGAAGCCGAGCATGATGAGTCCGGAAATACGGTCTGAAGCGGCGATTCGCCTGATGGTGGACCAGAGTCCCTTCTTCGCACCGGCGGTCGTGGCCATCGCGTCTCCTTACTGTACTCTCTTGGATGAACCGTATGTAATAGTACGGAATATCTCAGGACGTTCCGCTCCGGGCTGAGTCGCGAAGGGCAACCTTACCCCACCCCTGTGTGGCCGACTCAAACGGGCCAATACAATTGGAAAAGCCTCGGAAGCATTTCGCTTTCGAGGCTTACTGTGCGCCAGACAGGATTCGAACCTGCGACCTGCTGATCCGTAGTCAGCTGCTCTAATCCGCTGGGCTACTGGCGCATACCACTGTTGTCCCCGTGGTTCGGGAGTGCGCCAGACAGGATTCGAACCTGCGACCTGCTGATCCGTAGTCAGCTGCTCTAATCCGCTGGGCTACTGGCGCATGTTGTCTTTCAGACAACTCGATATATAATACACGCCGTTCAGCTGAATGCAACTCGGCGTGTTGCGGCGAGTCGCATCATCTTAATCGTCACCGCAACGGTGTATTTACTGGCCTCACGCAGCATGTGTACGGACTCGGTCAAGCAAAACCGACTACGCAACTTTGAGGCGTCCCCGCGGCACATCCACGGCTTCGCGCAGGAGTTTGGGCGTACTGGAACCCTCTACGGACGCCTTGTCCACAATCACCTGCTTCACATCATCCAAACTCGGCAACTGGAACATCGTGTCCTGCAACGTACGTTCGATGATCGAACGCAACCCGCGTGCGCCGGTCCCCTGTTTGATGGCGATATCAGCAATCGCCCGAATGGCCTGTTCTGTGAACTGCAGGTCGACGCCGTCAACGGCGAACAGTTTACGGTACTGCTTGATCAGCGCGTTGGCTGGCTGGGCGAGAATCGCCGTCAGATCGTCTACGGTAAGTTCCTTCAGCACACTGGTGACCGGCAAACGTCCGATGAACTCAGGCAACAGTCCGAACTCAGCCAGATCATCGGCATTGACCTGTTCGAGCAATTCCTCGTCTTTCATGTCGGCGTCGTGCCAATTCGCGCCGAAGCCGGTCTCTCGACGGCCCAATCGCTTGCGAACAATGTCTGTCAGCCCTACGAACGCACCACCGCAGATGAATAGGATGCCGCGTGTGTCCATCTGTGCAACGTCCTGCTCCTTATGCTTGCGCGTGCCCTCCAACGGCACGGAGGCGATGGTGCCTTCCAAGATCTTCAGCAACGCCTGCTGAACGCCCTCACCGGACACGTCACGGGTGATGGAGGTGTTCTCACCGGATTTGCGGGCGATCTTATCGATTTCGTCAATGTAGATGATGCCGTGCTGGGCTCGGCTTACGTCGCCATCCGCAGCTTGGAGAAGACGTTGGAGCACGGTTTCCACATCGTCGCCTACATAGCCGGCCTCGGTCAGGGTGGTGGCGTCGGTGATGACGAACGGCACGTTCATTACGCGGGCCAACGCCTGCGCAAGATAGGTTTTACCCACGCCGGTGGGGCCAAGCAACAGAATGTTTGACTTGGCGACCTCGACGCCAGCCAAAGGGTCATTGCTGCGGCGGGTAGCACGCTTCTGGGCGGGAGCGGATTGCTTGGCTTGTTCGCCGGTCTGGCCACTGTGCCCGTTATTCCCGTCGAGCTGTTCAGCGGACTCCTGAAGCTCCATATTGACGCGCTTGTAATGGTTGTATACGGCTACGGACAATGCGCGCTTGGCATTCTCCTGACCGATGACGTAGCGGTTGAGATAATCGAAGATCTGGGCGGGCTTGGGCAGGCTCAGCGAATTGACCTCGGCATCTTTGACACGCTCCTCGGAGATGATGTCCACGCACAGGGCGATGCATTCATCGCAGATGGAGGCATTGGGACCGGCCACCAGTTTTCGTACCTGATGTTCGGTTTTGCCGCAGAACGTGCAACGGGGTACGTCCTCGTTGTAGCTCACCACACGTCCCATGATTCTCCTTTGCCGACTGCGCCGCACCGTCGAACCGCCACGCTGTGCATTATCATTGTCATCCTTGAAATACAATACCCCCGGTCGTTGCCGACCGAGGGTATTGCAATGTCCGGAAGTTTTACTGGCGGTGTTCCAGCACCTCGTCCACGATGCCGTATTCCTTGGCTTCAGGAGCGGTCAGGAAAGTGTCCACTTCGATGTCGCGGCGAATCTTCTCGACGTCCTGGCCGGTGTGCTTGGCGAGGGTCTCCTCCAGCCATTCGCGCATACGCAGCATTTCCTTGGCCTGAATCTCGATCTCCGTGGCCTTGCCGAAGCCTTGGTCGATGGCCGGCTGGTGGATGAGCACACGGGCGTTCGGCAGCATCAGGCGCTTGCCCTCGGTGCCGGAGGCCAGCAGAATGGCGGCGGCGGAGGCGGCCTGGCCGAGACACACGGTCTGCACGTCGGGCTTGATGTACTGCATGGTGTCGTAGATGGCGGTCATGGCCGTCATCGAACCGCCGGGTGAATTGATGTACATCATCACGTCACGGTTCGGATCCTGGGATTCAAGGACCAGCAGCTGGGCCATCACGTCGTCGGCGGAGGCGTCGTCCACCTGCACGCCGAGGAAGATGATGCGGTCCTCGAACAGGCGGGAGTAGGCGTCCTGGGTCTTCATGCCATACGGGGTCTTCTCCACGAACTGCGGCATGATGTAACGGTTGGCCGGCGCGGGCTGGGCTGCGCGGGCGGCGTCCGGCATGAAACCGGCTACGCCCTGACGGCCGGCCAAGCGGTCGGCACGGGCGGCGAACTTTGCTTCTTCACTTGCCATGAGTCTCACTCCCCCTGCTGGTTGTTGCCGATGGTGTCCGGCGTGGTCACGAGCTTGTCCACGAAGCCATAGTCGAGGGCTTCCTGGGCGGTGAACCAGTGGTCGTATTCGTTGTCGCGGTAGATTTCCTCGAGGGTGTGGCCGGTCTGTTCGGCGGTCAGCTCGCTCATGGTCTTCTTCATGTCCATGATGAGCTCGGCGTTGATGCGCACGTCAGTGGCGGTGCCGCCAATGCCGCCGGAGGGCTGGTGCATGAGCACACGGGCGTGCGAGGTCAGGTAACGCTTGCCCTTGGTGCCGGAGCTCAGCAGGAACTGGCCCATGGAGGCGCACATGCCCAGACCCACGGTCGCCACGTCCGGCTCGATGAGCTGCATGGTGTCGTAGATGGCCATACCGGCGGTGATGGAGCCGCCCGGCGAATTGATGTACAGCCAGATATCCTTCTTCGGGTCTTCGGCGGCCAGCATCAGCAGCTGAGCGCAGATGCGGTTGGCCATATCGTCCTTGACCTCTTCACCCATCCAGATGATGCGGTCTTTGAGCAGACGGTTGAAAATCGGGTCGACGGGGCCGGCCGGGACGTCATCGCCCGCCATGACCGGCAAGGTCGCAAAGGTATTGCTCACCTTGATTCTCCTTCTAATTACTCGAACATTGTCCAGACTACCGCCTTGAAGCGACTGAAGGCGGCTTTTCGCGTGCTTTTTGGCGGGTAGCGTAGGATATCTCTCCCTCCGTCTCGACTTTGTCGAGCCACCTCCCTCGTCTTTTGTTGACTTCTCTCCCTCCACCTCGACTTCGGCGAGACACCTCCATCATCAGTGGGAGGTTTTATTCAAGGGTATCGAGGACGTCGTCAATGAGGAGACGGGTCTGGGAGGCGGCATCGTCGCCCAGACGCGGGAAGCGACGGACGGCATTGGCGGGGCTGGCACCGGCGGCTCGCGCTACGTTGGACTTGCTGGCACCATGGGCCACGGCTTTTTCCGCGAGCCGATCGACCAGTGAATCGGCGACTTGGCGCATCTGTTCGGCCACCCATAATTGGGCCATATCCGCAGGTAAGTCGTAGTCTTCGGCCACATCGCTGGCTGCCTCCTGAATGGCGGCCCATAACACCATGAATGGCTTTCGATAGTAGTCAATCTGCTCAGTGAGCGGCTCGGCGGCAAGCAATTCAAGTGCCGAGCGAATTTCTGTATTTTCTGACATAGCTTTCTTTACCTCGGCTCCCCTCAGTCTCACTGTGTTCGACAGCTCCCCTCAGAGAGGGGAGCCAGAATATATGTATCTACTTACTTACGACTCAGCAACCACTTTGATATCAACGACGACGTGGCCACGGCCATGCCGACCGGCACAAAGAAGCTAATCGGCGCTTCGCTCAGCTCCATCACTAAGCACATGGCCATAAGCGGTGCCTGCTGTGAAGCCGAAAGCAACGAAGCCGCACCAATCAAGGCACACGCGGTTACCGAATCGGTCGGAAACATCAGTATCCATACGAGGCCGAGCATCGCACCCAGCGTAGAACCTAATGCGATGCCGGGCTGCAGCACACCGCCCGATGCACCGGAGCGAATGGTCATCAGCGTCACCAGCGCTTTGGTGACAAAGGTGAGTGCCAACACACCCAGCAACATCCAGATATTGGACTGGGACAGCGGGAAACCGGCGTTCATCCCGGATCCAGAAGAGCCGCTCCCACCCTGAAGCATGGCCCAGAACGAGGCCATTCCAGAGCCCGATCCCCCGCCAGAGGCCGAATCGGATACATTACCGCCGCCTGTAAGCAAGTTCCATGGAGAGGCGGCCGATGAAGATGCCGACTGCATGGCACCAGCAGTGCCAGCGGTTTCAGGAATGAACGTGCTGAATCCAAGTTGCGCTGCGGCACGGCCGTTGCCCATCACCTGCGGCACAACAATCGCCACCAAACCGGTGATGAGACCAGCCAGCGGCATCTGCCACAGAATGGCCTTACCGGTCGGCTTGTGCGCTTCCGCCCATTGCGAACCTTTTCGGAACAACGCGCCGCCCACTCCACATGCCGCACCGCAGATCAGAGCGAACAGCATTAACGTTGGCGTGGATTCCGGTTGCATGGCGGTAATGTCGTAGAACAGGCAATGCCCTTTGATCGCAACCGCCACGAATGCGGCAATGGCAGACATGCCCAGTCCAAAGGCAACCTTTTCGATCGTCACATCCACCAATAGGATTTCGACGGCGAAGAACATGCCGGCCAGTGGCGCGTCATAGACGCCTCCTAGACCGGCACCGGCAGCCACTGCCACCACCATGCGCCGGTCGATGCCGTCAACGCCCTCGATATGGAACAGGTCGCAGAAACGTTGCGCGATCATGGCGCCGAGTTCGCGTGGGGCGACTTCTCGGCCGATCGAGGCACCGGAGCCGACGATGAAAATCTGCAACACCACATGCACAATGGTCTGCCAGAAAGGCATTCGCTCCCCTGCCACGGCCTTCTTGACTGAAGATACCGCAGTCGTTTTGCGGCGTAACAGATACCAGATAATGCCCGCGATGCCGAGTCCCACGGTCACCGATACCGCACGGCGTGCAGCGGGCACGCCGAATGGACCAGACAATTCTGGGCCTTCGATGTAGCCGAGCAGCACATGTTCAACGCCGTAGAGCAACAGGGTCAGCAGACCTGCTCCCACACCGATGAGCACGCCGAGCACAATGGTCGCCGCAGCGAGCCAACCAAGGCGTTTGATAGTAACCGTTGGCTGCATGTCAACCTCCGCACCCTATGCAACGAGTATGCCTTGGGAACTCCCCTCAGTCTCGCTACGCTCGACAGCTCCCCTCAAAGAGGGGAGCCAAAGAAATAGTCCTTTTGCCAGAATATGAAGAGCCCGGAACCGTGAAACACGATTCCGGGCTCAAACAATCACGCTAACGCGATGAGGCTATGCTCACTCAGCATCCTTGGCGTCATCCTTGGCGGACAGTTCGTCGGCCACGGCGGCAGCAGCGGAAGCGGCCTCGACGGACTCGGACTCTTCGTCCTCAGCGGCCTCGCCCAGGAAGCCGGAGAGGTCCACAACCTCGCCATCGGCGGTGAACTTGACGGCGCGCATGCCGGCGAGCAGACCCTTGGAGCGGGCGACTTCCTGCACAGCGGAGCCAAGCTGGCCGTTCTTGATGATGGCCTGGATGAAGTTGTTCGGATCCATGCCGTACTGCTGGGCGATGGAGGCGAGGAAGTTGAACACGTCGGACTGGGACACCTGAACGTCCAGCTTCTCGGCCAGAGCGTCGAGCACCATCTGATCGCGCAGATCCTTCTCCACGGTCTCCTCGGCCTGAGCCTTCTGCTCCTTGGTGGCCTTATCCGGATCCGGGGTCATGCCCTTGAGCTGCTCTTCGACCATGTCGGCCTTGACGCCCTTCGGCACCGGGATCTCGAGGCCTTCCTGCAGCTTGGCGATGAAGGCATCGCGGGCCTCGGTGGCCTGACGGCCTTCGGCGTCCTGAGCGGCAGCCTTGCGGATGTCGGCCTTGAGCTCGTCCAGGGTGTCGAACTCGGAAGCTTCGGAAGCGAACTCATCGTTCAGTTCCGGCAGTTCCTCAGCCTTGACGGAGTTGACCTTGACCTTCACGGTGGCCTTCTGACCCTCGTGCTCGCCGGCTTCCAGCGTGCCTTCGAAGGTGGTCTCCTCGCCGGCGGACAGGCCGTCGAGGGCCTCGTCCAGACCGTCGAGCATGGTGTTGGAGCCGAGCTCGTAGCTCACGCCTTCCTGGGAGTCGACGGTCTCGCCGTCAATCTCAGCAGTCAGGTCGATGTTGGCGAAGTCGCCCTTGGCGGCCGGGCGGTCCACGCCAACCAAGGTGCCGAAGCGCTGACGCAGGGTCTCGAGACGCTTGTCGACGTCCTCATCCTTGACTTCCGGCTTGGAGATGGCGATCTCAAGACCGTCGATTTCCGGCAGTTCGATGTCAGGACGACGCTCGACGGTGGCGGTGAACTTCAGCTTGGTCTCGTCGTTGGCGGACTGCGGAACATCCTGCACGTCGAACTCCGGCTGAGCCATCGGACGAATCTTCTTCTCATCCAGGGCCTTGGAGTACAGCTCCGGAACCGCGTCGTTCACGGCCTCACCGGCGACGGCGGCGAAACCGATGCGCTGGTCGATGATCTTGCCGGGAACGTGGCCCTTACGGAAGCCGGGAACGTTCACCTGCTTGGCGATTTCCTTACGGGCCGCATCCAGATACGGGTTGAGCTCTTCCGGTTCAACAGTGACGGTGAGCTTCACCTTGGTGGGCTCGAGGTTACGAACGCTGATCTTCACGCTAATGACTCCTCAAAAGTCGTTATTTCTTACAGTTCTGCCGTAAGGCAACCTCTACATGATAACGCCACTTACGGACGGTGCAATGAGTTTCACCTGCCAGTTCCTTGCGCCCTGCTCGATCAGGAACGCCTCGACGTCCACTTCCACCGGGTCTTCCACCCAGCACAGGTTGCGTAGGGCCTGTGGCTTGATGATCATCTCGGCCGGCGTGCGGGTGTCTTCGGCGATGCGGTTGATCACACGCCGTACCCGTTGCAGACGGTCATAACGCTCCGGATGGCGCTGTTGCCACAGCCGCATGGATCGGGGCGCGTTCACCACACCGTTTTCGCCCTGTTCGGGGGCAGGCATGGTAGGCCATTGGGTGGGCTTCAGGGCCATGGCTCGGTCGATGGCCTGCTTCCAGACCTTCGGTTTGACCGTACGCTGAATCGGCGCGTACCGCTCGAACATTTTGTCCTGCTCGGTACCGGTATGGATGCGCACACGCTCGTTCAGGGATCGGAGCGCGCGGAATTGGGCGGCATTGTGTGGCTTGTTGGTCGCGGCCTCAATGATTGACGAATCGGTCAATAACAGGCTGGGGGCAATATCGTATTGCCGGGCGAGCCGGTCGCGCTCCTCCCATAGGGATTTGGCGATGGCCAAGCCCCTCGGATCACGACTCAGCTGGGTGATGCGCGAGATACGCAGCCAAGGAATCGGATGAGGTTTGCGCGGGGCAAGGCCCGCAACCAAAGCGTGAGAAAACTCTTCAGCGGCCCACTCGTCCTTGCCTGCGGCTTTCAGGTCACGACGCATCAAGGTTTCGAGTTCGATAAGCACCTCCACGTCGAGCGCCGCATAGTTGCGCCAGTCGCGCGGCAGCGGACGGTAGGACCAATCGGCGGCGGAATGCTCTTTGGCCAGCGTGATGCCGAGGTAGTGTTCGGTGACGGCGGCCAGACCGAAGCGGTGCAGGCCGAGCAATCGCGCCGCTATTTCCGTGTCGAACAAGGCCTTGGGTTTGAGTCCGATTTCGGCGAATCCGGGCAAGTCCATCAGAGAATCATGCAGAATCCACGTAGCGTCGCCCACGGCGTCATTGAATTCATTCCAGTCAGCTCCGGCCCGTGTCAGGGCGACGGGATCAAGCAAGGCGATGCCCGCACCTTCACGTTTGAACTGAATCAGCCAATCCTCATGTCCATAGCGGAATCCAGACGCACGTTCGGCGTCGGCGGCCAGCGAGCCCGTCGCCTCGGCCAGCGCATCGCAGGCACGATGATAGCCATCCAGCGTCGAAGTGACATCGGGCACTCCCCCGCGAGGCTCTTTCAGCAGTCGGGGTTCGGTGTCACGGACGTCACTCAACTGGCGTCATCCTCCTCAAAACGGATGGTGGATCTGATGAATGCGGCCCACGAGCGGATTTGTGCGCCGGCGTCCATAGTACCGTCCGGTCCGGTCCCGTCAAGCGGGGTCCATGAGACGCGAATCTCACACCCGGCGCTGGTGGAGCCGGCCATCGAACCAAAAGCCGTGTTTTGGGTCACGGTGACTGTGCCGGATACCGAATCCGGCTCGATGCCGTCGAAATAGTCGCACATGTCATCCCAGTACATGCCGGGGGTCAGAGAATCGTTTTCGGCGGTTTCCAGCGGCAGCCGCGCGAACGCCACGCAACGCCAGTTGGAATCCCAGTCAATGCGCAGCTCATGAGCATAAAGCATCATGATCCAGCCTGTGGCGATTCGTGATTCGGCATCGTTGCCAAGACCGGCGGAAAAGGCATCGCCGAGGGCACACTCTCCCGCTTCGAATTCCACGCCGATACCATAATCGGCCAAGGTGGAAGGCACGGGAATCTCCCGATAGCGCACGTCATGGATGCGCTTCATGGTGCTGACGGATTCGACAGCTGCCCATACTTCATCCGGCACACCCTGAGGGCGTACGGGGCGTACGTCATTGGACGCTCCCATAGGAAATGCGTAGATGTCGGCCATATCTCTAGGGTATGGGCGAACGGGCCGAATCGTGGTATTTACGCGCGGTTCGGCCCTGCAATTTAAAACACGGTGAAGCCGTGGTCCTTGAACTGGTTGGCCACCCGTTCGCGGGTGGCGGCGTTGGGTCCCTTCTGGTTCTCCAGCGGGTATGGGATGCGCAGTTCGTGCCACTTCGGGCGGCCAAGCTGGTGGAATCCCAGCACGTCGATGTGTTCGACGGCATCGCCGAAGGACTCGCAGATCTTCGCCACGTTTTCGACGTTCTCTTCGGAGTCGGTCAGGCCCGGCACGAGCACAAATCGTACCCAGATCTTCTTGCCGGCCTTGGCCAGTCGCTGGCCAAAATCGATGGTGGGCTGCAGGGTGCCGCCGGTGACCTTGTGATAGGTCTCCTCGTCGCCGGATTTGACGTCGAGCAGACACAGGTCGATGTCCTCGAGCATCTCGTCGGTGTAGCTCGTGTTGAGGAAGCCGGACGTATCGAGGCAGGTGTGCACGCCCATCTCCTTGGCGGCATGGAACACACGCGAAACGAAGGCGGGCTGCATCATGGATTCGCCGCCGGAGAAGGTGATACCGCCATGCGTGGCCTTGAACAGGTCCTTGTAACGATCGACCTTCTTGATCATGGCGTCAAGGTAGACGGGCTTGCCGTCGCGCATCTTCCAAGTGTCCGGGTTCTGGCAGTACTGGCAGCGCAGCGGGCAGCCGGACATGAATACGGTCATGCGGGTGCCCGGTCCATCCACGGAGGTGTTGATGTCCCAAGAGTGGACGAAGCCGATATCGCCGGATTTCAGGGCGGAAAGGCGGTCACGTCGGTCGAGTCCGATTGGGGATTCAAAGCCGGAAAGGCCACCCATCAAAGTCTGCGAGGCATAGGTCTTCGATTCCTTGAGCATATGCCTGGTCGTGGTGCGGAACGTGGGTGTTGCGGGCATAGTTGTCCTCCTGTTCCAAATGATGCGAAAGTCTGTGGAAAATAAGGAAGGGGTGGAGCCGTGCCCCACCCCTTCAGTTAGTCATTGCCGCGGTTCGCGGGGTTGGTCATCAGTCGACGACGGCGCCCTGGTGGAAGGTACGGGAGATGACGTCGAGCTGCTGCTCCTTGGTGAGCTTGACGAAGTTCACCGCGTAGCCGGAGACGCGCACGGTCAGGTGCGGGTACTTCTCGGGGTGCTCGACGGCGTCCTCCATGGTCTCGCGGCGCAGAACGTTGATGTTCGCGTGGTAGAGGCCGTGGCCGTTGCCCGCGTCCAGGATGCCGACCAGGTTGCCGATGCGCTCGGCTTCATCGCGGCCCAGGCCATCGGGGGTGATGGTGTTGGTCAGCGAGATGCCGTCGAGGGCGTCGTTGTAGTCGATCTTGCCGACGGAGAACATGGACGGCAGCATGCCGTGCGAGTCCATGCCGTTCTCCGGGTTGGCGCCCGGGGCATACGGGGTGCCCTTCTTGTGGCGGGACGGGAAGGAACCGGTGTTCTTGCCGTACTCCACGTTGGAGGTGATGGTCAGGATGGACTGGGTCGGGACGGCGCCACGGTAGACGGGCAGGCGCTTGACCTGGCCCATCACGGTGGAGACGACCCACTTGGCGATGTCGTCGGCGCGGTCGTCGTCGTTGCCGTAGACCGGGAACTCGCCCTCGGTGCGGTAGCCGACGACCAGATCGTCGTCGGCGCCTTCAACGTACTCGTACTCGTGGCCTTCGAGGTTCTTGGCTTCCTTGTTGGTGATCGGGTACACCTTGGCGTACTTGATGGCGGACAGGGAGTCAGCGGCGATGGACAGACCGGACATGCCGCAACCGAGGGTGCGGTACACCTCCTTGTCGTGCAGGGCCATCTCGATGGACTCGTAGGCGTACTTATCGTGCATGTAGTGGATGATGTTCAGGGCTTCGACGTAAGTCTCGGACAGCCACTCGAGCGCCTTCTCGTAGTTGTTCTTGACCTTCTCGTAGTCCAAGGTGCCGTCGGCCTCCGGGGCGATCGGGTCAATGACGCCCTTGTCGATGACCTGCATGCCGGTCATCTCGTCGCGGCCGCCGTTGATGGCGTACAGCAGGGCCTTGGCGGAGTTCACTCGGGCGGCGAAGAACTGCATCTGCTTGCCCACACGCATCGGGGAGACGCAGCAGGCAATGGCGGCGTCATCGCCCCAGTGGTTGCGGATCTCCTTGTCGGACTCGTACTGGATAGCGGAGGTGTCGATGGAGATCTTGGCGCAGAAGCGCTTGTAGCCTTCCGGCAGCTTCGGATCCCAGAAGATGGTGATGTTCGGCTCGGGGCCGGGTCCGAGGTGTTCGAGGGTCAGCGTGTTGAGCAGACGGAAGGAGGTCTTGGTGACCAGCGGACGGCCGTCGTCGCCGAAACCGGCGTCGGACCAGGTCGCCCAGTACGGGTCGCCGGAGAAGATGTTGTCGTAGTCCTTGGTACGTAGGAAGCGCACGATGCGCAGCTTCATGACGATGTTGTCGATGAGCTCCTGGGCGTCGGTCTCGGTGATCTTGCCGGCCTTGAGGTCGCGCTCGATGAAGCAGTCGAGGAAGGCGGAGTTACGGCCGAACGACATGGCGGCGCCGTCCTGGGACTTGATGGAGGCCAGGTAGCCCATGTAGGTCCACTGCACGGCTTCCTTGGCAGTCTGGGCCGGACGGGTCAGATCCAGGCCGTACTCGTTGCCGAGGGTGATGAGCTGCTTGAGGGCCTTGATCTGCTCGTCGTGCTCCTCGCGGAAGCGAATCCAGTGCTCGATCTCCGGCTCGGTGAAGTCGTTGCGGTACGGGATGGAGTCCTTATCGCGCTTCTTGAAGGCGATCAGCTTGTTGACGCCGTACAGGGCGACGCGGCGGTAGTCGCCGATGATACGGCCTCGGCCGTAGGCGTCCGGCAGGCCGGTGAGGATCTTGTTGTGGCGGGCGATCTTGATGGCCTTGGTGTAGACGCCGAAGACGCCGTCGTTGTGGGTCTTGCGGTACTTGGTGAAGATCTTCTTGATCTCCGGATCGGGCTCCTTGCCGGCTTCCTTGATGGCCTGCTCGACCATGCGCCAGCCGCCGTTCGGCATCATGGCGCGCTTGCAGGGCACGTCGGTCTGCAGGCCGACGATCACGTCGTCGATTTCCGGAGATTCGATGTAGCCGGCCGGGAAGGCGTCGATGCCTGCCGGGGTGTGGGTGTCCACGTCGTAGACGCGCTGCTTGCGCTCCACGGCCAGGTAGTTGTCGTCGAGGTACTTCCACAGGTGCTTGGTCTTCTCGGTGGCAGGCGCCAGGAAGCTCTCGTCGCCCTCGTACGGGGTGTAGTTCTTCTGGATGAAGTCTCGAACGTCGATATCCTTCTGCCAGTTGCCCTCGGTGAAGCCAGCCCACGCCTTGGCGTCGAGCTCCTCCTGGGAGACAGCTGCATTTTCCACTGCGGTCATGTCACTCCTTACATGAGGTTGTAGGTTTCGCATCCTCACGGAACCCTTGGTTCAACAGTGTAGTTGGCACTTGCTTGAGAAAAGCCGAAATTGGGAGTGAACTATCTCACATTGTCTTTGTGAACGCTATCATTCCAATGGTTTCTAGGTATTGATGGGACTATTGCACGTCTCCAGATATGGGAAACCGCTCATTCTGTGATGTTCGTATGAGCTGTTTGATGAGCAGCTCAGTCTTGAGATTGACAGCAGAACCGTATCCGCCAGTTTTCGACCGTCAATCCTCGGGGTGAGCCTGTGCGGGTTTCGCGCCGTAGTTCTTCCAGCGCCGGTTCTCCTCCTCCCATCTGGCATTGCGGTCCACCACGATGTCCCACGCATGTTCGGCGTCTTCCTTGGTCTTGTACGGACCCATGCGCTGTTCGACCGGTGAGACCATACCCAGCTCGGCCTGCTTCTTGACGGTGTTGAAATACCACTGCTTCTTGTTATCGTCTGTCATTGGTACCTCCTCAACGGTATTACTTGCTCCCGCTGGCGGGAGCAATATATGTTTATTCCCTGAATGCGTTGGTGACGGGCAGTCGGCGGTCTCGTCCAAATGCGAGGGCCGTGACCTTGGGCCCCAGAGGGTATTGGCGGCGCTTCCATTCAGCGCGGTCCACCAATCGCATCACGGTGTCTACGGTGGCCTGGTCAAAGCCGTCGGCTAACAGGTCGGCACGGCCGTGCGCGTGCTCGATGTATGCGGCGAGCACCTTGTCGAGCAGCGCGTATTCGGGCAGGGAGTCGGAGTCCTTCTGCCCGGGGCGCAACTCGGCCGAGGGAGCCTTCTCGATGGATGAGACCGGAATCATCACGCCGTCCTTGAGCGAGACGCCGGTGTTGCCGTCCTCGTTGCCCACGATCTTGAGCCCACCGATGCCGACGCCCGCGGCCGCGGCCTTGTTACGCCAACGGCTGATCTCCCAGACGCGGGTCTTGAGCAGGTCCTTGATGGGTGCGTAACCGCCTACCGCATCGCCGTAGATGGTCGAGTAGCCGCAGGCGAGCTCTGACTTGTTGCCGGTGGCCACGGCGAGCAGACCGCGCGAATTGGAACTGGCCATCACGATCACACCGCGGATGCGGGCCTGCAGGTTCTCGGCGGAGACACCATGGAGATCAAGTTGCTGTTGGTAGGCGTTGAACAATGGCTCAATGGGCTGAACCTCGTAATGGGCGCCAATGTTGGAGGCCAGGTCAGCGGCGTCGTCTTTGGAACCATCGGAGGAGTACATGGAGGGCATGGAGATACCCCAGACGTTCTCGCCGCCGCATGCGTCGGCCGCCATGGCGGCTACCAGTGCGGAGTCGATACCTCCTGAGAGGCCCAGCGTCACGCCGGTGAAGTGGTTCTTGGCCATGTAGTCCTTGAGGCCGAGCACGCAGGCGGTGTATACCTCTTCGTCCGGGTCGAGTTCCGGAACGATCTCGGCCTTGGCCTGATGTTCGGCGGCGGAATCGAAGTCCCAGAACGTCAGGTTTTCCATGAACATCGGGCTGCGTTCGATAAGCGTGCCGTCGGCGTCGACCACGAAACTGCCACCGTCGAAGACGAGGTCGTCTTGACCGCCGACCTGATTCAGGTAGATGACCGGGGCGTTAACCTCGGCGGCACGACGCTGGGCGAGCTCGAAACGGGTGTTGGTCTTGCCTTCCTCATACGGCGATCCGTTGATGGTGAGCAGCAGGTCGATGTTCTTGGTGGCCAGGTCGGCCACCGGGCCACCATCCTGCCAGATGTCCTCGCAGATGGCCACGCCAATGGTGGCGCCGTCCACGTCGAGGGTCACGGAGCGGTCGCCGGCGGAGAAGATGCGGAATTCATCGAACACGCCGTAGTTGGGCAGGAAGTGCTTGTCGTAGCCGGCCCAGACCACGCCCTGATGCAAGACCACCAGTCGGTTGCGCGGCTTGGAGGTCTTGCGGTCGGTGCCCACGGTGCCGACCACCACGAACAGATCGCCGAGGCCGTCGTCGTTGAGCTGGGTGGCGAGTTCGTTGGCCTTGTCCCATGCGGCTTGGCGGAAGGTGCGGCGCAGGGCCAGATCCTCGATGGGGTATCCGGTGAGGGTCATTTCCGAGAAGACTACCACCTGGGCGTTTCCTGCGGCGGCTTTACGGGAGTAGTCGAGCACCTTGGCGGCGTTGACGTCAAGCGCGCCGACGCAGGTGTCGATCTGGGCGAGTGCGAAGCGAAGCTGTGTCATAGCTTCTTAGTGTAGCCGCGTATGGCGTCGGATTGCCTGTTCTTCCGGCTTGGCGTCATTCATTAGGTCGTTTTTGCGTTCATTAGGTCACTGCAATGCGATATCAGTCGTTGCAATGGCGCGATTCCAACAACCAGTATCACCGTTCACCGACCTAATGGACGATGAATCGACCTAATGAACGAATGTCACTCCCCTCAGTCAGCTTCGCTGATAGCTCGTCCTGCACTTATGGACGGGCGAGGCCCGCGCATATCTGGTTCGGCTGTCGCCTCACCTTCGGCTACAGACAGCCCACTGGGCTGTCTGCCTAACGCCTCAGCCTCCAGAGGGGAGCCAGAAAAGGATTTACCTCAGCTCGTTGAGCACGCGCAGAGCGGCGTTGACGTAGAAGTTGACGAAGGTGGGAATGGATTCGTCGAGACCCACGAAATGCGGGCTATGCCAGTCGGCGCAACCTTCTTGGCCGTTTGACCCGACGAACGCGAACACCGGCAACGTCACCTTGGCGAATTCGCAGAAGTCCTCCCCCGCCATCGACTGACGTATCGGTTCGAGCTGCGCGTAGTCGTTGACATCCGCCGCCACGGCCTTGGCAAGACCTGGATCGGAGACCAGCGGGTCTTGAAAGTCATCCCAGACCACGTCGGCGCTGATGCCGTATGCCTCGGCGGTGTGTTCCACCACTTCCTTGAATCGGCGGCCGACCAGATTGCCATCCGACTTGTGGAAATAGCGCACAGTCCCTTGGAATCCGGCTTCGGCGGGCACCACGTTCCACACATGGCCGCCGTGCACTTCGGTAACGGACAGCACCAGCGGGTGGAAGGGCGTGACGTTGCGGCTCACGATGGTCTGCAGGCTCAGAATAATACTGGAGAGCGCTTCGATGGGCCCGGTGCCCTTGTACGGGTAGCCGGCGTGGGTGCCTTGGGCGTGGAGGGTCACGCGGAATTTCACGCAGCCGGCCATCATCGGTTCGACGCCGATGGCCAGTTGGCCCGGCGCGTAGTTGGGGTTGTTATGGGTGCCGATGATGGCTTCGACGTCATCCACGAGTCCGGCGTCGATCATGGCGCGAGCGCCTTGGCCGGTCTCCTCACTCGGCTGGAACAGAATCTTGATTGAGCCGGCGAACTTGTCACGGTGCTCGGCGAGCCAGAAGGCGGCACCGAGCAGACCGGTCATGTGCAGGTCGTGGCCGCAGCCGTGCATCACGCCCTCGTTGACGGAGCTGAACTCCAGTCCGGAGTCTTCCACGATGGGCAGGCCGTCGATGTCAGCGCGCAGCCCGATACGCGGCCCGGGACCGTCCTCGCCCTGAATGAGCCCCACAACACCAGTCTCCAGCGGGTTGTGCAGGATCTCGATGCCGTGCGCCTTGAGCTGGTCGGTCAGATAGATGCTGGTGTCGAATTCGCGGAAGCTGCGTTCCGGGTGGGAGTGCAGGTAGTGGCGGATGGCGATGAGTTCGTGGTCAATGTCGATGTGTTCGCTCATGGTTCTCGATTCTAGTAGCGCGCAGAATATATTGCGGCCCTCGCTTCATATTGGCGAGGGCCGCGATCTATGGGGTCAGTATGCCTTGTTATTGCTGGCGTTTGAGCAGTCGTTTGGCGATGGCGTTGGCGATGCCCTGCACCACCTGGACCAGTACGATCATGATGATCACGGCCGTCCAGGTGACGGTCTGGTCGAACTTCTGGTAGCCGTAGGCGATGGCGAAGTTACCGAGACCGCCACCGCCGATGTAGCCGGCCATGGCAGACATGTCAAGCACGCCGATGAACAGGAAGGCGTAGGCCAGGATCAGCGGTGCCAGGGCTTCGGGGATGAGTACGGTGCGGATGATGGTGAGCTTGCCGGCACCCATCGAACGCGCGGCCTCGATTACTCCCGGGTCGACCGGCACGAGATTCTGTTCGACCAGACGAGAAGTGGCGAAGGTGCACATGACCACCATCGGGAAGATGGCGGCCACGGTGCCGATGGACGTGCCGACCACGACGATGGTGAGCGGCTGCATGGCTGCCAGGAAAATGATGAACGGAATCGGGCGCACGATGTTGACGATGATGTCAAGGATGCGGTAGACGACCGCGTTCTCGAACAGGTTACCGGGGCGGGTGCCGTAGAGCACCACGCCGAGGATCAGGCCGAGGAATCCGCCGATGACGAGGGTGATGAGCACCATGGTCAGGGTCTGGCCAATGGATTCGAACAGTAGTGGGCGCAGCACGTTCCAGTCGCTACGCGGGTTGGCGAGGATGATCATGCGTTGTCTCCTTCATGTGCGGCGGCGGATACGCCGGGCGTGGATGCAGAGGCAGTATCGGCCGCCAGCGGGTCATGGGATCGGTCTTCGGCGTAGGTGGCATGTCCAGCGACCGCGTCAGCGTACGCCACAGGCTTTGCGGCGGTGCCGAAGTCGATGACGTCGCTATTGACGGCGAGCTCGCGCAGGAATTCGTCCACATGCCAGCCGGGCCCGTTGAATTCGTAGGTGATGGCACCGATGGCGGCACCTTTGACCGTGTCGATACCGCCGTAGAGCAGGCTGGATTCAACGCCGTATTTGGCGATGAGTTCGGAGATATTCTGTCCGGATGCCTTGAGTTCATGGCCTTGGGTGCCGGAAACGTCCTTTTGTCGGATAAGCACGGTGACAATGCGGCCCGACCATTCGTGATGCAATCGCTCGACCCGATCTTCCTCGGGCAGGCCGGACAATGCGGTGGCGATGAATCGCTTGGTCACCGGCTGCTGGGGTGCAGCGAACACGTCGTATACGTCGCCGGATTCGACCACGCGTCCGGCGCTCATTACGGCCACACGGCCGGCAATCTGCTGGACCACGTTCATCTGATGGGTGATAAGCACAATGGTGATGCCGAATTCCTCGTTCACACGCTTGAGCAAGGCCAGCACTTCGGTGGTGGTTTCCGGGTCGAGCGCGCTGGTGGCTTCGTCGGCGAGCAGAATCTCCGGATTAGTGGCCAGTGCGCGGGCGATGCCGACGCGCTGCTTCTGGCCGCCGGACAGCTGCGAGGGGTATTTGTTTGCGTGCTCACTGAGGCCCACGAATTCAAGGAGTTCGTTGACACGACGATCCTGATAGTCCTTGCGCCAGTGATCGAGTTGCAGTGGGTAGGCGATGTTCTGGGCCACGGTTTTGGTGGAGAACAGGTTGAACTGCTGGAAAATCATGCCGATTTTCTGACGGATGGGTCGCAGCTTGGTCTCACTCAAAGAGGTGATATCGGTACCGAGCACGGTCACAGTGCCGGAGGTGGGTCGTTCGAGCGCGTTGATAAGCCGGACCAGTGTGGATTTGCCGGCACCGGAATAGCCGATGATGCCGAAGATGTCGCCGCGATCGATGGTCAGGCTGACGTCATCCACGGCTCGTGCGATGTTCGCGCCGCGTCCGCGTGTTTTGAATTCCTTCACGACATGGTCGAAGGTGATGATGGGGTCGCTCATAGTGCTCCCTGATGCTGGTTGTTGGTGTCCGGTCACGGAAGCGGAGCGAATCCCGATGTTGGCTCGGGTACTCGCTCCGCTTGGTGGTAATGGCTATGGATAGGTTAGTCGTGCGCTCGTATCAGCCACGGCTCACTACTGGGCCTTGGCATCCTTCTCGATGTCGGACAGGAAGCCTTGCAGCTCGCTGGCGCTGAACTTGTCGGCGAACACCGCGGTGCCGCCGGAGTTCTCCTGCAGAGCGTCGAGCACGTCCTTCTGCTGGAAGATGGAGACGAGCTTCTTGTAGGTCTCGTTGTTCACGTCCGCCTTGCGGGCCACCCACACGTTGATGTAGGGGCGAGATTCTTCGGATTCGGCGTCATCTTGGTAGATGGCGTCCTTCGGGTTGAGGCCGGCGTCGGCCACGTAGTCGTTGTTGATCACACCGGCGGCGATGGTCGGGTCCTTCAGGGTGGTGGCCACCTGTTCGGCCTTTAGCGGGGTGACCTTGACCTTGCTCTTGGCTTCATCGATGTCGGCCGGGGTGGAGAAGGCGGTCCAGTCGCC
The DNA here is from genome assembly GCF_009696495.1 of Bifidobacterium sp. WCA-178-WT-4B. Classification (NCBI taxonomy): domain Bacteria; kingdom Bacillati; phylum Actinomycetota; class Actinomycetes; order Bifidobacteriales; family Bifidobacteriaceae; genus Bifidobacterium; species Bifidobacterium sp. WCA-178-WT-4B. The sequence goes on along the minus strand of NZ_VULV01000004.1, from coordinate 78,863 downwards.
CTTGAGCGTCACGAGACCGGCGGCCTTGAGTACGCCGATGGCGCGGGCCTGGTTGGTTTCGTCGTTCGGGATGGTGACGGTGTCGCCCTGCTTCAGATCCTTGATGTCCTTGACCTTGGTGGAGTACACGCCGAGCGGGTAGATGGCAGTGCCGCCGATGGGCTGCAGGTCCTTCTTGTTGCTCACGTTGTAGTTGGCCAGGTAAAGCAGGTGCTGGAATTCGTTGAGGTCCAGCTCGCCGGAGTCGAGGGCCGGGTTTTCGGAGGTGTAGTCCTGGAAGTCGACGATGTCGACGTAGATGCCGGCCTTCTCGGCGTTCTGCTTGAACTTGACCCATTCGGGGTTGGTGGCACCGACCACGCCGATCTTGACCGGGTTGCCCTTGCTGCCCTTGGCGGACGACTCGTTGGCACCGGCAAACGCGCGGTAGCCGAAGAACGCGGCCACGGCGATAATCGCCACGACCACGATGGTGATGATGACGTTGCGGGCGGTGTGGTTCACACGCACCGGCTCGTTATTGTTAGGAGCGGCCGGGGTTGCCGGCTGGGTTGCTGCTGTCATTGGATTTCCTCTCTCCAAAATTGATGTCGGGTAACACCATAACGCGCTTGAACCGCGAAAGTGTCGAAAAATGGCCGATTGCCGTATAAGTGTCTTTTATGGCGCGCATGCAATGGCCGGGATTCGTGCGTTTGGCGGCCGGGCGGCACAGCCGGTGCCGATATGCGAACAGGGCCCGGGACGGATCCCGGGCCCTGTTTCGTCAGCGGTCTAACGACACCGTGGAGGTGTTATCACTCGTTGTCGCCAGCGGTAGCGGCGGTAGCGGTGACGGCACCCTTCTTGTCGGTGTTCACGCCGGAGTACACCCAGTCGGTGTAGTCCGGGTGGTCGTAGCCCTTGTCGACGGCGAACTGGAAGGCCTCGTCGCGGAACTTCTCGAGCTCGTCGATCTTGTCGGCGTACTTGTCGGCGTCGATCATGCGCAGGGCCTCGGCGGTCAGCTCGTAGCGGTCGATGCGGTTGACGCGAACCATGTCGTACGGGGTGGTGGTGGAGCCCTCCTCCTCGTAGCCGTGGACGTTGAAGTTGTCGTGGTTCGGACGATCGTAAATCAGACCGCGCACGTCGTGAGCGTAGGAGTGGTACGCGAACAGCACCGGCTTGTCGGCGGTGAAGATGTCGGCGAACTCCTCGTTGGACAGGGCCTCGTCGTTCTCCTTGGCGGACTGCAGGGAGAGCAGGTCGACAACGTTCACGACCTTGAACTTGATGCCCAGTTCCTTCAGCTTGTCGGAAGCAGCCATGATCTCCTGAGTCGGGACATCGCCGGCGGCGGCAAGCACGACCTCGGCCTCATCGTTGTTCTTGGCGGTGGAAGCCCAATCCCAAGCGGCGGCACCCTTCTCGAGCTCGGCACGAGCCTCGTCCAGGGTCAGCCAGGTGGCAGCAGGCTGCTTACCGGCGATGATGGCGTTGATCTTGTTGGTGGACTTGTAGCACTTCTCGGCGATGGCCAGCAGCATGTTCGCGTCGGTGGCGAAGTAGATGCCGATGACGTGGTCGTTGTGGAAGCACTTGTTCAGCAGGACGGAGGTGACACCCGGATCCTGGTGGGAGAAGCCGTTGTGGTCCTGACGCCAGACGTGGGAGGAGACCAGCAGGTTCATGGAGGCGATCGGCTTGCGCCACGGAATCTCGCGGACGGTAGCCTCAAGCCACTTGGCGTGCTGGTTCAGCATGGAGTCGATCACGTGGACGAAGGACTCGTAGGAGCTCCAGATGCCGTGACGGCCGGTCAGCAGGTAGGCCTCGAGGAAGCCTTCCATCTGGTGCTCGGACAGCTGCTCGACAACCTGGCCGGAGACGCGCATGTGCTCGTCGACCTCGTCGGAGATGTAGCCGGCATCCCACTGCTTGTTGGTGACTTCGTAGGAAGCCTGCAGACGGTTGGAAGCGGTCTCATCCGGTCCGAAGATGCGGAAGTCGCGCGGGTTGTTCTTGATGATGTCGCGGGTGTAGGCGCCCAGGGAGCGGGTGGCCTCGAGCTGGCCCCAGCCGTGGCCGAACTCGGCCACTTCCTTGACCTCGTAGTCCTCGAGGTTCGGCAGCTTCAGGTCGTCGCGGATCACACCGCCGTTGGCGTTCGGGTTGGCACCGATACGCAGCTCGCCCTTCGGCATGAAGGCGAGGACGTCGTCCTTGACGGCGCCGTTGGCGTCGAACAGCTCTTCCGGCTTGTAGGACTCGAGCCAGTTCTTGAGGACCTCGAAGTGGGCCTCGGTGTCGCGGGCGGAGGCCAGCGGCACCTGGTGGGAACGCCAGGAGCCTTCGGTCTTCTTGCCGTCGATGTACTTCGGGCAGGTCCAGCCCTTCGGGGTGCGGAAGATCAGCATCGGGTAGAACGGACGGTGCACGTTGTCGGTCTGAGCGGTGGCCTTGATGTCGCAGATCTCGTCCCAGATGGTCTCCCACAGCTCGGCGAAGCGGCGGTGGATGGACATGTGGTCCTCATCATCGAAGCCAGCGACGAACTCGTAGGGCTCGTAACCCATGCCGTGGAAGAACTCGTGGAGCTCTTCGTCGGAGATGCGGGACAGGATGGTCGGGTTGGCGATCTTGTAGCCGTTGAGGTGCAGGATCGGCAGCACGATACCGTCGGTGCGCGGGTTCACGAGCTTGTTGGACTGCCAACCGGTAGCCAGCGGGCCGGTCTCAGCCTCGCCGTCGCCGACGATGGCCGGGACGAACAGGCTCGGGTTGTCCATGATGGCGCCGTAAGCGTGGGACAGAGCGTAACCCAGCTCACCACCCTCGTGGATGGAGCCCGGGGTCTCCGGAGCGAAGTGGGACGGAATACCGCCCGGGTAAGAGAACTGACGGAAGAACTTCTGCAGACCAGCTTCGTCCTTGGTGATCTTCGGGAAGGTCTCGGTGTAGGTGCCGTCCAGGTAGGACTGGGAGGTACCGGCCGGGCCACCGTGGCCCGGGCCCATGATGATCACGGTGTTCTGGCCGTGGTCAGCAATGAAACGGTTGATGTGGCCGATGAGGAAGTTCAGGCCAGGGGTAGTGCCCCAGTGGCCCACCAGACGATGCTTCACATCTTCGCGGGTGAAGGGCTCCTTCATCAGCGGGTTGGAACGCAGATAAATCTGGCCGATGGAAAGGTAGTTGGCAACGCGCCAGTACTTGTCAACGCCTTCGAGGGCTTCCTCGGAAACCGGAGCGCTGAGCTTCTTCCAAGGGGTGCCAATAACAGGACTCGTCATGTGTACTCCTGTACTCCTGCACGTAATCGTGCGATTGATTATTTCTGTTCGGTCACGGTCCCTGACCCTTGCGGTGCCAAGGTTTTCCGTTCCCAGTCAATCGTCATGGTACGAGGACAACGCGACTTTTGAACGATTTCTTGCGGGTGTGTTCGAAATTGTTGCGGAAATTTCAGTATTTGTGCGGTTCAACTGACCGTTTGTCAACATTAGTTTTTTCAACATACTTTTTCAAAACGGCGGAAGCATGCGGAAATCCATTATCTGGCTAGAACAGCGCACGTTCGATTTCCCATGTTTGAAATCGGCGTGTTGTCCGACTACAGGCATGTAGTTTGTTCGATTTACGCACATAGTTTCTGCGTGTCGGCCTTGTCGCCTTGACCAGTGATAATCAGTGGTGTTCAGCCCACGTAAAATTCCAATGAACGTTAGGGGAATATCAATGGCAAACGGTCCTGTGCTTGTCGTCGACTTCGGCGCCCAGTACGCCCAGCTCATCGCCCGCCGCGTGCGCGAAGCAGGCGTGTACTCCGAGCTGGTCCCTCATTCCATGCCGGTTGACGAGATCCTGGCCAAGGATCCGAAGGCGATTATTCTGTCCGGCGGCCCGGCCTCCGTGTTCGAGCCCGGCGCGCCGACCATAGATACTAAGGTATTCGAATCCGGTGTTCCGGTGCTTGGTATCTGCTACGGCTTCCAGGTCATGGCCTATGAGCTCGGCGGCAAGGTGGATAAGGCCGCTCTCGGCGAATACGGCAAGACCTCAGCCACCATCGACGACGCCGACGGTCTGCTCGCCGACTCCCCCGCCGAGCAGACCACGTGGATGAGCCACGGCGTGGCGGTCGAACAGGCCCCGGCCGGCTTCGAAGTGCTGGCCCACACCGAAGGCGCGCCCGTGGCCGCCATGGCGGACGAATCCCGCAAGCTCTATGGTGTGCAGTGGCACCCGGAAGTCAAGCACTCCCCGCTTGGCCAGAAGCTTATCGAAAACTTCCTGCACCGTTGCGCCGCGCTGCCCAACGACTGGGATGCCTCCTCGATTATCGAGGATCAAGTCAAGAAGATCCGCGAGAAGGTCGGCGACGCCGAGGTGATCTGCGGCCTGTCCGGCGGCGTGGACTCCGCCGTGGCCGCCGCTCTGGTGCACAAGGCCATCGGTGACCAGCTCACCTGCGTGTTCGTGGACCACGGCCTGCTGCGTAAGGGCGAGGTCGAGCAGGTCAAGCACGACTTCGTTGCCGCCACCGGCATCAAGCTCATCACCGTGGACGCGGCCGACGACTTCCTTGAGGCCCTGAAGGGCGTCTCCGAGCCGGAGCGCAAGCGCAAGATCATCGGTGAGAAGTTCATCCGCACGTTCGAGAAGGCCCAGCGCCAAGTGCTTGAAGAGGCCGGCGCGCGCGGCAAGGAAGTCAAGTTCCTCGTGCAGGGCACCCTCTACCCCGACGTCGTCGAATCCGGCGGCGGCGACGGCGCGGCCAACATCAAGTCCCACCACAACGTCGGCGGCCTGCCCAAGGACATCAAGTTCCAGCTCATCGAACCGCTGCGCACTCTGTTCAAGGACGAGGTGCGCGCCATCGGCACCGAACTCGGACTGCCGGATGAGATCGTCTGGCGCCAGCCCTTCCCCGGCCCGGGTCTGGGCATCCGCATCATCGGCGAGATCACCAAGGAACGTCTCGACCTGTTGCGCGAGGCCGACGCCATCGCCCGAGAGGAGCTCTCCAAGGCCGGCCTCGACCGTGACATCTGGCAGTGCCCGGTCGTGCTGCTCGCCGACGTTCACTCGGTGGGCGTCCAAGGCGACGAGCGCACCTACGGCTCCCCCATCGTGCTGCGTCCGGTGAGCTCGGAGGACGCCATGACCGCCGACTGGTCTCGCGTGCCCTACGACGTGCTCGCCACGATCTCCACGCGCATCACCAACGAGTGCCGCCAGATCAACCGCGTCGTCCTCGACTGCACGAGCAAGCCTCCGGCCACAATTGAATGGGAGTAATTGCTCTCTGTGACGAATGGGATTCTCCATCGGGGAATCCCTTTTTTGTTGCCGACGATGCCCGGTATAATTTTTCCGCTTACGACGTCGTCCGGAAAGGGATGCCGACCTCTTTGCGCCAGGGATTCGACAACGAAAAATACATCGAACTGCAAGCCGCCAACATCTCAACAGCGTGAACCGACGCTTGCACTCGGATGAAACGCTGATTGCATTGTCAATCACCAGCGCCACCAGTCCTGTGGCCGCTCGCGTCATCGACGGGCTCAAACAGTTGCAGGGCTGCGACGCCTTTTCTCCGTTATCATCTCATCCACGGACGAGGCGCTGTATCGCAATCTCGGCATCAACGTGTGCTGCGAACCGAAGTACGAACGGGTGAGTCTGTATCACCGGTAAACGCCACCGATAAGCGCGGTATGCCGCGAATCGTCAAGCCGGTAATCATGCAGCATGCGGCCTGACGATTCGCTGCTGTCGCATTGTCTCTCCCCTCTACCATGCTGGGCTTGTTTTCCGTTTGTTGGAGAGAACGGGGGATGCCATCAGCACTACGGTGAGAGAAGGATTATCCGTGAATCGGTTCGTGGGTCTAGACGGTATTAAAGGACTGGCGCTGCTGGCCATCGTGCTCTATCACTGCATGCAGCAGCGTCTGCCGGGCGGATCCTACGGCGTGGACGTGTTCTTCACCGTCTCTGGATTCCTGACCGCCACAAGCCTCATACGGTCCCTGAACACGACCGGAACGCTCAACCTCGTGCGATTCATCCCCAAGCGGGCGGTGCGCCTCTACCCCGCGTTGCTCCTGCTGATCCCGATCATCGTCAGCGCCGGCTGGCTGTTCGATCACGATATGCTGGTGTCCATCCGCGATCAGGTCATCACCGTGCTGCTGGGCTGCTACAACTGGTACGCCATCGGCACGGGACAAAGCTACTTCGACCAGATGAATCCGCAGGTGTTCCGTCATCTGTGGTTCATCGGCGTGCTTATGCAGTTCTACGTGATCGTGCCGTTCATCGTATGGCTGATGTGGCGGATTCGGCGCACGCGGTATGCCTCACTGGTCCCCGTGTCGCTGGCGGCGGCCAGCGGCCTTGCCATGGGACTGATGTATACGCCCAAGGGCGATCCCACCCGCGTCTACTTCGGCACCGATACGCACGGCATGGGTCTGATGCTGGGCGTCGCCCTCGCCTGGTGGGTCACCGTGGCCCCGCTGGGCAACACCGGCCAGGAGCCCGAACCGACGCCCCGCATCATCAGTTCGGGTGATTTCCCCGTCGCACGTGAGACGCCGACGCCTCACGTTCCGGCATGGAGGCGCCTATGGGACGCGGCGGCGCCCTCGATGGCGTTCATCAGCCTGATCGCCTTGGTGAGCATGACGGTCGTGGGCAGGCAGGACGCCTTCGCCTTCCGCGGGGGCATCATGCTGTCCAGCCTGCTGTCCGTGCTGCTGATCGCCGGCACCATCGCCGATGACTCCTGGATGCAAAGCCTCATGGTGTTCAAGCCGCTGGCCGCACTCGGCCGGTATTCATACGGCATCTATCTGTGGCATTGGCCGTTGTGGATCCTCTCCACCGCCCTCGCCCCGAAGCTCTTCCGGTCCGCCGCCCCCTGGCCCCTCGCCATGGCCGCGCTGCTCACCGTCGCCATGGTGACGCTCTCCTGGCAGATGGTGGAGAAGCCGGCGGCGCTCTCGCCGCTGTCCATCGTGCTGCCACCTCGCGCATGCGGCCGCCGCCGGGCCGTGCAGGTCATCGTCTTCGACCTCATTGCGGCGCTCTCGCTGGTCGGCTGCGTGCAGGGCATCGTCCATGCGCCGGCGAAGACCGCCATGCAGATTCAGTTGGAGCAACAGGCCGCGCAACTGGAGCGCCTGCAGAAGACCGAACATGTGCTGCTGCGCCGCAACGTGCCGGCACCGCCCAAGCCCACGCATACGATGCCCACCGGAGACCGGATCACCGCCATAGGCGATTCGGTGATGCTCGCCTCCTCACAAGGGTTGTCGGCGGTGTTTCCCGGCATACAGATCGACGCGAGTGTGTCACGATCCATCATGGCCGCGCCCGAGCTCATCGACGATGATCTCGCCGCCGGCAGCCTGCGGCAATGGGTGCTGGTGGGACTGGCCACCAACTCGCAGATCAGCGCCGATCAGCTTGACCGCATTCTCGCCATGATCGGGCGGGACCGTGTGCTGGTGCTGGTCAACGCGCATGCTGATCGCGCATGGGTCCCGCCCACCAACCAGACGCTGGCCGACTATGCGGCCGCACATCCGAGCAACGTGGTGCTGGTGGACTGGGATGCCACGGCCAACGCGAACGCGCAGATGCTCGGCTCCGACGGCATCCACCCGAGCATGGATAGCGATATCTATGCAAAGGCGGTCAAACAGGCCATCGAACAATGGGTCGCAAGCGGCAGGTGAACGGCAGGCAACGCTGAGTTGTCCAACCGGTCGTGAAGAACGGCTATGCTGAAGACTGCATCAACGAGACCACACGTTGGGAGACATGGTGAGCGCAATCCTTGAAGGGAAGCCCGATAAGAATCTTATTCTCGTTACGGGAAGGATTCATCCGAAGTTGGCTGAGGATGTCGCCGAGCAGCTCGGCATTGACGTCCTTGAAACCACCGCATACGATTTCGCCAACGGCGAGATGTACGTGCGCTACACCGAATCGGTGCGTGGCGCCGATGTGTTCGTGCTGCAAAGCCACTACAAGCCCATCAACAAGGCGATCATGGAGCAGCTCATCATGATCGACGCATTGAAGCGCGCCTCGGCCCGTTCCATTACTGCGGTCTGCCCGTTGCTCGGCTACTCCCGGCAGGACAAGAAGCACCGCGGCCGCGAGCCCATCTCCTGCCGTCTGGTGTTCGACCTGCTGAAGACCGCCGGTGCCGACCGCATCATGTCGGTCGATCTGCATGCCGCGCAGTCCCAAGGCTTCTTCGACGGCCCGGTCGATCATCTGGTGGCCATGCCGGTGCTGGTCGACTACATCCGTGATCGTTTCCAGGGCCATCTCGACAACGTCGCCGTCGTCTCCCCCGACGCCGGCCGCATTCGCGTAGCCGAGCAGTGGGCGCAGCGTCTCGGCGGCGGTCCTCTCGCTTTCGTGCACAAGACGCGCGACATCACCCGCCCGAACCAGGCGGTCGCCAACCGTGTGGTCGGTGACGTCGCCGGCAAGGACTGCGTGCTTGTCGATGACCTGATCGACACCGCCGGTACCATCGCGGGCGCATGCCACGTGCTGCAGGACGCGGGAGCCAAGTCGGTGACCGTGGTCGCCACGCATGGCGTGCTCTCCGGCCCGGCCATCGAGCGACTCAAGAACTGCGGTGCGCGTGAGGTCGTGCTGACCGACACCGTGCCGATTCCCGAGGAAAAGCGCTGGGATGGCTTGACCGTCCTGTCGATCGCCCCGCTGCTGGCCAGCGCCATCCGCGCCGTATTCGAGGACGGGTCGGTCGCCGAACTGTTCGACACCTACCCCGAGCATCACGGTCAAGGCTTCCTGTTCGCCTGATTACGTGCGTGTTTGTTCGCGGAAAGCACACAATGCGAGACGCGACATGGCGTAGTCTTTCGGTAAATACCGACAGTATGATATAAATGAACACTTGTGGGCCGAAAGCCCACGACTCCCCCATGGTGTAATGGCAGCACACGGGTCTTTGGAACCCTTTGTCTTGGTTCGAGTCCAGGTGGGGGAACGGCTGACGGCCGCTCGACATCCGGGCGGCCGTCTATTGTTTTGAGGTGTTTCCGCCCTCAATAGACATTCCGATCGAAGGGAATACGTCAGTTATGGCATTATCCGCAGCCATCGTCCTCGCCGCCGGCGAGGGTACCCGCATGCGTTCCAACAAGCCGAAGGTGCTGCATACTTTTGCAGGCAAGACCTTCCTGAACAGGGTCATGGATTCGGTGGCCGCCCTGAATCCCGACACGCTGGCCGTGGTCGTGCACTTCCAGGCCGAGCGCGTCGCCGAAGCCGCCCGCTCCTATGACGAGCAGGTCACCATCGTGAATCAGGACGACATCCCCGGCACCGGCCGCGCCGTCCAGTGCGCGATGGCCCAGCTCACCGAATCCGGCAAGATCGACGGCCCGGTGCTCATCGCCGCCTCCGACATGCCGCTGCTCGACAGCGAGACGCTGCACCGCCTGGTCGAATTCCACACCGCCTCCGGCAACGGCGCCACCGTGCTCACCACCATCCTCGACGACCCGACCGGCTACGGCCGCATCATCCGCGACCGCGAAGGCAACGTGCTGCGCATCGTCGAGCAGAAGGACGCCAACCGCAGCGAACTCGCCGTGCGGGAGGTGAACACCTCGGTCTACGTGTTCGAGGCTTCCGTGCTCGCCGAGGCGATCGCCGGGCTGAAGTCGAACAACGCGCAGGGCGAGTTCTACCTGACCGACGCACTGGAAACCGCCAAGTCGGCCGGCAAGGTCGGCGCGTTCGCCGCCCCGGACCCGCTCACCGTCGAGGGCGTGAACGACCGCGTGCAGCTGGCCGCCCTGTCCAAGACCTACAACCGCCGCGTCTGCGAACGCTGGATGTGCAATGGCGTGACCATTCTCGATCCGGAGACCACCTGGATCGAGGACGACGTCCAGATCGGCCGCGACGCCACCATCCTGCCCGGCTCCTTCCTGCAGGGCCATACGGTGATCGGCGAGGACGCCGTCGTCGGCCCGTACACCACCCTTATCGACGCGACCGTGGACGAGGGTGCGGTGGTCGAACGTTCCCGTGTGCAGGAATCGCATATCGGGGCGCGCACGAACATCGGACCGTGGACCTACCTGCGTGTGGGCAACGAGTTCGGCGAGGACGCCAAGGCCGGCGCATTCGTCGAGATGAAGAAGGCGCACATCGGCAACGGCACCAAGGTGCCGCACCTGAGCTATGTGGGCGACGCCCGGCTCGGCGACCACACCAACATCGGCGGCGGCACCATCACCGCCAACTACGATGGCGTGCACAAGAACCGCACCGTGATCGGCGACGGCTGCCATGTGGGCGCCGGCAACCTGTTCGTGGCCCCGGTCGAGGTGGGCGACAACGTCACCACCGGCGCCGGTTCCGTGGTGCGTCATGCCGTGCCGGACGACACGATGGTCTACTCTGAGAACACGCAGCACAACGTCGAGGGCTGGAAGCCCGCCTGGGAGCGCTGAGCCATGCCCGCACTACAGGATTCGATCAACGCCGTCCGCGTGGCCGCCGAGGCCGCAGACCGTATCAAGGCCACCGATATCGTGGCCTTCGACGTGGCCGACCTGCTCGGCATCACTGACATCATGATGATCGCCGGTGCCTCCAACGAGCGCCAGGTGCTGGCCGTCGCCGAGGAGATCGAAAAGGACCTTTACCTCAAGTGCTCCGGACGCCAGCCGCGCTCGCGCGAGGGCCTGACCGAAGGCCAGTGGGTGCTGCTCGATTACGGCGATTTCGTGATTCATGTCATGCACGAGGAATCACGTGAATTCTACGGTCTTGAACGGCTATGGCGCGACTGCCCGGCCATCGATCTTGAACTCGCACACCCGGAAACGGCGGAGCATGCGGACGTTGCTGCCGTCACCACCGCGTAACGTGTGAATCACATAACGCTGATATACGCTGATATTTGCGTGTCGGGCTGCCTGTTGCCGAACGTCATTGACGGCACCAGGCAGCCCTCCCCTTTTCCTGTTTCCTCACTGGAACCGAAAGGATCGTCACTATGACCAATCATGTTCGTTCCATTTTTCTTATTCGTCATGGACGCACTTCCTATAACGCCGCCCACAAGCTCCAAGGCCAGGTCGATATTCCGCTGGACGCCGTGGGTGAATGGCAGGTCAAGCAGACCGCCACGGCCTTGAAAAGTCTGTACGTCGATCGTCGGCCGGAGATCGACAATCGATTCATTGTCTGCTCCGATTTGAAGCGTGCGCATGCCACCGCGCAGGCGTTCGCCGACGTATTGGGCGATGTGGCGCCCGTCGACGATCCGCGCGTGCGGGAACGCAGTTTCGGCGAGTGGGACGGCCATGCCGTCAGCGAACTGGCCGAACGCTACCCCGAGGACTTCCGCTCCTGGGCGGAGTTTCGCGGCGGTGAGCTGAAGTACGGCGCCGAACCCAAGGAGGCCGTGGGCCGTCGAGGCGTGCGGGCCCTTGAGGACTGGTCCACGCGCGCCGGCGACGACACGGACCTGTTCGTGTTCTCCCACGGCGCATGGATCGCACAGACCCTGCAGACCCTGCTGTCCATCAGCTCGGTCGACCCGACCTTCTCCACGATGGTTTCGCTGCGCAACGCGCACTGGGTGCGGTTGACGCCGATGGACAACCCCGATGGGACCGTGCGGTGGCGTTTGATGGATTACAACCACGGTCCCGCCATTGCCGACACCGACGAATGGGAACGCGAACGCTGAGCCTTCTCGAATCACTTTGCCGCTTGGGGCCTCCTGCGCGACCGGTATGCCGGATCTCCGGTTCCCGATCATGCAGGAGGCCCCAAGCGGTTTCGGGCGGCGTTGAGTGGCCCTACGCGCCCGAAACACATCCGGCGATACCGGCGCAACGGCGGAAACAAGCCGAAACAAGGTGTCGCCACACCGTCTCGCCATCCGGCGACACGCCGAGTGTTGCCGGAATCGGCATCCCGGCGTAATGTATACGAGGTCCGAACGACGGGCCAACAATTAAAGAACGGGGCTATAGCGCAGCTGGTAGCGCATCTCCATGGCATGGAGAGGGTCGGGGGTTCGAATCCCCCTAGCTCCACGATGAAGCCGTCAGGTTGCATGATGTGATGGTTTCTCCGCTGGTTCGTGGTGGGTATCTCGACTCCCATGAATCGGATAGCTTCACTCGGGGCTATAGCGCAGCTGGTAGCGCATCTCCATGGCATGGAGAGGGTCGGGGGTTCGAATCCCCCTAGCTCCACAATCAAGGCCGGTGCTTCACGCATCGGCCTTTTGCGTCTCCCCCGCCACGACACTGCGTGAACGGTAACGGTGATCGCCACTACAATGAATGATGGTCCCTATCATGCTGATATCAAAGGAGACATCGTGACCGTCACCCGTGTATACATCGCCAGCCCCGAAGGCGCCAATGGACGCAACGTCGTCGCCTATGGCGTGCTCAATGCGTTGACCTCCAAATACAAGACCATGGTGTTCCGGCCGGCCGTGTCGAACCATGACGAATTCACCCCCATCCTGCTCGCCGCCTCCAATGCGGGGATCGGCGTGTCCCTGTCCACCGGCCTCGACGTGCATAAGGTGCGCGCCGACAAGGACACCGCCCGCGGAGACATCGTCGGAGAGTTCAACTACGCCATGGAGGTCTCCCGCGCGAACGCCGCCCTGATCGTCGGCACCGACAAATCCCACGTCAACGACCCGACCACCTACGAATTCAACGCGGACGTCGCCGCCGATCTGAAGGCCGGGGTGTTCCTGGCCGTGTGCACCATGGACCGATGGCCGCACGAGCTCGACGAAACCGTGCAACTGTCCATCGAGGGCATGCGCGCCGCGGGCAATACGGTGCTCGGCATCTTCGTGACCGGCTGCGAGCCGCGTCACGCCTTCTCCGTCAAAGAGACCCTCGCCAAATACGGCCTGCCGGTCTGGACTTTGCCGCAGGTGCCCTTCACCGACGAATCCACCAAGGACCTGGCCCTTGAGACCTTCCGCAAGCACGCTCCCATCGACGAGGTGCTCGCCGCGCTCGATGTGGACGTCACCGCGCCGGTCACGCCGTACGCCTTCCAATTCGACCTGCTCGGCAAGGCCAAGAGCAACAAGAAGACCATCGTGCTGCCTGAAGGCGAGGAGGACCGCATCATCAAGGCGGCCGATTACCTGCTCGAACGTGAGACCGTGAACCTCATCATCGTGGGCGACAAGGACGCCATTCTGGCCCGCGGCAGGGAACTGGGGCTGAACAGTCTGGGACGCGCCCGATTCCAGGCCATGGACGACGAGAACGTGCTCAAGCCGATGGTGGCCAAACTGTGCGAGTTGCGCGCCAAGAAGGGCATGACCGAGGAGCAGACCCGCAAGCAACTGACCGACGCCGGCTACTTCGGCACCATGCTGGTGGTGCTCGGCTATGCCGACGGACTGGTTTCGGGTTCCGTGCATTCCACCGCCAACACCGTGCGCCCCGCCCTGCAGGTCATCAAGACCAAGCCGGGCCAGAAACTGGTCTCGGGCGCGTTCCTTATGTGCTTCAAGGACCATGTGGCCGTGTTCGCCGACTGCGCCATCAACCTCAACCCGGACGCCGAGCAGCTTTCCGAGATCGCGCTGCAGTCCGCCGAGACCGCCCGCGCCTTCGGCATCGACCCGAAGGTCGGCATGCTCTCCTACTCCACCCTCGGCTCGGGCAAGGGCCCGGACGTGGATCTGGTGGAGGAGGCCACCAAGCTGCTCAAGGAGAAGGCACCCGATCTGCCGGTGGTCGGTCCCATCCAGTTCGACGCCGCCTGGTCGCCCACCGTGGCCGCCACCAAGGCCAAGGGCAACGATGTGGCCGGACACGTCAACGTGTTCGTCTTCCCGGACCTGTGCGCCGGCAACATCGGCTACAAGGCCGTGCAGCGCTCCTCCGGCACCCTGGCCATCGGCCCGGTGCTGCAGGGTCTCAATAGGCCGGTGAACGACCTGTCCCGTGGTGCTCTGGTGCAGGACATCATCAACACCATCGCCCTCACCGCCATCGAAGCGCAGTGAGCACGGCTTAGCTCCCGCCAGCGGGAGCTGTCACGCACAGCGTGACTGAGGGTGGTCAGGCGCGAAGCAGAACCACCCTCAGTCGGCTTCGCCACCAGCTCCCGCCAGCGGGAGCCACTGTAATGCTTATTTTGTAGCAAGCAACGAGTAATCTAGTCAACGGTAACCCGTGTCTCACGGGAACATTCAATCACAATGGAGGATGCCCACAATGGCGAAAACCGTCCTTGTCATCAATTCCGGCTCCAGCTCGATCAAGTACCAGCTGGTTGATCTCGAATCCGGCGAAGGCCTCGCTTCCGGCCTCGTCGAGAAGATCGGCGAACCGGTCGACGGCCACTACAAGCACGAGTACAACGGCGAAAAGCATGAGCTTGAAGAGCCGATCCACGACCACGAGCAGGGCTTGAAGCGCGTGCTCGGCTTCTTCGAGGAGTACGGCCCGAAGCTGTCCGAGGCCGGCATCGTCGCCGTCGGCCACCGCGTGGTGCAGGGTGGCTCCATCTTCCCGAACCCGGCCCTCGTGACCGACAAGACCATCAACCAGGTCAAGGATCTGGCCGTGCTCGCCCCGCTGCACAACGGCCCGGAGGCCAAGGGCGCCGAGGTCATGCGTTCCCTGCTGCCGGATGTTCCGCAGATCTTCGTGTTCGACTCCTCCTTCTTCTTCCAGCTGCCGAAGGCCGCCAGCACCTACGCGCTGAACAAGGAGATCGCCGACCAGTACCACATTCGCCGCTACGGCGCCCACGGCACCTCCCACGAATACATCTCCTCCGTGGTGCCGGGCGTCATCGGCAAGCCGGCCGAAGGCCTCAAGCAGATCGTCCTGCACATCGGCAACGGCGCCTCCGCCTCCGCCGAGATCTCCGGCAAGCCGGTCGAGACCTCCATGGGCCTGACCCCGCTTGAGGGCCTGATGATGGGCGGCCGCACCGGCGACATCGACCCGGCCGTGGTCTTCCACCTGATCCGCAACGCCCACATGAACGTGGACGAGCTCGACGCCCTGTTCAACAAGCGTTCCGGCATGATGGGCATGACCGGCTACGGCGACCTGCGCGAGGTCCACCGTCTGGTGGCCGAGGGCAACGAGGACGCCAAGCTGGCCCTCGATGTCTACGTGCACCGTATCGTCAGCTACATCGGCAACTACACCTACCAGATGGGCGGCTGCGATGTGATCACCTTCACCGCCGGTGTGGGCGAGAACGACGATGTGGTCCGCAAGATGGTGTGCGACAAGCTCGCTCCGTTCGGCGTCAAACTGGACGAGGCGAAGAACGCCGTGCGCTCCAAGGAGCCGCGCATCATCTCCACCCCGGACTCCTCCGTGGTCATCGCCGTGATTCCGACGAACGAGGAGCTGGCCATCGCCCGCAAGTCCGCCGCGATCGCCGAAGCCGGCACCGACACCTACGGCAACACCTTCGCCAAGTAAGTAACCGCCGTTAGGCATCTCACTAATCTCTAGTTGCAACACTATGGGGGGGCTGATTCCGATTGGAATCAGCCCCCCATTCGTATATGGTCATGAGACCACTACCCCTGCGTCATACTCCCCTCAGTCCGCGTAGCGGACTGAGGGGAGTTCCACCAGAACACAGGACCCCTTACTGCCTCAGCATGCCGCTCCACATACCGACGAAATCAGGCAAGGTCTTGCGCGTGGTGGCCACGTTGATGACCTCGATATCGGGAATACGCAGCCCCAGCATCGCGGCGAACGTGGCCATACGGTGATCAGCATAGGTTTCCATCACGGCACCGTGCAACGTCTCCGCCGGCACCGGTTCGATACGCAATCCATCAGGCAATTCCTCAGCCGCTCCCCCAACACGACGAATCTCGTTGACCAATGCCTCCAGACGATTCGTTTCGTGGCCGCGCAAGTGACCAATACCAACCATGTCTGTCGATTTATCAGCAAACACCAGAATCGCCGCCAACGAGGGCGCAATCTCCCCGGCCGCCGTCAAATCGAACGTACCCAGCCCACGCACGATGCCGTCACCGGTCACCTCGCAATAGCGCACGCCATCGATTGTCGGGAACGATACTTTGGCACCTATCTGTTCCAGATAGCCCGGCAACAAACCACCCGGCTGGGTGGTGGTCTCAGGCCAATGAGGCACCCGGACCGTGCCGCCGGCGATCAATGCCGCGCCGAGGAATGGCGCCGCGTTCGATAGGTCGGGCTCAACGGTCACCTTGCTCGGCAGTTGCATTGCGCGCGGTTCAACCGTCCATGTGTGGGCGGATTCATCGGCCTCAACCGCTCCGCCAGCACCGGTCACATCAGCCACAGTCATGCGAATGTGCGGCAGACTCGGGGTCCTCTCCCCCGTGTGCGTGAGGTGCAGACCGCCAGGCAGTTTGGAACTAATCAGCAACAGGCCGGAGATGAACTGGGAAGAACCGGACGAATCGATGCTGACATGCGCCTGGGCAGCCGGCAAGGTTGCAGGCGGCGTAATAGTGAACGGCAGACGGCCAACCTCGCCGTGATAATCAACCGTTGCACCCAGCTGTTCCAAACCGTCAAGCACCGGCTTCATCGGGCGTGCATAAGCCTGTTCGTCGCCATCAAAATTCACTGGGCCATCTGCAAACAGGGCAAGGCCGGGCACGAAACGCATCACCGTGCCGGCCAGTCCGCAGAACACATTGACGTTGCCATGGAATCGGCCGGATACGGGAGGAGTAACCGTTACGGTGGTGTCGGTTGCGGAATCCACGTCGCAGCGGACACCGAGGGCTTCGAGGGCGTTCATCATAAGGTCCGTGTCGCGCGAACGCAACAGGCCAATCAGAGTAACGGGCTTGCTGCCGAGGGCGGCGAGAATCAGGTAGCGGTTGGATAGGGACTTGCTGCCCGGCACCGTTACCGTAGCGTTCAACGGCTGTGTGGCGAGCGGGGCAGGCCAGAGATTCGTAAGTTGTTCAGGCATAAGGCCAAATCTATCAGTATTTGGAGGCTCCAGAGCGTCCGCTGTCATTCATTTGGTCGATTTGTCGTTCATTAGGTAGGTCAGCCTCCGCACCCACCTTTGAAATGGCGCGATTCCAACATGGCGTAGGACACCGAACCTACCAAATGAACGATAAATCGACCTAATGAACGAGATATCTATCAACGGTCGGCGGCGATGCGGGATTCGATCTGCTGGTCGGGCTCGTCATGCGGCTGTTCGAAACCGCCTTCGATGGCCTGCGCGTGCAGCAGCTGGGCGGCCACACGATCGGCTTCGATGGCGGCGATCTGGCGCGAAAACACGATGAACCAGCCGAGGAAGGCCATGCCGGCCAACGCCTCCACATTGGTCAGGGTGTTGTGGCCCAACATCATATTGGCCCAGAACGCGGCGCACACGAGCGCGGTCAGGTCGGAAGCCACCATCACGGCTTTGGAGAGGCGCGGCGCCAGCCACGGCAGGAGCCCGAACAGCAGCAGCATGACGGCCGGCAGTCCCTTGGCGCACACATTGTGCAGGATATGGTGCGGCGTGTATCGGAAGACGCCGATGCCGATAAACGCTAGGCCGGACACCGTCAGCAGGAGGGACAGCACGGCGATGCGTGCCGCGAAATGCGGGATCTCATAGCCGCGGTTCGGGTCGCTTTTGGTGCGGTCATGCCATAGACGCTGCAACCGTTCGGTGGCCACCAGTTCGGAGATGGCGAAGTAGCTGACGATGATGATGCACGAGCCGGCAAGAATCAGCGTGGAGTTGAACATGCGTGCCGCGAACGTGGAGCGGTCGCCAAGCTGGGAGAAATTGTTGAGATACCAGTACGGATCATCGGTGGTCATGCCGGCGGTGGCCACGCCGGAGACGACGAAGAACGGCAACAGGCCGGCGATGGTCTTGGCGTTCATCATCTCCGCCTGCACGAAGGTCATGTACCCCACCACGCCGGCGAACGCCGCGCAGACGCTGGAGATGTATCCGGAGAAGATGGCATTGCCCATCATGTCGTTGGCCACACCGACGAGCGCGAACGACGACAGGAAAATGGTCGCGGCATACACCACGGACAGGGACGCGATCTCGAAGACGCGGCGGATCGGTGCGAACCAACCGTGCCTGAGGTTCAGGGAGCGGGACTTGCGCCCATATCCGATGATGAAGGAGAAGACGCCGCATAACGCCACGATGCCCGCGCACACCATGAATCGGCGTTGCGTCAGCTGCCAGATGGCCGGCGCGTAGGTCATGTACAGGTTCATCGATACCGCACCAACGACGGCACAAATCAAGAAGGAGATGAGTCCGGAGGTTTCTGCACGCTGATGACGTCCCATGCCGGGCCTCCCCTATCTATTCAATGCCGCGTTATCTTTCAACAACAACCAAAACTCCCCCCGAGGACAATGCTTTACTAGCAAGCCAGCGGGATTCGACTGTCGCCATTCTACTGAAAATCTGAAACATGGAATGGAATATCAGGCAAGCCGGAATCAGCCAAATGGCGTTCATACTTATCAATATGTTCCGCTACAGAATCGGACTGGACGTGAAGCACCAATGTGATGAGATGGTATTTACCCCACTCGCCAGATTCTTCCACGAAGATGCTCAATTCGCTCAAATGGGCTCCTGACAACGTTGGAGGAAAAGGAATGCCGGGGAATACCCCCGGCGACTTGGAGCCTCGCCCTTGCGGGCTAAAGCACTGCTTATCATGCCAAAATACGTGACGACTTGCAACACCCTCATGAATGTTGTTACTGAATTAAACTGAAATAGCAGATGCAGATCCAAACCCAGTCGTTGTAGAGCATCATTGGATAAAGATGTCGCTCATATGCTATCAAGAGAATCCAGAACCTTTTTGAATTCACATGCTCGACACGCAATGTATCCAGCGTCGTTTACAATGATTCATTGTGCCTTAATGGCGCATCGGGCTATAGCGCAGTTTGGTAGCGCGCCTGCTTTGGGAGCAGGATGTCGCCGGTTCAAATCCGGCTAGCCCGACCGAAAGCCCTACTCCCGACTGGGATGTAGGGTTTTTTCTTTTTATAGTCGGATGCCATCGCTCATTTCCCCTCCTCCACCGCATCGATCTCATCCTGACGCCGCCGCCGCTTGAGGTTTGGCAACAGCGCCGACATGCAGTCCTCGGCCTGTTCGACGCTGATATGGCAGGATTCCGCCATCGGCACCTCAAAACGGGTGCTGATCAGCCGAATCATGTCGATGCTCGGCTCGTGGAGGAGCGTAAGGGGCGCGAGTAGGGGTTCGCGGCTTTGCTGCGGTCTCTCCCTCACCCGGCTACACTGGGAGCTCCCTCGTCAGAGGGAGCTTAAATTCGGTCTGGTTATAGGCCCATGGGCTTCTTGGGCTTTTTGTCGCTCATGAGCATGAGGAAGCTGCGGGACTGGGCGGTGATCATGAAGCCCGCCTCATAGCTCAGTTCCGGCCCATCCGGGTTGTGCGTATCCACGACCAGCTGCCATTTGCGGCCGTATCGCTCATCCGGCAGGGTGAACATAATCGGCTCGTAATGCGCGTTGAAGATCAGGATGAAGTCATTGTCGACCATCCGGTTGCCGTACCAGTCTACCTCCGGAATATCCGAACCGTTCAGATAGATCATCATGGAGAACGCATGCGTGTTCTGCCAGTCGTCCATATCCATGATCGAACCGGTGTGGTCGAACCATTCGACCTGCGGAATCATGTTCGAATCGTCGCCGGGCTCACGGCCTGTGAAGAAGCGACGGCGGTGCAACACCGGATGATCCAAACGCAGATGAATGAGTTTGGAAACGAAGGCGAGCAGTTCCTTGCGTCCCTTGTCAAGATGCCAGTTGGTCCAGGAGATCTCGTTGTCCTGACAGTAGGCGTTGTTGTTGCCCTGCTGGGTGCGGGCCACTTCGTCGCCACCGCAAATCATCGGGATACCCTGGCTGAACAGCAACGTGGCGAACATGTTGCGCATCTGACGCTGACGCAAGTCGTTGACGTCCGGAATATTGGTCGGGCCTTCAACGCCGCAATTCCAAGAGCGATTGTTGCTCTCGCCGTCGCGATTGCCCTCGCCATTGGCTTCGTTGTGCTTTTCGTTGTAGCTGACCAGGTCGTTCATCGTGAAACCGTCATGCGCGGTGATGAAGTTCACGGACGCCACCGGTCGACGGCCGTTGACCTGATACAGATCGGAGCTGCCCATGAGGCGTGATGCGAATTCAGGCAACGTGGAGGGCTGCGAGCGCCAGAAGTCGCGCACCGTGTCGCGGTAGCGGCCATTCCATTCGGACCAGCTGGACGGGAAGCCACCCACCTGATAGCCGCCGGAGCCCAGATCCCACGGTTCGGCAATCAGCTTCACGCGCGAGATGATCGGGTCCTGCTCCACGATGTCGAAGAACGCAGACAGCTTGTCGACCTCCTGGAACTGGCGTGCCAGCGTGGCGGCCAGATCGAAGCGGAAGCCGTCGACGTGCATTTCGGTAACCCAGTAGCGCAGCGAATCGGTAATCAACTGCAGCGCGTGCGGCGAGCGCATGAGCAGCGAGTTGCCGGTACCTGTGGTGTCGAAGTAGTGCTGCTGGTCGCCTTCCACCAGTCGGTAGTAGGAGGCGTTGTCGATGCCCTTGAAGCTCAGGGTGGGGCCCATATGGTTGCCTTCGGCGGTGTGGTTGTACACCACGTCGAGGATGACTTCCATGCCGGCGTGATGGTAGGCCTTGACCATGGACTTGAATTCGTTGACCTGCTCGCCGCGTTCCCCGGAGGAGGAGTAGGCGTTGTGCGGCGCGAAGAAGCCGATGGTGTTGTAGCCCCAGTAGTTCGACAGGCCCTTCTCCTGCAGGAAGGAGTCGTTGACGAACTGGTGGATCGGCATGAGTTCGATGGCGGTGACGCCGAGCTTCTTCAGGTATTCGATGACGCTCGGGTAGGCCAGGCCGGCGTAGGTGCCGCGGATGTCCGGCGGCACGTCCATGTTGAGGTTGGTCATGCCGCGCACGTGCGCCTCGTAGATCACCGAATCATGGTACGAGATGTAGGGGTGCTGGTCGTTGCCCCAGTCGAAATACGGATTGATGACGGCCGACTTCATGGTGTGGGCGGCCGAGTCAAGGTCGTTCATCGCCGAGGTGTCGTCCGGGCTTTTGAACCAGTAGGAGAACAGGCTTTCGTCGCCGTCGATGTTGCCTTCGATGGCCTTGGCATACGGGTCGAGCAGCAGTTTGTTGGGGTTGCATCTGAGGCCGTGCATCGGGTCATAGGGACCGTAGACGCGGTAGCCGTAGCGTTGGCCGGGCTGGAGGCCGGGGATGTAGTTATGCCATACGTATGAGTTCTGTTCGGTCATTTCGATGCGCGTTTCCGCATCGTGCTCGTCGAACAGGCATAGCTCGACTTTCTGCGCAACCTGTGAGTACAGCGCGAAGTTCACACCGGCGCCGTCATAGCTGGCGCCCAGCGGATACATTGATCCAGGTCTGATCTGCATAGTTTTCAGTATCCCACTTTCTTGTGTCACTGATGTGCCGGGGAGTTGAACGTCAGGAGAACAGCGACGGCTTGTCTTTGTCGGAGTTCCTGGCGATGAGTCTGCGTAACGCCTCATGCTGGATGGCGATCATCGAATTGGATGAGGTGATGCGCGTGGCGGCAAGGTCGCTCCACGGAATCCACGCGGATTCCACGTGCTCGTCCGCGTCGAAATGGCGCTGCTCCCGCCTGAACGGGCCCAAATGCAACACCATGATGTGGGCCAGTTCGTCGGTCATGCCTTCGGACGAGTAGAAATCGCCCACGAAGTCAACACCCATGGTGTCACGGTCCGGCACCACGCCGGTTTCCTCAGCCAGTTCCCTCAGGGCCGCGTCCATGATGTCCTCGCCCTCGTCCATGAGACCGGCGGGAAGCCCGTAGGCGAACATGTCCGATCCGGCACGGTATTCGCGTTCGATGAGGTAACGGTCGGTGGACATGTCGTGCACGAGCATGACCACACAGGGGGCGTGACGCAGCACCTGGCGGCCGATCTCGTGTTCCTTGCCCTGCTTGTCGGTCAGAGCGATGCGCATGTCGTCCACGTGGAAGATGCGCCCGGTATAAACGGTTTCGCTACTGATCACTTTGGCGGGCACGTCCATGTCGATGCCGTCCGAGGAGGCGTTCAGCTTATGGTCGAGCCGATGCTCCAGTTGTTCCTGCTTGCTTCCCCCAAACATGTCATCTCCTCGGAAAAAACGTTTTCGCCACGTCACTATAGCGTCTTAATCTCGATGCGCGGTAATGGACAGCGTCCATGGATCGGTCGTGTCGTGGAACCACTCGACTTCAGGCCTTGCTCCGGTCGCTTGTTCGATGGCGGCTGGCACGTCATCGATCGCGTAGTTGAACCACATGGATTCGATGGCAGCATGAGGGGTGTTGATGAAGCAGGGACGCACATGGCTCTCCCCCGCCATTCCATGGCCGAGCATGATGCCTTGGGCCCTCATACGGGCTTCATACCGGGCTTGTTCGATGGCGTCGGTCACCGGGTGGTGACGCAAATCGCTGGTTACGTACACGTCCGCACCGGTGGCACGCACCTCGTTGAACAGGGAGTCACCGGAGCCAGGCAGAATGGCCACATACTGAACAAAAGTGTCCGAATTGCCGCATACCTGGATGCCGAGCGCGGTGGTCATGCCATGATCGGACACTTCGTCGAATACACGCTGAGCGAAATCCTTCAGGGCAACAGGCTTCGGCAAACGACCCACACGCCCCAAGCCGACCGGATGAGAGGCGTTGGCATCGTCAATCGGCACGAGTGGTTTCTGGTCGATGAGTCCGAAGTAGTCGGCCGCCGCCTGCCCCACGCCGCGATACGCAGCGTCAGCATTGGTGTGCCCTACCCACAGCCCGCAGCCTTGCTGGTAGAGCCTGCGGACGATGTCGCCCCGGAAACCGAGTCCGCTCGTCTCGTGTACGGAACGGAAGAACAACGGGTGATGGGTGATGAGCAGATCCGCGCCAGTAGCGATGGCCTTGTCAATGATGGCGGAGGTCGGGTCGGCGGCGAACACGATGCGGTGCACGTCGTGGCTCAGATCGCCGACGATGAGACCCGGCTCATCCCATTCCTCGGCGTAGCGCAATGGGTACAGGGTCTCGAGAACGTCGATGACTTGCTTGAGATTCGGCATATGTCCCATTGTAGTGGGCTATTGCGGCAAGGGACTCATTCTGCAATTGCGGACAAGCCATGCTCGTGCTCTTCATTGCTCGACTATCGGCTCGCCTTCGCCTACAAACAATCCACTGGACTGTTTGCTCAACGGCTCAGCCTCCTCACCCGAGGGGAGCTAGAAATTGTCAGTGTGCAGCGAGCTGCCAGTCGGAACCGATGCCGCACGATACGTCCAGCGGCACGGCAAGGTCGACGGCGTGTTCCATGGCGTTGCGTACCAGTTCGGTGACCTGGTCGCCTTCTCCCGGCGCAATTTCCACTACCAGTTCATCGTGAATCTGCAGAATGATACAGCTCTTGACGTGGGCCTCGGCCAAGGTCTGCTCGGCGCGAATCATCGCGATCTTCATGATGTCGGCGGCAGATCCCTGAATCGGTGCGTTGAGTGCCGCACGTTCGGCGGCCTCACGCGCAACACGATTGGTCGAGTGCAGGGCCGGGAAGTAGCGACGCCGTCCGAAAATGGTTTCCGTATACCCCTTCTCTCGGGCATTGGCCACCAGCGATTCAAGGTAATCGTGCACCTTACCGAAGGTATCGAAATACCGGTTTTTCAACGCTTCCGCTTCACGTGGCGCGATCTTGAGCTGCTGGGTGAGACCATACGTGCTCAGACCATAGGCCAATCCGTAGCTCATGGCTTTTACGTGGCTGCGCTGGTCGCCGGTGATCTGGTCGACCGGCAGCTTGTAGACCATCGAGGCCACGTATTTGTGGAAGTCGGCTCCGGAGCGGAACGCTTCGATCAGCGCCTCATCACCGGACAGATCGGCCATGATGCGCAGCTCGACCTGTGAGTAATCGCAGCTCATCAGGGCCTCGTACCCCTCCCCCGGCACGAACACGCCGCGAATCTCACGGCCGGCGGCGTTCCGATTGGGGATGTTCTGCAGGTTCGGGTCCACGGAGCTCAATCGGCCGGTGGCCGCGACGGTTTGCTCGAAAGTGGTGTGGATGCGCTCATCTGATGTATTGGTGGCATCGATCAGCGTTTGAACGATCTGCTTGAGCTTGTTGATCTCTCGGTGGCGCAGCAACGCCCCGAGGAAACCGTTGGCCCGCTCATTGTCCACTGATTTGACATACAGATCCTGCAATGCGGCCGCATTCGTGGTGTATGAGCCGGACTTGGTGCGTTTGGTGGGCTTCAAACCCATATCCTCGAACAGCACCTTCTGCAGCTGCTTGGGACTTTGCAGGTTGATTTCGGTGCCGGCATACTCCCAAGCCATTTCCTGCGCCTGACGAGCCTCGGCGGCAAACTGGTCACGCATGGAAACGAGTCGAACGCTATCGACTTTGGCTCCTGTGTGCTCCATGCCGTGCAGCACGCGGGAAACAGGAAGTTCAATCGCGCGCATCAGCCAGCATTGTTCACGCTCGTCGATAATCGGCCCGAGCGTGACGGCGAGGCTGCGGATAATGGCCAAATCGCGCAGACGATGTTCGTTCGGATCTTCTTCGACCTGATCGTCATCGAAGTCCAACGTGCCTTGCGAAGGCTGTTCGGTTTCGGTGAGGTGGATGTCGAGGAAGTGCTCGGCCGCCTGCTTGAGGCTATCGGCGTGGAAATCCGGTTGGGTCAGATACCCGGCAAGCTTGGTGTCAAA
This sequence comes from Bifidobacterium sp. WCA-178-WT-4B, assembly GCF_009696495.1. Taxonomy (NCBI): domain Bacteria; kingdom Bacillati; phylum Actinomycetota; class Actinomycetes; order Bifidobacteriales; family Bifidobacteriaceae; genus Bifidobacterium; species Bifidobacterium sp. WCA-178-WT-4B. The sequence goes on along the minus strand of NZ_VULV01000004.1, from coordinate 53,988 downwards.
CATCGGCAGGTCCATGTCAAGATCTACCGCGCCCAGAAGATGCAGCAATTCTTTATACCCATGCACGATGGTGCGGGAGTGTTCGCTTTTCAGGAACCGCGCAAGCTGTGCTCGCAGGGTATCGGTGATTGGAAGGGGCACTATGGCCGCTGATGTTGCCGTGGCAACGGCAATGGCTTGTGCCGTGGCACGCCCCGGCCTTTCGTCGCCCCATGCGGCCACGGTCCAAGCGTGGCCGACCGCGTCGCCGCAGACGGTATGCCGCTGCGATCCATCGCCATAGTCGGAAACCGTGAAATCGGCGATTTCACCGGGAACTTTGACCTCGGCGCGATGGGCCTTGACCCATTCGTCGAACTGCTCCGGAGCAGTGATGCTCGTGGGTTCCGGCAGGTTCAGATCGAGGTTGCTATCCTGCTTGTCCTGTTCATTATTCGTAGACTCGCCGGCTCCGGATGTGTTGGAAACCTTGGCCCCGGTATTGAAGGTTTTCAGTACACGACTCTTGGTACGCGGTCCGAATTCAAGCTCCTTGAACAGGGCGTCGATTTGTGCCACGTCCACGGTGCCGAATGTCAGATCCTCGATATCGACGCCTAGATCGACGTCTCGTACCAGTGCGTTGACTTTGCGATTGAGCTTGACCTGGTCGATATTGGCCCTCAGCGATTCGCCTTTTTTGCCGCCGATTTCATCGGCGTGCTCGCAAATGCCGTCGAGGGAACCGAATTGGTTGATCCACTTGGCCGCAAAGCCGTCGCCTACGCCGGGCACACCGGGAATATTGTCGGCGGTTTCGCCTCGGAGTGCCGCCAGATCCGGATATTGTGCGGGAGTGACTTTGTATTTGTCGACGATGGACTGCGGCGTCATATGCTTCAGGTCTTTGAAGTGATGGCCCGGGTACAACACGGTGACGTTGTCATCCACCAGCTGGAAGGCGTCTCGGTCTCCGGACAATACCAGTGTGTGGTAGCCGGCCTTATCTCCCATGGTGGCGAGGGTGGCGATCACATCGTCGCCTTCGAATCCCGGCTTCTCGATGTAGGTGACGCCGAGGGCCGTGAGCATGCGTTGAATCAATGGCAGCTGGGTGAGCAGCTCTTCGGGAGCCGCCTCACGGGTGCCTTTGTATTGCGGAAGCATCTCATTGCGGAATGTGCCGCCCTTCACATCGAAGGCGACGCCCAGATGGTCGGGCTTCTCCGCATCGATCACCTGCGCGAGCATGGTGGCAAAACCCCAGACGGCGTTGGTGGCTTGGCCGCTGGAGGTGCTGAAGTTGTCGACCGGCAGGGCGAAAAATGCACGGAAGGCCAGCGAGTGGCCGTCCACCACCAGCAATGTTTCATTGGTGGGTACGGTCACGCTGGCCTCTCCCATAGTGTGTTTGTGTTACTTTACGACTCAGCACGGCGACGCCGATAATCAGCGTTCGCCCGAATCAGAAGGCTTCGGATCGCCGTACTTGGCGATGATGGCCTGAGCCAGGCGCTTCTTGGGGATGCGCTGGTCCATGGAGGTCTTCTGAATCCAACGGAAGGCACCCTGCTCAGAGAAGTCCGCCTTGTCCATCAGCAGACCCTTGGCGCGGTCGACGAGCTTGCGCTCCTCAAGCGTGTCTTCAGCCTTCTTGAGCTTTTCTTCGGTTTCCTTGAGCTGGTCGGTGGTTTCCTTGAGCTTGCGTTCGCTGCGCTCCACGTTGTCCAGCAAATCGTTGATCTCGGCGAAACGGCCCATGGCCACCTCGAGGGTCGGCAGCAGCTTGGATTCCTCGTACGGCTTGGTGACGTATGCCATGGCGCCGGCACCGGTGGCCTTCTTCACCAGATCGGTCTGGGAGAATGCGGTGAGCATGACGACGGGGGCGATGTTCTCATCGCAGATAATGCCGGCAGCGGCGATGCCGTCCATACGCGGCATCTTGACATCCATGCACACCACATCGGGGCGGTACTTGCGGGCTAGTTCCACGGCTTCCTCGCCGTTGGCGGCCTGACCAACGACCTCATAACCGTTGTCTTCCAGCATGGCGACCAGATCCATGCGGTTCACGGCTTCGTCTTCGGCCACGACAACGGTACGCGGACCGTCCTCGGACTTGACCTTGCGCTCAGCAGATTCGCTTTCATCGGCCACGGCCTTGAGCTCTTCGTCGGTCAGCACCTCATCGACGTTGATACTCGGTTCTTCGGACTTCTTCCTTGCAGCCATGCCAACCTCTTTCTTGAATTACCCAACAGTGGGGTTCGTAATAATTTCAGCGAACTCCTAACTAAAGTGCCCTCGGTGGGACTCGAACCCACCACCTTCGCATACCCTGCCGAGCTGAGGGCAATTCCTTGTCAGGAATCGCTTCTGACTCAGTTTACCCTCCTGTACATCCTGTTCGCGGTTTCTCTGCGAGTTTTGCCCGCACGCTGAACCGTTCCCGTTTTGTACGGCAGTCAAGAGTAGCGGCTGCGGACGCGGCCTGTCAAATATCGGCGTGTGGGAGAATGGAGTTTCCGTTTTCGCGGAGTGTCCACATAGATGCAGGGTTTACCAAGGTGACCGTGTTCTTTAGGGTGTGCGCTGCGCGAAGACGGTTTTTTATTGGCTGAAGGAGGCCGAAGATGGTTGAAGAGACAAAGAGGCCCTTGCGCCGCAGGCGTTTTGGGTGCATTCTCGAACGCAAGGGTTCGACAGGGGATGTCACGAGCATCGAGGCTCGTTATATCTCGCCGATCAATGGTCAGCGTGTGTCGAAACGTTTCGCGCCGGGCAGGCGGGGCGATGCCGAGGATTGGCTCGAGACCGAGAGGTCGATCGTCGATCTGCACCGTCGTGGGATGATGACGTGGATTCCTCCACGGGACCGGGACGGGAACACGTTGACGCCGAAGCTGACGTTCGGCGTGTTCGCCGACGGGTATGTGCGCCGGCATCGCAGGAAGGACGGCGCCGAGATCGCGGGCTCGACGTTGCGTAACCTGCGCAATGACATCAAGCATCTCAAGGAGGCGTTCGGCGACGTGAAACTGGCCGAGTTGACCGAGGAGCTGGTGACCGAATGGTATTACGGGCCGCATCCGAACGGGGAATGGCAGTTCCGCTCGGAATGCATCCGGTTGAAGATGCTGTTGCGGGAGGCGTGTGCGCCGGGCTCCAAGGGCGCTCCCCTGTTGGCGGAGAACCCGTTCACGCTGCCGATCCCGCCCGAGCCGGAGGCCGGGTCGTCGGATATTCCGCCGGTCACGCCCGACGAACTGTACCATATATATATTGCGATGCCGGGCTATACGCGGCTGTCGGTGTATCTCGCGGCCTGTGCGGGCGGCATGCGCATCGGCGAGGTCTGCGGTCTGATGGACACGGACTTCGACTTGGAGAACAAGGTGCTGATGATCCGTCGCAGCGTCAGCCATGGCGCGGATGATCTGGGGCCTTCCCGGATCGGCAGGTTGAAGACGAAGGGGTCCCGGCGTACGGTGCCCATCCCCGACATGCTGATTCCGTTGATTCGCATGCATCTCGAGGATCGTCCGGACCAGTCGAACCACATGTTCTTCCAGGCCAAGCGCGGCGAGATCCTGTGTCAGAACACTCTGCGCAACCACTTCATGAAGGCCCGCAAGGCGGCGGGCCGTCCCGACCTGCAGTTCCGCACTCTGCGCGTGACCCACGCCACCCGTCTCATGCTCGATGGCAGCAGTCTCAAGGAGACGATGGACGCCCTCGGACACGTGAGGGAGGAGACCACGTTGCGGCATTACCTGCGTGCCGTGCCGGAGCATCAGAGGGAGGCCGCGGAACGCACCGCCGCCTATCTGCTGTCCGCGGACCCGTCGCTCGCGATCGCCTCGCTGCCTCCCGCTCCCGCCGGGCTGGACGCGGACGGCGATGCGGGCGACATGGCCGCGCTGGCGTTGCTGCTTGGCCAGGTTTCGACGCTGATGGCCGGCATCGCCGCCCGGAACGCGCAGCCGGCCGGCTAGCCGGGCCGTGCGTGACCATACGGGTTCATGCGTTTACGGCTGGACCGTCCATGCCCGCATCCTGCGCGGGTCCGGGACGGTCCGGCGTTTCCATGGGCATCGCGCCGGGCAGTACGGCGGGGTCGGGGAACATGTTCGCGGCGGGCCATAGCCCGATCGGCCCCTCGTCGGGTGCGGGATCGTAGCCGGGGCCCGTCGCCTGCGCCTGGCGGATGCATTCGCTCACACTCCCCTGGAACGTGCTCTCGCGGGTGGCGGCCCGGCGGACCAGATCGAGGCCGGCGGCGTCGCTGCGGTCCATGTCGACGATGAGCATGGTCGGCATGCCCGCGCCGAGGATCAGGTGCCGGCCCGTGGTCTCCACGAGGTCGTCGTGCGGCGTGATGATCGGATGGTCCGTGACCTGCAACGGGTTCGCGGGGTCGTCGGACAGAGCGAGGTGGATGTCCTCCGGCTTGGTGGCGGGGATGCGGATGGGTTGGACGGCGAACGGCCGGGCGGGGTCGGGGTTTCTGGCGGCGATTTCCCCGGTGATCCAAGCGGCGTTCCAGTCGTGGACGCCGATGGGTGCGTGCAGGTCGGGCTCGGCCATGACGCGGGCCTGGAGCGCATGGGCGCGGATGACGCCCCGGTTCTCATGCCAGTGGGAGTTCAGGAGTCCGATGGAGGCGAGCAGCTGGTCTCCCACCATGCGGCCCTTGTCCTTGTACCTGTTCCATTCCGCGGCGCCTCGTGGCTGGTCCTCCGGGTCGAGCGCGTCGCGTGCGACCTGGATGGCGCCGAGGGCGTGCGCGAGGTCGAGCGCGATGTCCTTCCATGGACGGCGGGTGTCGATCGCGATGGCGTGTTCGTCGAGCCGGAATCCCATGGGTTCGGCGGCGGCCTTCGCCTCGTGCCCGACGGTCAGGCCCTGCCGCGTGAGGGTCTTCGAGAGGGCCTGGGCGACCCGCGCGAACAGGTAGGTCTCCTCGGCCTCGTCGAGCGTGAAGTCGGGCAGGATGCCGCCCTTCCCCCGGATGTTTTGGATGTCCTGTTCGGTGTAGTCGCCACGGTCCTTGAGATGCGGGTCCTGCCAGGCTGGCGTGGTGCTGCGGGGATTGTCGGCCATGATGGTCCTCCTTGATGGGCGGGGCCGTCTTTCGGCCCCTTCCCATCCGGCACCCGCACGCCGCGAGCCGCCGGCCGATTCTTTTCCCATTTCAGATTCGCCGTTCAGGAACCTCGATGTCCGGTTTCCGCATCCGGCTCCTGTGCCTTGATCATCTTCATCAATGTCAGCCGATTTTATATAATAAGAAAATGGTTTTATATAATAAGAAAATGGTTTTATATAATAAGAAAATGGTTTTATATAATAAGAAAATGGTTTTATATAATAAGGAGGTGGATCATGGATTCTTCTTTTGGGAAAGAGGGGATACTATCCCGTCTGAGACTTCTCGATGAAGACCTTGATTTCCGTTTCGGCGGCGCGCGCAGGTTCGAACTCGTAATCTCAGGAGGCAGTGCTTTATCGATTCGAGGACTCATCCCTTCCCGTGTAACCACCGACATCGATGTGCTGTCCGTGCCCGACGAAGTCGTCGATTTGATGTCCGCCTATGACATGAACTCTCATGTGGACACTTTCCGGTATATGTACCCGACTCACTGGCACGACAGGATACGTCCCGTGGAATTTGATGGTTCGGTACTTGACGTATATACCTTGGGAAACGAGGATCTCGCCATAACGAAACTCCTTTCGTGGAGAGGCGACAAGGATCGAAGGGACCTTGAAAATATGTGGTCCAATGGGTCCATCAACCGCAGCACCTTGAACAGCATCCTTCTGGACATTACCGAGGTTCGTATCAATATCACAGAGGCTCAATGGAACCTGCTCAACCAACGAATAGCAGTTTTGGATGGTCGCGACCCCTTTTCTTTCGATACGAGTACGACTTTCGGATTTCCCTCCTTCTCATCCGATGACCAGCCACCGTCAGAACTCGATTTCCCTCATCCGTCCCTATGATTGGAGATCATTCGTGAGACGCCCCAACTTCGAGCCGTGGTCGCGCAGATACCTGTTGCACCTTTCCGGATTGTCGAGATTCGATTTTCCTCGTCTGTGCGCCATGGCGTGCCATAGTGAAGGACGGCTGCGCGAGCCTTTGTTGCTGTACGCTCTGCAGTCGGACCGTTTTCCCGAGCTGATGGCCATGACCGACGATTCCGAGCTGAGGGGTGAATATGAGCATGCGGCCGATTCTCTAGGGGAACTCGCCCCCCAAGACTATGCGTTGGAGCACGGCTACGACCCTTCCACCGGTGACAGGTACCGGAAGGTGTTGAACTCCTTCTATGCCGACTGGCACAGGCCGGAGACTCTTGCCCGCTCGAAATCCATCAGAAGGGATGCCTGTCTTCGCGCGAAACGGGAGAGGGGTGTGCCTGTCGCGCCAATCTGCCGTGAACTCGGACTGAATGTCGGGAACGTGAACGCGTGGCTCAAGAATGGGGACATGTCGAAGGTGAGCCTGGAGAACGCGACCAGACTGGCACGAGCGTTCCGCGCGGCGTGACCAATCTTTCCCGTTATCGGGGGTCCGGCCTGTGTATCGGATGCGCACGCCGTCCAACGAAAGGCCTTTTATCATTCGTCCCGTCCGTCACCGGCATGTACTTCACGACGTACAATCGGGATATGGGAGAAATCACGATGGAACCGGCTTACCGCGGTATCGAGGAGGAGACCGTCACGCGTCTGCCGTCCAAGGCGTTCGACGAGTTTCTCAAGGCCCTCGACAGGCCGGTGCCGCAGACCGCCCGGGACCTTATCGGCATGGAGCCCGATTGGCTATGAGGTTCACGTCCCCGCGTAGGGCCTGGTCCGGCGACGTGCTCGACGGGTCCCGGCTGCGGCCGTCGCGCTCATCTACGAGCGGCTGCCGCTTCGTGCGCGGGACGCCGAGAAACACGGACATCGGCCGTATAACGTAAGTTGAAAAAACAGCAGGCCCTCCGCCGCGGGACGGAGGGCCTGTTTTCGGGCGGAGAATCAGATCTCGGCCAGCGCCTTGTCTAGGAGCGTGCGCACCGCATTGCTGCGGCTCATGTGGTGTTTGCGCATGTACCGTTCCAGCTTCGCGTCGCGTTCGTCGTCCAGACGGACGCGGATCACGTTGGAGGCAGGGGTGCTGCCCACGGCTAGGGGACGGCCGGGGGTTCTCTTCAGCGCCTCGGATAGCTGCTCGTCGGTGTAGCCCCTCTCGGCCTCCTCGGCATCGGCCTTGAGCATCGCGGCCTCGTCGGCCGGCAGTTCGTCGTAGGAGAGGATGTCGTAGTTCATGTCCATTGCCTGCCTCCTTCCAGCAGTTTCACGTATTGGGTCCTCATGCGCATCGCATGGATGAGCGCCGGCCCCCTCGATGTGTCGGCCACCACCACCTCCAGGGAAGGCCGTCCGGTGATATACCCAGATACAGGACCTTGAGGGGGTCCTCACGCAGCACGATGTCGCGAAGCGGATGCTCCACCACGTACATGGCGTCATCCGGTTCGATGCCGTGCTTGAGCGCCGAGGGGAATATGTTCACGGTAATATTGTGACACAAAATAGGCGACGGGTCAAGGACGTATGGGGGCACGGTCCGTCGCGGCCATTGTGATCCAGTCGACGATCGAGATTCTGGTAGGTGGCGATCTCATCCTGTTGGGCTTGGTCCTGCGTCAGGTCGCGTTGCCGTTGGAGGCCGCCTGCTGGTGGCGTTGGAGGCTGTCGCGTATGGACGCCGATGCCGCCCTGACCCTCGCCCGGGCGTTGTCTTCCTTCCGGGATTACGTCTCGGTTAGATGAGCCGCCCTGTTTTGTCCGCATATCGATGGCATGCGTCGCATGGCTTGAGTGACAACCATGACAATGATCAGGAGGAGGCGTGCGATGACGGGTTCGGCTCATGGCGGTCCGGCCGACGACAATGATGTCGGAGGTGTTTTCCGCGTATGCGTGGGCGTGGAAGAATCGGCTCGTTCCGCCCCGTCGACGTGGGGTGTTTTCGATGAACCGTTGACGGATCATGATCTGCTGGTATTGTCGCGCGCGTTTGATTTCTCGGACGGGCTCAGGGAGCATTGCGTGCCGGCCGCGTGGGAGGCCCTTGATTCGACATTGGATTCCGGGGTGCGCGAGCTTGTATCGCATCCGCCCCGGACCGAGGCCGAGCTTGCAGCGGCCATCGCGGGTTTGGGTCATGCCGTCGCCCGGCGGGCGGTGGATGGCGCGCTCGATCGTCTTCAGTCCAGATGGCTGTAACGCTGCACTTCGATGATGTTGCGGGGCAATCTGTTCTCCGTTTCCCCGGATGGCGCATGTTCCGTCCATCGTGTGGACTGGTTGGTCCGTCTGCAGTAGTCGGCTATCTCCTTTGATATGAGCCGCATGGTCTTTCCTGACGGTTCGGACGATTTCGGTCAGCTGGGGCATGTACATGGTCCCATTATCCCCAATATCCCTTCTTTGGCCCGATATCGGCGGGATTCGGGCCGGCGGCGGCGTGGATGGCCGGATTGCGTGTCGTGTGTTGGGAGGCTTGCATGGCTGGTGGCGAGGGGAAGCGGGGGTCGTCGGGCAAGGCGTTCGTGGTGGCCGGCATGGTGGTCGCGGCCCCGCTGCTCACGGTCGTGGTCGTGTTGTTGTGCCTGGTGATCCTGGTGGTCGCGATCCTGCAGTCGGATTACGGCCTGGGGACGCGTTGCGTGACGGGCTCCTCGTCGTGGGTGGATTGGGCGGTGTCGGTCGCGAAGGACGATAAACATGGGTATTCGCAGCCCAACCGCGGGGGCGACCCGGATTACGACTGTTCGTCGTTCGTGTGGGCGGCGCTGCACCATGCGGGATTCGACGTGGGTTCGAGCCCGTTCAACACTGACGGCATGGATTCGGTGTTGAAGGCGGCCGGTTTCGAACGGTCGGATTTCAGGGATGTGGCGTCCCTGCAGGCGGGCGACGTCGTGTGGGCCGACGGGCATACGGAGATCTACATGGGTGATGGCGAGTTCGTGGGCGCGCATTGGGACGAGAGGCACGGGATCGAGGGCAGGACGCCCGGCGACCAGACCGGTGACGAGATCGGCGTGACGTCCACGTTGAACGCGCGGTACACGCGCGTGTACCGTGCGCCGGCCTCGCAGGGCTCGCAGGCGGTGTCGGGCGGCACGTCGGATTCCGGTTGGGACGGGATGGGCGCGGAGCAGGCGAAGGCCGCATGGTTCGGCGGCCTGGCCGGTCCGGGCAATACGTGCGTCTCGTATCCGCAGGGCCAGTGCACGTGGGGCGCGTGCCTGCGCGCCTACCGTCTGGGGTGGAAGCATGTGGGCCAGTATTGGGGCGATGGCGGCATGTGGGCCTCATCCGCGGCCGCGGAGGGTTACAGGGTGACGCGGACGGCCCCGGTGCCAGGCGCGATCGTGAGCTTCCCGCCCGGCGTGCAGGGCGCTGATCCGGCGGCCGGGCATGTGGCCGTGGTCGAGTCGGTGGACGCGTCGAAGGGCACGTTCACGATCAGCGAGATGAACGCGCATGGCCCGGTGTACACGTCGCGCGAGCTGCCCATCGCGGGCGGCGCGAACTTCATCCTGCCCAAGGATCCGATCCACGGGGCCGGCGGGGGTTCCTCGTCGACGGCGACGTGCTCGGCGGGCGACCAGGACGGCGAGAAGGCGAGCGTGGAGGAGGCGAAGAGGATCGCGAAGCGCAAGATGAAGGACATGGGCTGGGATGACGGTTCCCAGTTCGAGTGTCTGGACACGATCTTCACCGAGGAGTCGGGCTGGCGGTGGGACGCCACCAACCCGGACAGCGGCGCGTACGGCATCCCCCAGTCGCTGCCGGCGGAGAAGATGGCCTCGGCCGGCCAGGACTGGCGGACGAACGCGGCCACGCAGATCGACTGGGGCCTGAAATACATCCATGACAGGTACGGGACGCCGTGCGCCGCGTACGCGGAACGCAGGGCCAAGGGCTGGTACTGAGATTATCGGCGTCCGTTCAGGTGGTTTTTCCGGGAGCGGTCGTCTCATGGCGTTCCCGGGCCGGCCGGCGCATGATTTTTCTTCTCCTTATTCCCGTGCGCCGGCGGGCCGCTTTCCTTCACGGCCCCACGCCCCTCCCCCGGGCGTGGGGCCTTCCCTTTCTTTCCGGCCCGTTATCGGCCGTGGGCCGTGCCGGCGCGTGGTGGATGCGCGGGCCCGTGCTTTCGGGCCGTGGAGGCTTGTGATGAGGGAGGCTGTGATGTCCGGGATGGTGTTGGCCGATGATTCGCTGATCAACCTGTTCCCCGATCCCGCGTGGGATGTGGCGGGGTTCCGTGACCTGGCGGGAGGCGTGATAGCGGTGTGCCTGTACGCGGCGGTCGCGATGGTGATCGTCGGCGTGCTGACCCTGCTGCCGGGCCTGATCACGAACAACATGATGGAGCGCGCCTTCTCGTGGAAGCGTCTGCTGTGCGCGTTGATGATCCCGTTGACGATCGGCGCGGCGACGAGCGGGTTCGCGTGGGGCGCGGGCGCGTTCGGCACGGACGGGCTGGCCGTGAACGACTCGTACCAGTCCGCGAACGGTCATCCCGACTGGAAGGGCGTGAAGAACGACGAGGCGAAGAAGTCGGACGATCTGGGCGGCGTGGTCCGGCAGTTGGGCGAGGACATCGCGAACCGTGTGGGCAAGGCCGCGGGCGACGCGATCGACAAGGCCCTGTCGACGGGCAAGAAGGCGTGGCAGTGGCTGTCCGGCGGCGACGGGAAGGGCAACGTGTTCCAGAAGGCCGGGGACGCCGCGTCCGGGGCCTGGGACTGGCTGTCCGGCGGCGACGGGAAGGGCAACGTGTTCGAGAAGACGGGCCAGGCGGCGGGCGACCTATGGTCGTCCCTGTTCGGCTGAGCCGTCCGGCCCGTTATCGGCGTCGGGCGTCGTACGGGCCCGGTGGCGGTGGGGAAAGGAGGGTGAATCATGACCATTATTCATCCAATCGCCGCCACCGCGTCCGATATCGTGCTGGCGTTGACCGACAACGACCTGTCCGGGTTCTCCGTGTCCCCGAACTGGACGTTCTTCCCGTTCATGAGCCTGGTGTCGAACATCGTGGGCGGCCTGTGGGCTTTGGGCATCTTCGTGGCGACGGCCGCGTGGATCATCGCCGCGTTCTCCTGGGTCGTGTCCAAGGCGATCCACAACAGCACGATGCAGCAGTACAGCGGCATCGTGTTCGTGTGGATCGCGCTGGGCATGATGCTGCTCGGCTCGGCCATGGCGATCGTCAAGTTCGCGTCCACGCAGGCCCTGTTCTGACCTCGGGGCCCGTCCCCTTTTCCTCCGGGCCCGTCCCGCCGTCGGGGCGGGCCCTTTCCTTTCTTTGCTGTTTTTCCGTTGTTGGGAGGCTGTCGTGGGCGATGTCGTCGAGGCGGTGCTGCAGAAGCTGTTCCCGTGGATGCTGGATCCGATGGGCAAGGCGTTGCAGGGCATGATGGTGGGCGCGTTCTCGTCGACCGCCGGGTCCGTGTCGTACGCGGAGTGGAACGTGGCGATCACGGCCGCGAACAGGATCGGCTGGGTGATGGGGTTCGTGAACATGCTCATATGCGCGGTGGGCGCGGTGCATGCGGCCGTGAAGGCCAGCCCGGCGGAGTCGGTCAAGTCGTTCGCGATGGCGGTGCTCGCCTGGCCGTTGACCGCGATCTGCGTGAGCGTGATGATCACGTGCGAGGGGATCGTGAGCCTCCTGTCCGCGAGGATCCTCGCGGTGGGCGCGGACACGACCAAGGGCCGGGGCATGGAGTCGATGGTGTCGGCCATGTTCAAGAAGATCCTGGAGCAGGCGTCCGTCCTGCATTCGCTGACGATGCTGCTCGTCTATCTGGTGTTGTTCGTGGGCGTGTTCCTCCTGTGCTGCATGCTCGCGGCCCGCACCCTGTGCCTGGTGCTGCTGGCCGCGGTCGCCCCCTTGCCGGTGATGAGCGCCGGCTGGAAGGCGACCCGGCCGGCGATGCGCCGCTGGCTTTCGGCCGTGGTGGGCGTGATGCTGGCCAAGCCGTTGGCCGCGCTGGTGATCACGGTCGGGTCGGCGCTGATGACCTCGCAGACCACGTCGGGCGTGGGCGAGGGCAGTTTCTGGGATCTGCTGGTCGGCATCGCCGCGATCTACATGGCCTGCTATTCGCCGAAGATGATCATGCCGGTCGTGCAGTTCCTGGGCGACGACCGGAGCATGGGCATGCAGCAGGCCGCGAGCCAGGCGGGCCGGAACGCGCTGGTGACCGCGGCCCAGCTGACCCGGCAGGTCGTGACCGCGGCCGCCGGGGTGGCGACCGGCGGGGCCGCGGCGGCGGGCGTGCAGTTGCCCGGCATGGCGCAGGGCGGCCTGGCCGCCCTGACCGGCCAATGGGGGCAGGTCGGCGAACAGGCCGGAAAAATGCTCGCCGGCTCCAAGGCCGACGGCAAGGACAAGGATGATGGCGGCGGGGCCCGGGATTCCGGCGCCCATGCCGCCGACCCGTCGAAGGACGACGGGTACGAGCCGCCGGTCTCCGCTCCCCCGGGCCCGGATGGCTCGGCCATTCCGTCGCCCGATGGCGCGTCGTCCGCCGGAACCGCGCCCGGCGGCGAGGGAGGGGACGGTGGCCGGGGCGTCGCGGGCCTTGACGGTTCGGACGGTGCCGACGGGATCGGCGGCGAGGGCGGCCTGGGCGGTGCCGGCGGCGAGGGCCGGACCGGATCGTCCGGCGCTCCGGGGTCTCCGGGCGATCCGGGGCTTCCCGGGATGCCCGGACCGGACGCGGTGCCGGCGCCCCCGGTCTCGCCACAGTCGCCGTCGGGCCCGGTCCTGGCCTGACTTATCGATGAGGTGCCGGGTGGCGTCCCCGTATGGGCGGGGATCGCGCCCGGCCCTTTTTTCTTGTTTGATCGGAGGTTGCTGATGGTGGATGCTGACGGCAGGGACGACGGGGCGAGGGTGCCCACGGCGGCGTTCAGCCGCCTGTCGGCCACGAACGTCTTGTTCGGGTGGACATGGCCGCAGATCGGCGTGGGCCTGGCCGGCCTGGTCATGGTCGTGGGCGGCGCGGCGGCGGGCATGGTGCTGCCGTTGATGCTCGCGGGCGGCGTGGTCATGGCGTACGGGCTGATCCGTTACGAGGGGTTGAGCCTGATGGCGTGGACGTACGTATGGCTGGCGTGGCGGCGGCGTGTGCGCGACGGGTCGACCCGATGGTCGGCGAGCCCGCTCGCCTCGGGCCGGCCGGCGGGCGTGCTGGGCGTGTGGGGCCAGGTCGGGTCCCGGGCCCAGGTGGTCGAGGGGTCCGGCGTGGAGGTGGTCGGAACCCCGTTCCATGGCGCCTGCTACCTGTTCGACCCGGAACGCCGGCGGGCGACCGCGGTGCTCGCGTTGAAGGTCGAGGAGTGGACGTTGAGCACGGATGCGTCGAAATCGTCGCGCGCGGCCGCCTTGAACGATCTGACCGCCCGTCTGGCGGACACGCCGGGAGTGGTCGAGCTCAAGGAGACCGCGCTCCTGCTGCCGGGAGCCGCGCCCGCGCCGGATCTGCCCGACGATGGCGGGTCGCCGGAGTGGATGCGCCGCGACATGGCGGAATTGTGGGCCCTGCCGGAGGTCATGACCCCGTTGGCGAACGTGAGCTACGTGTCCGTGACCTGCGACGTGGACCGGCTCAAGGGCGTGGACCGCGCCCGGGGCCGGCTCACGGAACGCGATCGGGTCGGGGTCGCGTTGGGCGACCTGGTGAAGATGACCGTCGCCCCGGCCCTGGTCGAATGCGGGGCGCGTCCCGGTTCGGTGCGCTGGTGCGGACTGGACGACCTGCGCACGCTGATCCGGTCGGTTTCGGATCCGGCCGGCAACGCGGACCGTCCTCCGGTCACCCGCGACGAGCCGACGCTGGGCTGGTGCGAGGAGAGCCTCGACGGGGAGAGCGTGACCCTGGAATCGTGCGTGGCGCGCACCTGGTGGGTGACCCAGTGGCCCGACCGGCCCGTGCCGGCGGGCTGGACGCGCGACATCCTGCAGGGCGGCAGGATGATCGCCCTGACCCATATCTGGAGGCCCATGAGCATGGAGAAAAGCGAGAAGGACCTGCGTGACCGCGAGTCCAGCATCCTGCAGCGCGACACGTTGCAGAACCAGCGGAAACTGTCGCGCGACGAACGCCGTGAGCGCCGCGAGCAGCGGCAGCGAGAGGCGGAGCAGGACGCGAACTGGCCCGACACCGACCATCAGGGGTTCATCACCCTGTTCGCCCCGGACCGCGACATGCTGGCCGTGTTCGAACGCGACCTGCGCGTGCGCGTCGGCAAGTACCATCTGCGCCTGTCCGGCCTGCGCGGACAGCAGCGGCAGGCGTTGACCGCGGTCCTGCCGCTGGGGTTGTGACCATGGGCGCGCACGGCCAGGAGGACTGGTTCGACGAGGTCATGCCCGGGTTGGACGACGGGCGGCCTGGTGGGAAGCGGCGTTTTCCGTGGCCCGGCCGGCATGGGAAGGACGACGGGGACGAGGCCGAGGCCCGCACCAGGCCCCGTATCGGGGTGCGTGTGGGCGTGGCGACGGTGATCGTCACGGGTCTCATGGTCGGGGCCGGGCTGACTGCGGGCATGGTCTCCGCGAACCGGCGCGAACGGCTGGCCGACGCGTCGGCGGCGTGCGAGCGGTCCGCCCGGGCATGGTCCGCGGGATCGGCCGCATGGGGCCGGGACCGCGACCGGATCATGGGATCGGTCGACCTCGACGCGCTGCGCGCCACGGACCCCGATATGGCGGGCTCCCTCGAACGGCTTTCCTCCGATCCGGCCACGCCGGCCGGCTGCACGGCCGGAGGCGACGCGGCAACGCTCGACGCGGACGCGAAACGCATCTCCAAGGCCGCCGACATGCTCGCGAAACGGTCGGAACGGCTGGAAAAGGCCGTGGCGAAGGCCGGACAGACGGTCGGCGACGCCGAATCGTCACGGGCCAGGAGCCGGCTCGAACGGGCCGTGGCCGACGCGCGGGGCCTGCTGGCGGGGAGCACGGCGGACCAGTACAAGGTGCCGTACCTGTACCGTCGGCTCGAACAGCTCACGGAACAGGCGGCGGGGCTGCTCGACGACGGGTCCGCGTCCCCGGAGGACATGGACCGGCTCTTCCAGGGCATCGACTCCATGGTCGCCTCGCTCGCCTCCGGCACGCGATGACGGGCCGCCATACGGTTATCGGCCCGGCGCACGCGTGTACGGACAAACGGATCAGGAAACAGGAAGGAATCGGTCATGTCGTGTCGGTCAGAGCGTTCCGGACTCATCGAACGCACCATCCTCGCGCGATCAATGGGGGCGGGCCGATGATGCACCTCATACTCGTGATCGCCGTCGTTTTCGTTTTCGCCGCGTCCTGTCTGCTGACGTTCGGCCTGTGCCGCGCGGCCACGCGCCGCGACATGCTTGAGGCCCGTTGGCGTGAGGAGTCGGCCGGTTCCGTGGGTGAGGAGAGCCATGAGAGCGCATGAAACGCTTGAGCGTGCCGGGCGTCAGGGCGGCTTCCCGGCCCGTGGTTCCGCTTCGGGCCTGTTGGCGGCCTGCCCGTCGGACGGCAGCCACGACTTCTACCTGTCGATGATGCTCGACGTTCCCGTGCCGCGCGTGCCCATGCTGCGCGCACGTCTGCAAGACTCCCGCCGAGGGGCGCAACGCGCATCCGACGTACAGGAAGCTGGCCGCGTGGTGCAAGTGCAGCGTGGGCACGGTCAAACGCCATTTGTCCTGGCTGGAAGGGGGACGTGTGGTGATGGAGCAGCGGTTCCGTCTGCGTGACGGTTCGCCGGTCGTGCCGCGCTGGCGCCGTTGACGATATAGGCGTCCTTCGTGGGTGTCGGCGTCGGCGATCATGTGCTTTTTCCGTTCAGGGAGGTTTCGTATGGTTGATGCTCCTGCCGGGGTCCGTGCCGGCAAGGCCGGGGGTCCGCATGGGTTGCGGGTCCTGTCCCCGGCCGATCCGGGGTATGTGGAGTGGTGCCGGTCCGGCATGCCCCAGAGGATCCGTCTGCTCAAGCTCGCCGCCGAGAAACGCCGCCGGATCGAGCAGGGCGTGATCTGTCCGAAATGCCATAGGCGCCGGGTCCGTGCCGGCGACACGTTGTGCGCCCAGTGCCGTCACTTGGAGGATCTGCCCCGCTGCCGGGAATGCGGGAGGCGGACGAGCCGTCCCGTGGACGGGTTGTGCGCCCGATGCCTGAAACTGGTCCGGGAACAGGCCAGGCCGATGTGCCCGAAATGCGGCAGGTGCCGGTGCCTCGAGGGCGAGGACATGTGCGGCAGGTGCCGGGCGCACCGTGTGTTGCCATCCTGTTCTCGTTGCGGCGCGCCGCGGCGGAAGGGCTCGCCGGACGGGTTGTGCGGCCGATGCCGGCAGCTCCTTTCGGGGAAGGCGAGGACATGAATCTGGCGGACGTGGCCTTGGAGGCCCTGTACGTGCTGGGTGTACTGATGTGCTGCGCGCTCCTGTCCCGCGAGGAGGGCTCGCGCGAGGGCCTGGGTTCGCGTCGCGCCCGCCTGTTCATGCTGGCGTTGGCGGTGGAGGCGATGCAGGCGGGGTTGGGTTCGCTCGCGTTCCGGGAGCCGTGGGGCGCGCCGTTCGCGCCCTGGCAGGCGTTCGACCTGGCGGGCGCGGTCCTGGCGGACCTGTTCCTCGCACGGGCCCTGCTGCGCGGCGACGGGAATCCCGGCCCGGACTACCGGTGACGCGTACCGCCGGTCATTCCTCCCGTTCGTGTTCGTGTTCCACCTCGAAGCGGATCTTGAGCCGCGTACGGCCGCGGCGGGCATGGCGTGCGGCGCGGCTTCGCCCGCCGCCGTTTTCCCGGAGGCCGTGGCGGGTGTGGCGTCCCCGCGCACGGACGCGGGCAAGAAGATTTCTTGCGGCCGCCATGACGCGCAGGAGCGACAGCGCCACGAGGCAGCCGATGGTGAGCAGCGCCACCAGATCGTGGTTCCGGGCGGCGGGCAGGTTCAGGATGATTTCGAGGATGTCGAGCATGGCCTCGACCAAGTTTCTGATGTATTCCATGTGCCGTGGTATGCGTTCGCTGGCCATGTTTATGCTCGCAGCCGATTCTGGTAGACCTTCAATCTGCGTACGATGCCCGGTGTCGACAATGCCTACACGGAATTGGCCCTGTCGTTGGTCGGCGACTGGCTCACCCATGTCTCCGAGAAGGCGGCGTGTTTCCGTCTTTGCCGAACCGACGATATCCAGACCGTATGAGTCTGGCTTGGTGACCCCCGATATGCGTGTTTCCGGGTGCAACCATTACGGGTATCATGCCGGGAAACGGCTTGTCATTGGGAATGCATGGGGATATGTTTAATCGGGTACCCCGATATATGTAGGGTGGGTCATAGGAGGATGGCATGAGAGAGAACACACTGAGGAACGCTCCTCTCGACGGGCTGAGCATCACGCTGACCTGGTCCATACCGGAAAACCCGCCCTCACAGGGTCCGGAGGATTTCTTCTCGAATTATCAGCTTCGTTTCAAGGATTCCCAGCCCGATAGTTCGATTATCTGCATCGTCAAGAACGACGGCTGGTCCACAGGCGATTACCCATACAGCTACCAGCTGCAGAACGAACGGGAAGGCATCAGCTTCGACCTGGACGTCGACCGGTTCCGCATCGACATGACAAAGCCGGATAACTATTCCAACTGGGATTCCTTCGCTCCCGTCATCGAATCGGGCATAGACATACTTCTACAGGCATTGAATAAGACCGTGGGTGCCACGTGCTTCGATTCGGTTTCCATCCGGTATGACGACTGGTTCCCGACGGAAATCACAGGAAGGGATTCCTCCCATTTCATCAGGGACGTTCTTGGTTTTTCCATCGCCCTTCCCGACCGGATTGACGAAGGATTCCCTTCCAAAGGTGATGAATCGGTCCAGGCATACGTCAATCGGCATCTCGCCGGCTGCGGATTGGACGCGACCATCAAGGTGGCGGACATGACACGCATCGCCGGACGCCCCGCGGATCCCAGTCGTGCAGGCGTGGCCCTGATGATGCAGATCTCGAATCGCTCGTCCATCGACACGGACCTGCGTTCCGTGATGGATTCCCTGTCGGAGGAACATGACATCGCGCATAGAATGTTCTTCACCCTCATCGAGCCGATAAGGGACACGTTCGGCGTTGGGGAGGACCAATGAAAACAGCCGAACTCTTGGAGACGCTTCGGACGAGGCAGCCCCTGTCCTGGAGACAGGTGAGGGACCGTCTGCCGCTCTCGCTTCCCCGCCAATCGCGACTCGATCTGGCATCAGACGACAGATACCCGCAGGAATCGGACTACGGCGGCGGGTCGGCCATCGTGGATTTCCTGGACATGAAAGATGGCTGGGCCGGCCCCGGCACGTTCGCGCCCTCCCGGATGATCATTCGGAACGCGCGCGCCTTCCTGTCCCGGGTCTCCGCTGTCAGCCGTATCGTGCCATGCGTTTCCCCTTCCCCGAGAGGAACCATCAACATCACCTATTATCTGGATGAGGACAGGGACATATCCGTCGAGGTGGGCGACGACGAGCTGGCTTCGTCCACGAACCTTGACCGTGATGACCTGTTCCTTGTCTGGAACCGGGATGATGCCATCCCACGGCAGCTTCTGGAGGCTTTGGCCCAGGGACGCCCTTTGACCCGTTCCTGGAATTCCCCGTCCCGTGGATGGTCCGTCAGATGACGTCCGCGGAGGATTATCCGGATCATGTGGACGATGCGGAGCAATTACTTCGGGCCGTTCTGACCAGGCATCACATCGAACGTATCCCATTGCCGGACGGTACGTTACGACTCAGAATCTCCCGGGATTTCTTCCTGCCATTCAGATCCGATGAAATCGGACTATCCGCGTTCAGGGAGCTGGCCGGCAAGGATACGATTCGCAGGCATGCGGATTCCATGTTCAGCTATTGCGGATTCGGTCGCACCCAGTGCGCGGATATGCGAGAGATCGATGCGGAGGTTGAAGCCGCCCCCATTCCAAAGGCTCCGGAGCACGCGAACATCGATCTCAGCGGGCTGCTGACCGAAGAGGATATTCGCTTATATCAGGCGGCCTCCGAGGCCACGCCTCATGGAAAGATCCGTCCGGTCAATCCTCATGCATGCCGCAAGGCCTATGCCGTGCTGGATCTGTTGAGGGAACGATTCACCGTGGAATGGGATCCGGAATCCAAAGGTTATCGCAAGGCCATCCGTCGGCCCCGATGATTCCTCACGCCGCCGGCATGGACGGGATCCAGCGTACGCCGCCCTTCTGTGGCTCCTGGTTGCCGTGGCTTGCGTGTACTGAAGGGGAGCGCCGCCGGTCCGGCTTCCCCTTCCGCTCCCCCGATATCGGCGGATTGTCGGGTGGATGGCATGCCGGGCGGCGGGATCGCCGGCCGTGGAACAGGATGTGTTCATGCGGACCGTCCCTCTCTCCCGGAAGGGGGTGCCGGCGGCTGGTCCGATGATGGGAAAGGAACGAGGATGAGCGAAGAGGACAAGGTGCCGTCCCCGGACGGCGTGGGCGTGGTGCCCGAGCCTGAGACGGTTCGCAGGCGTCCGAAGTGGCTGGCACCCGTGGCGGCGGGTTGCGTGCTGGTGCTGCTCGCCGTGGGCGGTGTGGCCGGCTGCCGTGTGTGGTCGGCGCGCGAACTGGCCGAGGCGAGGGAGGCTTGCGCCGTGGCGGCGGACGGGGTGCGTGGCGCGGCGAACGACTACAACGCGCTCGTCAACGGGAAGGCCGCCGACGCCTCGGCGGTCGCCGCCGACCAGGTGAAGGACGCGAGGACCGTGGACGCGCTGGCCAAGGCGTTGAAGACCACGGCTCCCGAGTATGAGGGGTGCTTGGCCGGTTCCAAGGCCGGTTTGGACGAGGCGACGTCGAAGCTCGACAGGCAGGCCGCCTGGTACAAGACCCATGCCGCATCGCTCGGGAAGGCCGTCAAGGCGGTGGAATCCTCGAGGCTGGACAGGACGGTCGAGGACGCGGAGAAGCTGCTCGCCGATTCGAAGGGCAGGGTCGCCGACGAGAAGACCCGTAGCATGTTGGAGCAGGCCATCAAGGACAGGGACGCGGACGCGATCGGCGAGGCCGTGAACGCGGTGGACGGGTCGGTCAAGGCCAAGGCGAAGGCCGACGCCGACGCGAAGGCCAGAAGGGAGGCCGAGGAGAAGGCCCAGGCCGAACAGGAGGCCCAGGCGCAGGCGCAGCAGCAGGCCCAGTCCTATGGCGGCGGCTACTCGTACGGCGGCGGCACCGGCTACACCGGTGGAGGCTACACCGGCGGCGGCTACACGGGAGGAGGCTACACCGGCGGAGGCACGTACACGCCGCCCGCGACCGGAGGCGGCAACGGTGGGGGTTCCGCCTCCAGCGGACCAATCAGCGGAGCTCAAGGGTGCGGCAACAGCTGTACCGGCACGGATGACGGTTACTATCATCATTGATTCGTGAATAATATGCCTTGTTCGATTAGTTCGAACAAGGCATTATTGTTTCTGTTGAATTCGCTTATAAATATTCAACGGCTTAGGAGATGGGAGAGGTCCTTCGCTTCTGCGAAGGACCTCTCCCATCTCTTTTTTACTCCCTGTGTTTTTCCTGTGATATCGGTGTGATTTCCCGGCCTGTGCGGGTGGGGGTCGTGGAGTCCGGCCTGTGGGACGGGTTCCGTGAGGGGCGGGAGAGGCCCGTCCTGTTGATCAACACAGGGAGGAGACCCTTATGGGTTTTCGTCATGATAGGGCGTCGGCCGGGCGGAGTCATGAACCGCTCGCGCGTGGCGCGCATGGGGCGGGGCCGGCACGCACGGTGCTTGCCGGCCTGGTGGCCGTGGCCACGCTGGCCACGGGCGGCCTGGTGGCGTCGACCGCGTATGCGGGCGGCGCGGGAGACAACCGTCCGGGCGGCGCGACCGGCGGCCTTCCCGCGGGCATGTTCTGGCAGTACAAGGACGACGCGTCCGGCAGCTTCGGTCCGGCCGCGAACGCCGACGGCTCGCCGCGCATCGCGTCGGTGGAGGCCGCGTACAAGCGTGCCGGCGTGAGTGTGGTGAACGACGGCGTGTACGACGGGCCGGGGGCGATCCGCGATACGTTGCGGGGCGCGCTGTCGAAGTGCGTGGCCGGGTTCCGTCAGCGTCATCCGGGCGAGGGCGACGGCGACTGCCGTGTCGTGGGCGGGGGCTCGGTCGCCGGCCAGCAGGGCGGCAGATGGGTGTACAACGGGTCCGGCGGCTATTCGGCGAGCAAGTGGTACTCGTCCTGGGACTCGCAGATCAAACCCGGAACTTTCCAGTATGGGAGCATCGTCTACAAGACTTCTTATCCGTTTGATGATGATCCGTCGACCAGCGTGGACAAGATCGCGTATGACAACATCGCGCGGGCCGGCGCGACGCCGAACCTGATCATCATCGTGCTGGACAAGTACCAGCCGAAGCCGCCGACCTATCATCTGAGCGTGAGCACGCAGGCTGCGGAGATGTCGGGCCAGGCGGGCGACACCAAGGACGCTTCGGACACGATCACCCTGTCCAGCGACGGGTCGAAGACCGAGAACGTGAACGGCACCGCGACCCTGCACTGGCGTGGCATCGACGGCACCGAGAAGACGGTGGCGAAGCAGTTCACCGCGTCCAACAAGGGCAGCGCCACAGTGAGCGCGTCCTTCAAGGACATGGACGCCTCGTGGGAGTCGTGGCCTGCGGGCAAGCGCTGGTGGGACGTTGACGTGGCGAAGCAGGGCAACATGGCCGAGGCGGTCTCCCACAAGGGAGAGAACGACGGCAAGGAGTCCGGCGAGAAGAACCCCACCCCGCCGTCGAAATGGCTGACCAACGAGGCCGGCGACACGGTGCGGGACGGCAACGACTCCATCGCCTCCGGTTCGCTGTACACCGCGCACATCAAGGCGCATTCCAACGCCTCCGGCAAGTTCTGGATCTACGACACGATCGACACCAGGGACGTGGTGATCGGCGGCACCGAGCAGGACGACGTGAGCAAGGTGACCGTGACCGACGCGAACGGCAACATCGTGCCGGCGGACATTTCCATCGACGATTCCATCGATGGCAAGCGCGTGGTCAAGGCGCACGCCACCGCCCCGCATTCCGGCCTCTACACGCTGAACGTGCCACAGTCGGCCAAGCCCACCGGCGGCGACTACAAGATCAACGACGGTTCCGTGGCGTGCTGGAACGGAGACAACGGCACCGGCAGCCTGGCCGACTGCCAGACCGGCAACGGCGACGGCGTGGGCAAGGTCACGCCGACCCCGGACAAGGTGTGGGTGCTGGACGAGTCCGGCGCGCTCGTGGCCGAGGACAAGCAATGGACCAACCAGCAGGGTGTCGATCAGAAGACGTTCCTCGTGGGCGACCAGGTGGGCGTGGTCGTCAACGGCAGCATCCCCGCGCACCTGCTCAACCCGCTGGCATCCTATTCCATCACCGATGATCTGACCGGTTCGAACCAGTGGATCGACTGGAAGTCCGGCAAGGTGTTCGTCGACGGCAAGGACGAGACCGACCAGTTCGATATCGTGATCGACCGGAAGGCCGGGACCGCGACCGCCACCGCGAAGTCCGCCTACATCGCGAAGACGATGTTCAGGAACAGCGCGAGCAAGGTCAGGTTCTACCTGACGGGCACCATCAAAAAGGGTGCCACCGAGGGCAGGAAGATCCAGCTGACCAACAAGGCGTACGAGAAGTGGAACAACGAGACCCGACCGACCAACGAGCCGCCGGTGTTCGTGTGGACACCCAACCCCAACAAGGCGTGGGCCATGAAGGTCGGCGGCAAGTGGCAGCTGACCGTCGATCCGGCCAAGAGCGACAAGGTGGGCGGCGACGACAAGTACTACCGTCTCGGCGACGAGGTGGCGGCGGTCGTTTCCGGCACCCTGCCCACAGGATTGGGCCGCGTGCCCGAGATCGCGTGGACGGACGACTTCGCCAACGTCGATAGCATCCTCGATCTGAAGGACACCTCCAGCATCAAGGTCTACGAGCAGGACACCACCGACGAGGCCAACGCCGGCGTCAACGACCTGAACAAGACCGGCAAGGACGTGACCGACCAGTTCGACATCACCGCCGAGGGCACCAAGGTCACGGTCAGCGCGAAGGACTCCTACGAGGCCGCGCAGAAGGACCTGAAGACCGCGAAGCAGATCAGCGTCGTGATCCCGTTCGACGTGAACTTCGACACCGTGAAGCTGCTCGAATCCTACGGCAAGGCGGAGGGCGACGAGCTCAACACGTGCGCGGACCCGAAGGGCGACGACCTCGACAACAAGGGCGGCCAGACGGTCGGCGGCAGCACGGTGGACACCAACACGCCGAAGATCTGCGTGACCGTGCCCCCGATCCACAAGCAGGTCATCGCCGAATCCTCCCAGGGCGGCGACCAGTCCAGCATCGACGCCAAGACCGTGTTCCCCGGCCAGACCGTGGAATACACCGTGCGCGTGGACCCGCAGATCCCCGCGGACCAGGCATATTCGGTGACCGCCATCAAGCTGAGCGACACCTATTCCGAGTACACCACCGCGAACAAGCAGACCCTGGAGATCACCGACCTGGGAACCGGCGGCATCATCCCGAAGAGCGCCTACAAGGTGCAGTGGGACGAAGCCAACCACTCGTTCGAGGCCACGTTCGCCAGGGACTGGGTTGCCGCCAACTGGAAGGCCGGCTCCAACCCGCGCGTGCTGCTGCGCTTCGAGGCCAAGGTGAACGAGGACGCGCCGACCGACAAGACCGTCGGCAACAAGGCCGCGCTGACCGTCAACAACGGCGTCACCCCGTCCAACAAGGTCGAGAACGAGCCGCCGGTCATCAAGCCCTCCAAGCAGGACACGCAGAAGGACCCGACCATCAACATCGACGGCAAGACCGCGCTGCTGGGCGACAAGGTGTACTACCGCGTCAACATCGACGCCTCCAGGCTCACCGACACCGCCTACAAGGTATGGCGCTTGGGCATGACGGACGACTACGACCAGGAGTACCTGACCCTCGACGCCAAGCACGTGGAGATCCTTGACGAGACCGGCAGGGACCGCACCGGCGAGTTCAACATCCAGGACAAGGACGGCGTGCTCTACACGTTCGCCAAAACCGTGGACACCCAGATCCCCGCGACCGGCGAGACCGTGAAGGGCGACCCGCAGCCCGCCGACCTGAAGGCGTACAGCGAGAAGTCCGACAAGGATTACGACCCGTTGAAGGATCCGAGCATCGACCAGTCGCTGCTCGGCCACACCTACCAGGTGGTCATGCCGATGACCGTCACCAAGGTCAAGGACGGCCACACGGTGGAGAACACCGCCACGCAGGTCACCAACGACAAGCGTGACAAGACCAACACCGTCTCCAACCCGTTGAAGGAGATCAACCCGAAGAAGGACGTGACCGTGAAGGTCGGCGGCGACAGCGTCGACGGCAAGAGCGTGTATTTGAACAGCACGTTCCTCTACCAGCTGGATTCCAGCATCCTGCCCGCGGACCGCGCCTACCAGAAGATCGCGAACTGGGGCATCACCGACCAGCTCGACCCGGCGTACGACAAGGCGACCGGCCAGTGGGCCGTGTACGCGGCCCGCGACCTGTACCGGGGCGGCGAGGCCATCGCCAAGAAGGGCGAGAGAATCGCCGGCAGCGGCTTCGACAGCTCGAGGCTCGGCGGCGACATGTTCGCCGCAAACATCGACCCCTCCACCGGCCTCGTGGACATCCAGGCCACCCAGGCGTACCTGGACCTCGTGTCCGCGGACGACGCGCACGAGCAGGGCTGGCGCGCCTACGTGCAGGTCACGCGCGTGAAGGTCACCGACCGCCACGAGAACGTGTTCACCGAGCACGTGAACGGCAAGGACCTGACCAGCAACATCGTGTGGACCCGCACCCCTGACCTGACCCCGGGCATCAAGCTCGAGAAGTGGGACAGGAGGAGCGGCTGGCCGAAGGGCGACCGCGACGACTCCAAGGACGCGCTCGACGGCGCGAAGGACGGCGACGTGATCGTGTTCACGATCACCAACACAAGCAAGGACGAGGACGGGCACGGCGCATGGTTCAAGGCCAGCGACCTGAAGCTCGAGGACCACACCATCGTCGGCGACGGCGAGGTGAAGGACCTCAAGTACCCGGACAACTGGTCCACGCTGGTCCTCAAGCCCGGCCAGAGCGTCGAGGTGACCGGCACGCTCACCGGATTCACCAAGGACAGGCACACCGACCGCGCCAAGGTCACCGGCACCCCGTTGGTCGAATGCCCCGTGGTGGACAAGGACCCGTTCGGCGACGCCTCCGGCAAGCCGTCCACAGGCGGCGAGGCCGGCGACGGCGACGGTCCCAGGCAGGTGACCGTCGGCGATCGCACGCTGTGCGAGGACACGCCCGTCGAGTCCAACACCGACGACTGGAACGGCCGCCGGTCGCTGCTGGGCGAGACCGGTTCCGCGATCCTGCCCGTCGGCGTGGGCGCGCTGCTCATGGCCGGCATCGGCGCCGCCGTCGTGATGGTCCGCCGCCGCAAGTCGGCGCATGACGACAAGGACGCGGCCCTCATGCCGCGCCACGCCGCCTGACCCACTGGGGCCCGTCCGATGCGCGTCGCCGCGTGGAGGGCCCTTTTCCCGGGGCCGGCGTCCCGACCGGGACGCCGTCCCCTCATCCACGCAACGACATCGATCACTCTCATGAGGAACAACAAGATCGTGACGGCAATGGCCTGCGCGGCCGCGAGCATGCTGGCCGGCCTGACACTGGCTCCATCCCCGCCGTCCGACCGTCACCCGACCGGAGACGGTCGGACGGCGTGAGCCGGGAACTCTCCTGCAAACCGTACTTGGGACCCATCCCCCACACCATTGGAACAGCCGTATTCATTCACGGCACATCCCCGAAAGGAACCGAAAGACGATGAAACCCGGTCTGAGAAAGGTCGCCGCGCTCATACTCGCGTCCGTGACGCTGTTCGGCTCAGGCGCGTCGGCCGTGTCCGCCGCGTATGCGGACGATACGACCATGGGCACGTCCACGCGAATCCAAGCCGAACCCGACAAGACGACCACAGGCGGCGACGAGGCCGCGACGAAACCCGACGCCGGTTCCGGCGACGAGGCCGGAACCGGCGTGGACAAACAATCCGGCACCGGTGCGCCCGCGCAATCCGCTCCGCAGGCGGATGCGGGTCAGGCCGCGCCGGACGTGACCATCCACGACATGCTCGACACGGACAGCGCCGCTGTGAGCAGGCTCAGGCTCACCGACCGCATCACCGGCACCGCCCCGTTCGACAAGGACAACGAGCGCGGCGACGACACGGACGAAACCAACGACATCGTCCGCTCCTACGACACCGTGACCTACGACTACGAGTACACGCTCACCCCCGACTCGACCATGGACTACTATCGGCGCACGCGCGTCGGCTTCCGGTTCGAACTGCCCTACCCGAAGGACAAGGTCACGTTCGACGCGGAGAAGATGGGCTGGGTGGACCATACGCCCGGCTACGAGCCGAAACTCACCACGGAAACCATCAACGGGACCGTCACGCAGGTGTACACCTGCTACCGTCTGTTGGAGCCGACCAGCCAGTCGCCGACCGTGAACCCCGGCACCGGTTCCATCGGCCTGTCGGTCGCCGTCAAGGGCGCGCCCCACGGCTACCGGTTCCATCCGACCGTCAAGGCGTGGCCCGCATGGGACGCCTCGAACCCGACGAACACGGGCACGCACAAACGGGCAGAGGACACGCCGAAGGATGTGACCGTCAGCGCGAAACTCAACCTGAACGTGCGCATGGTCAACTACGGCAACGTGGACAGGGGCGTGTTCGACTTCTCCTCGGGCGCGGCGAACGCGCCCAACAAGGATGAGGGCAAGGTGACCGGCTTGGGTTTGGGCATCGCACTCGTCACGGAGATGCGTTGGCCCGACCGGACGAAGGGGTTGAAGGGGTTGGAGGCTCCGTCCGGCAGGATCACCTATAGGCTTCGCCTGTCCAACCAGTATTCGGATGATACGAAGGCCGGGACGAAGCATCCGATGGAACGCCGTTGGCAGCCGTTGCTCTACGATTACGGGCATATCGACAACGAAGATTCGAAGTATGGGCGGACGTTCGCCTGGATGGGAGACCTACGGTATCAGGCTCCGGGAGTCGCCGACCGTGCCGACGGGAACGACCGTGTGGCGCGTGGAAACACGACAATCACGACCACGACCGGCGGGCAGGGCACGGACGTGACCGTCTCGTTCGACGGCTACGACACGTCCGCCTTCCCCATCCACAATAAACTGAATGGCACACATAATAAATGCAGCACGGATTACATGACGTCGGACTGCTCCACCATGCAGGTCGGAGCCATCCACACGGACGTATTGCAGTTCGTCACACCCACCAGCCGTGACGGCCGGACCGTCGCGCAATATTACGGGAACGTGGACCAGACGGCCAACATCACCATGGACGACATGGGATTGACGGCCACCGGCGCCAGCGGAGACCGTCTCGCCACGGCGGAAGACAATTCGAACCAGGCCTCCACCGGTGACGACCATGCGGGTTCGGCCATGACCGTCCGCATGCCGGGCACGTACAGTACGCGCGTCCGATACACGTGCTGGAACAACGACAGATCATGGAACGATGCGGGCACGAGCGGCGACTGGACGCAACCCGACTACGGCAACGGGTCCGACAGTCTCATACAGGGGTCGAAACTACGCCTCCAAATAGGCCACAACATCACCATCCAGTCCGAAGGCGACGCCGAAGTGATGGGCATGGGCCTGGTCAAACTCGACCCGAACAGCATCGAACCGGTGGACGACCATCCCGACACGCAGCCGACCATCCCCATGAACGTTTTCACGTGGGGCGCGAGGGCGGCCAAACGGAGGAACCAAATCCCCTACTGGTACGCCGTCAAAAAAGACGGTACCGGCTGGAAGGACTACAGGGAGCAGCGCGACACGAAAATCAGCGGCCTCGACTACTATCCGACCCTCAACGAGGCGAAAACCCATGGCACGATAGTCGGCATGCTGTTCGAAGACCACAACACGGTGGACCCGACCGGCACGAGCTTCAACCGAACATTCACGCCGATCGTCTCCCTGCCCGCCCGCATCCTCGACACCGCGAGAATCGGCACGGTCACACCCATCGTCGCCGAAACCGCCTACTGGACGCGCAACAGCCTCGCCCGGACCGCGAACCTGAACGCGGACGCGCCGGACACGCAATGGCAGCAATGGTCCGACAATCTCGCCACCCGACTGCCCGAATACGCGAACAGCGTGAAACCCGACCTGACCTACAGCGGCGACACGTACCGTCCCGCCACGTTCGACGACAACGGCTCCTATCAGGGCGGCGACACCGCCGACACCCTGAAAGGCGACAGCCTGTACATAGCCGGCGAAACACCGCACATCGCCAAACAGGTCGCGCAGACCAACGAGGCCGGCAACGTCAAAACCGTCTACGATTTGGACAAGGAACAGCGTGCGGTGGACTGGAAGCTCACCGCCACCGCCGACACGTCCACGACCACGGACGGCGGACAATACACGACCGACTACATCATCACCGACACGCTGCCCAAGGGCCTGACCTACGTGGACGGTTCCATGACGGTCGGCGGCCAATACTCGCAGCATACGCCCGACAAGGGCACGGTCACCGGCGGCACGCCCGTCACGCCGACGATCGTCGCAAACAAGGACGGCACCACCACCATGACCATCAGGGTGAACGGGGCGCGCGCCGACTCCGGCACGCAGACCGTCATCCACTATTCCACCACCATCGGGGACGCGTCCGACCCCGACCATGACGTGAGGAACAACGATTCGTTCACGAACCATGCGACCATCCAGTCGAAACGCAACATGGCTCCCCCATTGGCTCCAAAAGCGCAGATAGCCGACATGACGGTTCGCGTGTCCCGCACGCGCGCGTCCTCGTTGGCGACCCGCGCCGATCCGCTGCTGAACGACATCAACCGCCCGTTGGGATACAGGAACATGCTGGGCAAAACTTCTCCAAGGACGAGAAGACCGACCCGTATGCGGTGGACGTCATGCCCTGCAAGGGCTTGAACCAGTCCAACTATCACGGCGACTACACTCTGGCCGGACTCACCGTCAAGGCGGGTGCGGGCGCAAGCATGAACGGCGTCAAAGTCTACTTCACCACCGACCAGAAATGGCGCAACGTGGACGCGACGAAGATAACCCGCGAACAGGTCCAACAATGGACCGAAGCCACGGTGAATGCGACCACAGGCAAGGTGACCATCCCCGACGGCTACAGCAAGCCGGTGGCATGGGCGTTCACCTCGCCAAGCCTGCCCGCCAACGCCCGCTACGATTTCAGCCTGAGCATCAAGCCTACAGGCAACAAGGCGGCGGACTCGTACGTGAACCGGTGGGCGGACGGCGACAACAAGGTGGACGCGGTCACGCAGGTCGTGGAACGCAAGGTCAACGGCGTCGCATGGTTCGACACCAATCATGACGGCATCCGACAGGATTCGGACAGGCTTCTCGCGGACGTGACCGTCACCCTCGTGGATGGCAACGGCAGGACAGTCACCAGTGTGGACGGCAAACCCTGCACCGCCACAACCGACAGGAACGGCCACTACGAAATCGGTTCCATCCCGGCAGGTTCCGGGTTCAGACTCAGGTTCACGCCGAAAACCGGCACCGCTTGGCACGGCCTGTCCGTCACCGTCAAGAACTCGAAGGACGCCAGCGAGGCGACCGACTCCGACAGCGACCAAGAGAACGATTCGCACGGCAACATGGTCGCCGGCGTCATCACGCTGAAACCGCTCCCCGCGTTGGACGAGATGACGTCCGCCGTGTACGAGGATCCGAACGAGGACCACGGCATGAGCGGCACGCTCATACCCGCCGTTCCAGCCACGTTCAAGGCGGTCAAGGTGCTGGACGGGCGTCCGAACGGCGCTTGGACCGACAGGGACAGGTACGTCGCGGACGTCACCGCGTTGGACGGCGCGCCCGCCAGCGCGGTGCCCTCCACCATCACGTTCGCCGACAACAGGACGCAGGCGCTCCAGATCAACTCCAACGCTTTCGCCAAGGACGGCGTCTACCGGTATCAGGTCCGGGAACGTAGGGGCGACAACCCGGGCGTCGCCTACGACGACCGCACGTGGGTCCTGACCGTCACCGTCCAGGACGATCTGACCACGTTCACGCGTCGCATCACCGCCAACACGACGTGCGACGGCGTGCAATCCGACGCCATCCAGTTCACGAACACGTACAAGGCGCAGCCGGTCAGCGTCCGATTCCGCGCCCGCAAGACCCTCGCGGACCCCGATCATACGGGCGTCCGACTGCAGGCCGGACAATACGAGTTCACATGCGTCGAGGACAAGACAGGCGGCCAGGTCGGCACGGCGAAGACCAACGACCAGCGGGGCGACGTCCTGTTCGACGCCATCTCCTACACGCGGCCGGGAACGTACGACTACACCATCCGGGAAACCCCCGGCGACAGGGGCTGCGTCACATATGATGCCGCGAAACATCATGTGACAGTCACCGTCACCGACGATGGGGAGGGGCAGCTGCTCGCCGACGTGAAATACGACGGCGGGACCGCCATCCAGTTCACGAACACGTACCGGGCGCAGCCCGCCACGGACAATCCGACCGCGGTGAAGGCCGTCTCCGCGTCCGAAGGCAACCACTATAAGCTCAAGGGCGATGATTTCACGTTCACGCTCCACCGCGTGACCGCGCCCGACGGCGTCACGGCCGAAGCCGACCAGACGAAGACCAACGACGCCCGGGGCAACATCAGGTTCGACCAACTGTCGTTCCCGTTGCCCGGAACCTACGTGTACACCGTTTCGGAACGGGACGTCACCGTCCCCGGCGTCACCAAGGACGGCACCGTCACCACCATCACCTACACGGTCAAGGACGTCGACCATGCCGGACGGTTGAAGGTCGTCGATAAGACCATCACCCGTTCGGACGGCAAGACCGCGGACGGCATCCGATTCGACAACACGTACAATCCGCAGGGCGTCGGCTGCACGCTTGGCGGCGTGAAGACCATCATCAACGCGGATACGGCGACCAACCGCATCCCACGGGATGGCGAGTTCACGTTCGCACTCACCTCGCATGACGGTGCGCCGATGCCCGAGGGATCGAAGGACGGCGTGAAGACCGTCGCCAACACCGGCACCGGTTTCTCGTTCGGACGAATGGACTACGACAAGCCCGGAACCTACGTGTACACCGTCACCGAACAGGCCGGACGTGACCCGACCATCGGGTATTCCACCCAAGCCTATGACGTGACCGTCACCGTCACCGATCAAGGCGGCATGCTCTCGGCCTCTGTCGACCGTCAGGCCACGGACGTCCGATTCGACAACACGTACACGCCGACACCCGTTGACGTGACCGTGAAGGCGGACAAGCGTCTGACCGGACGTGATTTGAACGATGGCGAGTTCGCCGCCGAATTGAAGGATTCCGACGGCAACCTCCTCCAGACCAAACGGTTCGCCCGCGTTCCACGCGACGCGCAATCCGACAAGGCGACGAACGTCCGCGAAGGGGAAGGAACCCTCGAATTCGACAAGCTCACGTTCGACCGGGCCGGCGTGTACACGTACACCGTGACCGAACAGGACGGCAATCTGGGCGGCGTCACCTACGACAGGACCGTCCACACCGTCACCGTCACCGTCACCGAGGACGCGAAGACCCATCGGCTCGTCGCCGCCGTCTCCTACTCCAACGGCGAGAGCGGCGAGGAAGGCATCCTCTTCCGCAACACGTACCGTCCGGGGAACGTCGTGGTCGAACTCGCGGCCAGGAAGAACCTGACCGGACGCGGGCTGAAGGCCGACGAATTCGAGTTCGAACTCGTGGACAAGGACGGCAATCCCATCGACACCGAACGGAACGACAAGGACGGTGACATCCGGTTCAAACCGCTCACCTACAGTCGTGACAACAACGGCATCGACGATTGCGGCGAACACCGGTACGTGATTCGGGAAAGGAACACCGGCGAGAAGAACGTCACCTACGACAGGACGGAACACCACGTGACCGTCACCGTGGGCGACGACCTGCAAGGCAATCTGACCGCCAAAGTCGAATACGACCCGACGGACGGGAAGACGAAGGATTCCGGCGCCATGCCCGCCACGCCGACCGACAAGACCAAGGGGGATGCCGTCGGGGACAAGCCGTCCGCGACCCCCGGCATGGTCACCGTCACCGGAACCCGACCCGAGTTCAACAACTCCTACATTCCACCGGCGACCCCGGCCATCGTGAAGACGATTCGCCAACTCGCCAAGACCGGCGTATCCGCGCCCACCGTGGCGTTGGCCGCGTTCACGCTCTTGGGAGTGGGATTGATGCTGTTCCGCCGTCGCGGAAACCAAACCGAGACCGCGCGGCACAGGAAGTGAGACCACGGTAGGCCAGTAGAAAGGCCGGGCGGGAGAGCTGATTCCCCGCCCGGCCTTTTCTTTTGCACCGGCTGCAAGGTGACGTCCTCCCTCTCGGCCGAAGCTGAACCGCACCCCGATTGTTGGACTGAAGAAATTCAGATTCGATGATCGGAGGTGCGGTTCTTTCGTATGCGTGAGGATCGAAGGAGACGTTACGACGACGGGTTCCGGGCATGGGAAAGGCCCTTCGCCAGCCTCTCCCGGCGGAGGGCCTTTCCCATGCCCGTGGACCCGTGGACCCGTGGATCCGTGGAGCCGTGCTCCCGATGGGGCCTGTAGACGGTGCGCCCCGCAGCGGCCCGCGACCCGCCGCATCATCGACTCTGACATTGTTCGCACCATCATCATTCCTCTGGAGGTTGCACATGGCTGACAGGCAAACCCCGTTGACCGAATGTCCGGTCGACACGTCGGCCCCATTCGGCGACGGCACCTCGGACGACGAGTCCGGCTCCAAGCCCGAGGCCAAGACCGAGAGCAAGTCCGATGACGTCGTCACCATCGACGGCAAGGACTACTGCTCGGACACCAAGGTGGAGTCCGCCACCGACGACTGGAACGGCGTGGCCATCGCCGTGGCACGCCGCCGCAGGAAGGCGGTGACGGCCGGAGCGGAACACGCATCCGACGATGCCCAGTGATGAATAACTGAACAACGGCGCGTCCGGTCCTCCGGGCGCGCCCCGGCCCGTGCACGGCACGCCACGCCTCTCACAATTTCCCAGTGGCACCGGGTTCGACTCCCGGCACGGGCACCGGAGACGGACGGCACCATTCTCCTTGTGGCGGATCGGTCCGTCTTCCTTTCGCATGATGCCGTCCACCGATTCCAGGTATTCGCCCAGTTCGGGGATCCCGTCGCGTGTGAATCTGCACATGCGCAGCCCCTGCCCATCCATTGATCCCCCAATCATGCCGGATGCCCGGCATATCCCGTCATCATGCTACTTCCTTTCGTCCGTTCATGAATCAGACACGCCATCATCGCCATCCGGAGACGACGGCCCGTTGCCCGTCTGTCGGCCGAAGATGGATTCCCCGTCGCCCAACGCTCCCAGGGATCGCAGCTCGCCGTCGAACCGGTCGCGTTCGGCTTGTTCGCGCAGTTCCCTCTCCCATATCTCATAGTCGTCGGCGTGCAGCCCCTCGTCGGGCCCGACCTTCCAGTCGAAGCGTCGCAGCCGGCTGATGCCGGGCATGACGGTGCCGTCCGGTCGGGTCAGCGGATGGTTGACGACGACCTTGCTGCAGGTAGACCACTCGTCGGTGACGGCGAACCCGGATCCGTCGGCCAGCGTCTCATATTCGCCCACGAGCCTTCTGCCTTGCTCGTACCATTCGCACATGTGCAGCGTGAACGACCCGTCCTCATGTTCCTCGTACATGACCGTCTCCTCTTCCGCAATCCTAAAGCTCGATGTCCTGGGCGAGCGTGGTGGCCGCGTCGTTTTTGTGTTCGATCCACCATGCCGCGTCGTTCATCCGCAGCACCTGTCTGCGTAGTTCGGCGAACGCGTCACGATCCTCGATACGCGCGTGGCGGGCAAGCACGTCGACCTGGCTGAGGGTGCGGCGGCGTATCGGCTCCGCGCGGTCGCACTGGGCTTTCGAGCCCCACAGTTCGCAGAACCCGTCGAGCCTGTTGCGCTGCCGGGACGCGATGCCGATGCAGGCGGGGCATGACACCCGTTCCGCGTTCTTCACGCGCTGTTCGACGACCACGTACGGGCCGTCCACGTTGATCCGCTCCTGGTGCCCGCATGCGTGCGTGACGAATCTCCAAGCCATGACCTACCGCCTTCCCGGAACAAAACCGAACCAATATTCGAACAGATGTTCTATTAAGGTGGGGACATATGCCCCGCACCAGCCGACAAGAAGGCTACGACCGACACGGAGCGCGCCGCGCCCCCGACCTACATTCGGGAGACATCATGGTACAATTTCCTGTACAAACAGGAGGTGCGTGATGACACAGGCCGTGGCCTACAGCAATTTCAGGGCGAATCTCAAGACCTACATGCGCAGGGTCAACGAGGACGCCGACACCCTTCTCGTGACCAACGCGGACCCGGAGGACAACGTGGTCGTGATGAGCGCCGACGACTACGATTCGCTCATGGAGACGCTGCGCGTCTACCAGAACCCGTATCTAAGCGACAAGGTGATGCGCGGCATGGCGCAGGTCCGGCAGGGCCAGACGATGGCCCATGACCTTGTCGAAGCGGGCGCGTGATGCTGCTCTGCTGGACCGAAGACGCCTGGGCCGACTACCTGTACTGGCAATCCCAGGACCGGAAGACCCTTAAACGCGTCAACACGCTCATCCGGGATATGCAGCGTACCCCGTTCGAGGGCATCGGCAAGCCCGAACCCCTCAAATGGGGCCTGTCCGGCGCATGGTCGCGGCGCATCGACTCAGCCAACCGCATCATCTACACCGTCGCCGACGACAGGCTCTGCATCCTCTCCGCGAAGGACCACTACTGAATGACATGGGACGGAACGGCCTGTACCACCTTATCGACGTTTTCGGTCGACTCGGCTTTCTCTGACAGGATTCGCTGGCAGTTCCTGAGCCGGTTCCAATAGCGCTTTCGCCAGGCTGCGAACAGTCCCGCCACCAATGACAGCACAAACGTGCATAGCCATAACACGACGCCATCCACACCCTTCATATCCTTCAATGGGCCGAACCCAAATACGGCCACAGCAGTGGGGACGATCCCTCCTAAATCAAGCACCGCATTCGTTGCCTTGGCTTTGGTGTCGTTTTTCCTGATGAATTCGGGAAGATATCGTTTGACGCGGGGATCCCAGTCCTTGATGTTGTCGAATGTGATCGATTCGGTTATTTCGTTCTTCAGGAACAGGGTCGAGGAAATCACGTACCTCCATTCCAGCAGCGAGGTGAAGCCGGCAAGATTGGAACCGATTTTTCCATCGGGCCAGTAATATGCGAAGGACAGTGCGGATATCCAGAGCATGACCACGCATATCAGCCAGATAAACGTATGTATGGACCCATCTACGTAATAAAGAAAACCGGGGAGACCCATTCCGACGAAGAAGGGTATGGGCGCAAGCATCAGATGCATTGATGATGGATTCGCATGCTTTAAGACGAAACCGCAATACGCATAGTCGCAGTAGACAAGGCCCAAGGAAAGCAGCCACAACGCCATTCCCATCCCCGAGAAGGGCGTTCCCTTCCCTCCATAGTTCGCGCAGGCCATTGCCGCTCCCGCATCCCAGGACATCAGCATGGACGTGAGAAAGATACATGCCTCGAACTTCTTCGATTTATCACGGCCGAGCATGGGACCGAACACTTCCCCTGGAACGACAGCCAAGGCTGCCGACATAGCTGCCGCGACTACGACGCCGCCTTCATTCTGATCTTTCCAGAAAAAATGCACTCCTGTGCAGAAACCCGCCAGAGCTACGGCCACGTCCAGCAGCAGTAACCACAATCCCGGAATATTTTTCTTCGTGCTCTTGTCCGTGGCTTCTTTAGCTTCATCGGGATTCGATGTGTTTGAGTTCATGATTGGCTTCCCTTCCTTCCATCAGCCGTCTCAACCACCGTATATCCGTGATGATCCGTTTTCACGTGTTTTGTTGAATTTATTAGGACATCGCGGCGGCGCTTGTGCCGGCCACGAACGCGAGCACGACGAATGTGGTGAAGATGGGGTCTCAGAAGACGGTCACGAGGATGACGATCAGCACGATGTTCAAGATCAAGCCGACAAGGTTTCCCAGCACGGACTTGTCCTTTCTGAAAAGATGCACTCCCATGCAGACCAGCAGGATTATGAACGCGAATCCGGTCAGCAGGAAAAACCAGTACCAGGGTTTTCCGGCGGTGGCGAAGGCCCGTTCGATCAGAGATCCGTTCATGACATCGTACTGGGAATGCAGCCAGTGCTTGTAGAATGCCAGCGCGATGATGTAGACCAGGGATGCGAGGACGGTGGCTTTCTCTCCTACGGGGATTTGTCTGATCACGTTCCTGATTCTAGTGAACGATCAGTCCCGCCGCGAAGACGATCACGCCCCAGATGAACGTGAGTCGTGCGGGGTCCGCCTTGTCGCCGTGGCCGACCCATTCGAGCGCCGTCTTCATGCCGGCGAGCATCGTGTGGGCGAGCATGAGGCAGAACAGGAACACGGAGACCGCGAGCAGCGGGGTCACCGTTTTCTCGACCGCCATATTCACCATTCCCGCCCCCAGAAGGACGAACGAGGCGACGGTGCAGGCCACGGCCGCCGCATCCGCGCGGCTTCTTTTCCCGTGTCCGATCAGCGGGTATACGCATAGGCAGCAGATGGCCAGCAGGACGAGCGGTGCCAGGGTCAGCGCGGTTTGCGCGTCCGCGTCGGAGACCATTCTCAGGTAGTCCGTTTTCCTCAGGCGCGGCAGTACTTGGTAGGAGATGAATCCCAGCACGGCCGTCGCCATGGCGGCGGCCATCCCGACGCGCAGCAGCACTCCCTTGCATATTGCCGCGGCATCGGTGCCATGTTCCTGCTCCATGCCCTTGCTCCTTCCGTTCGTTGTTTCCGTATCGGTTTTCCCGGATCCGGTTCCCGGATCGTTTTTCTTGTTCCGTTTTCTGACGATAACCGGGTTTCTCGGCTCGGGCACGTTCCTGTTCATGCCCGAGTCCTCGTGGCTGCCACCGTGGCCGCCGGCCGTTATCGGCGGTCGGGCTGGTGGTGTCAGTGGAGGCGTGGCCGCTTGCCCGTCCGTCGCGTCTTCCGTTTTCCGGTTCAGGTGTCGGCGGGCTGATTGGGAGAGTGTGTCATGCTGTCGGTTCTGGTGTTGCTGCTGGTGGTGGCCGCGGCGTCGTTCGCGTATCGCGCGTTCTGGATGCTGCGGGCCCGTCCGTCGTCCCGGTATGTGGGGAGCCGTTTCCGTGACGAGGTGGTGGCGATGAGCCGTCGCCAGCGTCGTCGCGCGTTCTGGGGCAATGTGCTGCTGTGCGTGTTGTGCGTGGCCGCGATGGTGTTGGTCGGCGTGCTGGTGGGCGGCATGGGCGGCTCGGTGTGACCGTCCGTCGTCGTTTCGCTTCCGGCCCGTCGGCGTGTCCGGCGGGCTTTCGTCTTGTGTGTGGGCCTGATCGTCGGAGGTTGGTGTGATGTCTGGTTCGGCTGGGGATGCTCCGGTGTTGGAGGGAGAACACCGGTTGGGCGAGGGCATGCGTCGCGGCGTGTTCTGTCTGGGTCTGGTGCCGGTGGCGACGGGGTTGACGCTGCGTGAGGCGATGTGGNTGCAGTGTTGTCTGACGGCGGGTGTGGAGCCCGGGCCGATGCCCGCGCATGCGTTCCGTCGCGCCGACCGGCATGCGGTGGAGGACGCGATGGGCGTGGCCCCGGGTCTGATGCGCGCGATGGCCGCGGATGCGAAACGGCGTCGGCGCATGGTGGATGCGGACGAGGAGGGGCGTCTGCCTCTCGGCTCGCCCTCCCCCGTGGACATGATGACCCGTGATTTCCGCGTGCGGCCGGTCACGGCGTGGCATCAGACCAGCACGGGGCGTGCGGGGGTCCTGTCCACGCTGGTGGCGGGGTCGGGGGCGCCTCGCATCGACGGGCCGGTCATCGGCGTGGATGTGCTGTCGCGTGAGTTGTGGCGGTTCGATTCGTGGGCGACGTATGACGCGCCGGGCGTTCACGGCCCGCATATGACGACCAGCCCGGACGTGTTCATCTGCGGTCTTCGCGGCAACGGCAAGTCGTTCGCGGCGAAGGTGATGGCGTTGCGTGAGATCGAGGCGGGCCGTCATGTGATCGTCCAGTCGGATCGCGAGGGCGAGTGGGGCCGGGTCGCCAATCATGTGGGAGGCCAGGTCGTCTCGCCGGGCGGCGGCCGTTATCTGAATCCGTTCGCGTTGCCGGACCGTCCGTCCGCCGGCGAGGACGATCTGTGGCGTCAGGAGGTGCTTCCCGGGCGCAAGGCGGCGTTCATGAGCCTGGCGGAGGCATTGCGCGAGGATGGAGGCCCGTTCCCGCTGGATCGCGACATGCAGGTGGTCGTGGACCGTGTGGCGGTGTCGTTCGGCACGGGGCCGATGACGTTGGAGGCGTCGGTGGACCGTCTCGCGGACCGTTCGTGGGTGGATGGGGAGTCGCCCTCGATGACGGGTTTCGAGCATGAGCCGGCGTTGGCCCGTGCGGCTGCGGCCGCGGCGGCGCGCGTGTATGCGCCGATGGTGCGTGGCGGCACCCTGTCGGGCATGTTCGACAGGGAGTCCACGATCCGGTTGGACCCGTCGAGCCCGATGATCGTGTTCGACACGTCGAGTCCGGCGTTGAACAACGAGCAGCTCAAGCGCGTGTTCACGGCGGCGGTGAGCTCGTGGATCGACCGTCTGCTGCAGGGGCGAGACGGGAGACGGCGGATCGTGGTCGACGAGGAGGCGTGGGACCTGCTGTCGAACGCGCGTCTGGTGGACTCGTTGCAGACCAGGCAGCGGTCCGCCGGCCATTGGGGGTGCGCGACCTGGCTGATCGTGCATGGCGTGAACGACATGACGCATGTGTTCGGCGAGGGCAGCGAGCTGCGTGGCCGTGTCGAGGAGATCCTCAACCAGATGCAGACGAAGATCATCTTCCGTCAGGGCGGGTCGAACATCGACATGCTCAGCCGGCTGGTCCCGGATCTGAGCGAGGACGAGCGGCGGGTGATTCCCACGCTGCCGCAGGGGCTTGGGGTGTGGAGGGTCGGTGCGGAGCATCCGCGTATGGTGCGCGCCCTGGCCGGTCCGACCCTGTCGGCCCTGTTCGACACGAGCGATCTGAGGTCCGCGGCCTGAACCGCATCGTTTTTGTTGTATCCGTTTCTCCGTATTCGTTTTCCGTATTCGTTGGTGAGGAGGCCGCTGATGGCGGATGCGTCCGGGGATCGTCCCTGGTATGAGGAGCTGGCGCCCGATCTGGAGGGCGATGCCGGCCGGGGCGTGGAGGGGTCGCGTGTCGATTCGCGCCGTCGGGTCATGGCCGTGTGGCGTGGGTTCGAGGACTCGCGTGCGGGCGTGTGGCTGGCGGAGCATACGGGGCTTCTGGCCGCCCTGTCGCGTGAGGGGTCGGTGCTGGTGCGTCGTCTGGCCGTGGGCGTCCTGCTCGTGGCGATGGCGTTCACGCTGCTGCTGTTCGCGGCGGCGGGCGGCGATCCGGTGGCCGGCGGGCTGCTGTCCATGCCCTTCTGGATGGCCGCGTTGGCCGTGTGCGCCGTGCTCTGGGTGTTCTGGGACGCGTACCGTGATTCCGGGGAACGGCTCGTGGATCGTCTGTCGTCGGCTCCGGGCATGGCCACGCGTCGTCAGGTCGCGGCCGCGTGCGGGGTGCGCGAGGTGATGCGCACGATGGTGCCGAGCGTGCTGCCGGCCATGCTGGCCGCGGCCATGCGGGAGCGTCGCATGGGCGGCGACCCGGTGTGGCCGAGGCCCTGGCAGGCGGCCATGTACGTGGGCGAATGCCATCACGTCGGTGTCTGGCTGTCGTTGGAGATGCACGCGTACGTGCTGGGACCGACCAGGTCCGGCAAGACAGTGACGGTCGTGATCCCCGCGGTGGTGGAGGCGCCCGGCTTCGTGCTGGCCACGTCGACGCGCAGCGACATCATCTCGGCGACCCGTCGCCTGCGGGAGAGGGGTGTGGCGGATCCGTCGACCGGGGCCCGGTACGGCGGCCGTGGCCGTGTCCATATCTTCGACCCGGAGGGTTTGGGCGCGGCGGACCCGCTGACCCGGCACAACATGCGTTGGACCCCGTTGCAGGGGTGCGAGGACCCAACCACGGCGATGCGCCGCGCGCAGACCCTGGTGGGCGTGGGCGGATTGGGCCAGGGGTCGAACAACAGGGAGTGGGGCGTGAGCGCGGGAGGCTACATCCAGGCGCTTCTGTATGCGGCGGCGATCAGCAACCTGCCGATCTCGAAATGCTACGAGTGGTCGGTCAGCCCCCGCAAGGCGCTCGAGGCCGCGGACCTGATCCGCGAGCATACGGGCGAGCGGGAGATGCTGCGCTGGGCGGACACGATCCGTGGCCTGGAGACCATGGACACGCGCCAACGGTCGAGCGAATGGTTCGGCGTGCGCAACGCGTTCGCGATCCTCGCGGACCCGAAGGTGCGTTCGACGATGGATTTCTCGCCGCGCGACCCGCGTCTGATCGATCCGAGGCGCATGGTCGAGGATCATGACACCGTGTACGTACTCAGCCGGCCGAAATCGCAGGCGGGCGGAGGCGTGAACGCGGGCCTGTTCGCCGTGCTCCTGCTGGACACGTTCCAGGAGGCGTGCCAGGATCTCGCCCTGTCGCGCGAGGCGTCGGGACCCAACCTGCGCAAGATCGAGCCGCCGGCCCGGTTCGTGCTCGACGAGCTGAGCAACATCGAGACGTGGGGCGGCCTGCGCAACGCGATCACGCAGGGCGGCGGCAACGGCTATCAGTTGCTCGTGGTCGAGCAGTCGCGCGACATGATGGTGCGCGACTACGACCGGGAGACCGAGCAGACCGTTTGGAACAACTGCAACCGGATCATGCTGGGCGGCGTGACCGACCGGGACAGCCTCGAATGGTGGGGCATGCAGATCGGCCGGCATGAGGTCACCCGTTTCGAGTCCACGTGGAATCCGGGACAGGGTCCGCTCGGAGGGGTCACGGAACGCCGCGGCGCGGAGGAGACCGTGCTGCCGTGGGAGTTGAGCCGTCTGCCGCGCGGGTGGATGGTCGTCCAGCCCGTACGCGAGGCGCCGGCCCTGGTCCGCGCCCCGCATTTCATGGAACGCGGATGGTGGCATGACGCGGAAGGAGACAGGTGATGGACGACACCCGTGACGAGGTGGACGAGATCCTGGCCGGCATGACGGGAGGCCGGACCGGTACGGCCGGCGGCGTCTCATCCCCCGTGCCGCCGGCCGCGGACTGGGCCCGGGGGCTCGACGCCGCGTCGGCGTCGGCCGCGCGGCTGACCGTGCTCCTGTCGGACGTGTACAGGGCGCATCAGGGCAAGGACCCGTCGGCCAGCCTGGCCGCGCAGATCGAGCAGACCGTGCGCAACCTGACCGGCGAGCCTCCGCAAGAGCCGGAATACGGGCCGGGCCTGTGGACGGCGATGCCGCAACGCTCCTGGGAGACGATGGGCATGGCCCGGCCGATCGACTGGACCGGCGCGCCCTCGCGCACGGAGATCGACCTGATGACGATGCACGCGATCCGCTACGGCGAATGGCTGTGCCGCACGTTCCCCACATGGGAGCAGACGCTGCCCGCCTGCTGGATCGAGCACGACGACGTGGTGGCTGAGGTGTTCGCCCTGAAATGCCATGCGGACCTGGCCGCGGCCTCCCCCAACGGCGGCATGTACATGCCGGCCCTCATGCAGGACATCCACCAGGCCCTCGCCCGGGTCAAGGAATACCTGACGGCGGCCGGCACGGGAGAATCCTCCCACGCGCATCACATGGACGGCGAACAGCATGCCTCGCGCCGACGCGCCCGGGAGGTCGAATACGAGTCGTGGTATCGCCGGCGCGGCGGATGGAAGACGGAACCGGCGTTCACCGGCCGTTGGCGGGGCGGCGAGGATTTCGTCTCCTCCACGCTCCTTGCCTATGGGACGCCTCCCTCGCCCGCCTCGCATGACGATCCCTCCGCCGACGTGCTCATGGCCACGCTGGCGGGCTGCGAGGAGCGGCTGGACGGCTACCGGCGTTCCCGCGACGGCATCCGCCGCATGCCCGACGGGCCGGAACGCGACCGCCTGTCACGCCAGCTCGCCGCGGACACCGGCGGTGATCTGCGGGAGCTGTCCGACCGGTGGCGTGACTGGAGGTCCATGGAGCTCGCGGCCCGCGACCGGCTCGACCAGGCCATCGCCGCCGTCGAACGACGGCTCGACGACCGGAAGGCTCCCCTGTCCCATGAGGAGGCCGAGGAGGCGCGCGTACTGGCGTCACGGGGACGCGCCCTGCTCGACGAGGCCGGGGACCCGCGTTGGAACCCCGACTCGTACCGGCCCCGGGACCCGGACGAGGAGCTGAAGCTCGCGAAACGGCTCGAAGGCATCGCCCGTGAACGGGATCTCGATTCCCTGGAGCAGCTCGACCGGCTCACGGCCACGATACGCGCGACGATCGGCCCGAGGGGAGGCATGCGCCCATGACCATGCCGGACCTGTTCGAACAACTCGACTCCCCTGCCGAGAACGGCGACGATTGGATCCGCCGCCTGCTCTCGGA
Source organism: Bifidobacterium sp. WCA-178-WT-4B (assembly GCF_009696495.1). Classification (NCBI taxonomy): domain Bacteria; kingdom Bacillati; phylum Actinomycetota; class Actinomycetes; order Bifidobacteriales; family Bifidobacteriaceae; genus Bifidobacterium; species Bifidobacterium sp. WCA-178-WT-4B. The sequence continues at coordinate 11,147 of NZ_VULV01000004.1, read as the reverse complement.
ACCGGACGAGACTCCCTCCCCCACGCCGGCCGCCGGCGACGACGGCACCGATACCGGCCATGAGCCCGATCTTCCCCAAGAGGAGGAAAGGATTGTCCCGCCGCAGGCCTCAGGACCGGGGGCCGGTGGCGATGTGACGGCTCCCCCGCCTCCCGGCGCGCATGCGATCCCCCTGCCGGCATCCGACGACACGTCGCCATCCGATGACCTGGATGACATGCACCAGGACGCGATTCCGGGATTCGGCACCGATATGGATGCCGATGAGCCCGCCCGTGCGGGCCATGCCGTCCGGATCGTACTGACGGTGCTCGCCGTGGTCGCCGCCGTGGCGCCCGTCGGCGTGATCGCCGCCGGCGCCGTCACCGCGTCCGCCCGCCACGACGCGGAACAGGCACAGGCCGTGCTGCGGGAGACCAATACGATTGCGACTCGGTTCGTCAAAGCCCACAAGGCGTCCGACCTCGCCGACGCGAAGGCATGGAGCCGTCTGGACAGGCGGATTTCAGACAACGCGAGGATACTCGACGAGCCCGCCGCCCGGCTGTCCATCAGGGATGCTGGATCGTTGAAGAACCGCGCGGGCAAGGCCAATAAGGACACGAACACGCTGGTGTCGGCGGCGAGGAGGGCCCTCGCCATCAAACAGGAGGCCGACGCGCGCGAATCGCTCGCGAAGGCGGTCGGCGAGGCCACCAAGCTCCGGGACGGCGCGAAACGCGACGACGACACCGGCACGGCCATCGACGATCTGACGACGATCCTCGAACGGGCCGCCGAGCCCGGCAAGGACGTCACCGTCAAGGAGCTCGAGGATCTGGCCTCCCGGGTCGAGCAGGCGAGGAAGACCCTCGAACAGGCCATCGCCACGCAGGCGGAGCATGCGAAGGCCAAGCGCGCGGCCGAGGAGAAAGCGGCACGGGAACGCCAGGAGAGGGAACGACAGGCCGAACAGCAGACCGTCCCCGACCCGACGCCGCCACAGCAGCAACAGCAATGGATACCCCAATACCAGTCGGGACAGTCGGGGCAATCGGACGGAACCGGCTCCCAGCCCGGCAACGGCTGGAGCGTGCCGTCCCCCAGCGACGGCAACGGCCTGCCCGGCAACGATCCGGGACTATAGCCCATCATCCATTCGAAAGGAGCACCATCATGACGGACGAGACACCACGCAAAGACGAGCACAGGGAACGTCAGGGCCTTCTCGGCCGAGCAAGGGACCGATTCGAGCGGATGGAGCCGAAACGGCAGGCGCTGCTGCTCGCCGTCGCGGCCGTAATCGCATTGGCGGCCACGATCGCGCTCAACCCGTTCCAGTCCACGACATCCGATCAACCAGAACCTCAATCCGCCCAACAGGCGACAGACAGCGGCAAGGATACGAAAAACCAGTCCCGGACGGACCCGTCTTCGGAACCATCGGAATTCACCGGTTCCACGGAGGACATCGCCAACAAGGCCCGGTCGATCCTCAACTCCCCGGACGGCGGCAACATCGACACGTTCGGCCAGACGCTCATCCGCCACGGCGACAAGGACCTAGGCAACGCGACCGACCTGTTCGACGCGATCGGCCGGCAGGAGAAGGAATCCACTGTCCGCGCATTGGCCGACGAATGGTATGCCGAGGCGTTGTCGAAGGCCGCCGGATACCGGCTCGACGATCTCAAATCCAGTCTGCCCAAAGCGGAACATGCCGTGGACAGGCTTCCCGACCCCACGCCGGACGACTGCACGGGCCTGGCCAAGGCCGCGAAACAGGCGCGAACGTTGGTCGACGCCGGATCCGACGACTACGACAAGCTCACCTCCGCACAGCAGACCCTCACCAAATCGATCAGCGCATGCACCGCCAACATGACCGTCGACCAGATCGACCGCCTGTTCCCTCAGGACGGACCATCGGTCACCATACCCGACACCGGAAAGGAAGCACAATGACAGCGGACACCACGCGGCGGGAGCACAGCGGTTCCGGCATCCGTCTCGGCATCGGCTCCTGCCCCGGCATAGCGAAGATCCTGCCGGCCGGCATCCGAGGCATCACATTGCCCGACGGCACACGCGTGCGCATGCTGCGCTGCGTGACCCGGGAGGGCGGCGCCGACATCCCCGTCGCCCTGATCCCCGCCACCGGGGCGGTCCACAACCGCATGCTCGGGGCCGCCGGCGGCCAGATCGTCGAGTTCGCCGGCAGGCCACGTCTCTACCGGCCCGAGAAGGGCGGCCCCATCCTCGCGTTCACCGTCACCGACCTGCGCATCCGCGACACCGATGAGGCCCGCATGCTGCGCGCCGGACAAAACAGAAGATAGTCGGCCAGTTTTTCAGTCCCAATATTCTACGCACATCCGGAATTTCCACGCTGCCCTCATGGCATCAGTTTTTCCGCGCAACCGCATCGCGGATGGCGGAAAGCGCTTCATCCGGGGTCTTTGCCGGATACCGTAGATTCGGGAAACCGCTGCAACTACCGACATACATTTTGTATTCGTCGGACCACTGGACTTGGTACGAGTTACGGTCGGCGGGCTGTACTGGCTTCCCAGACGTCTTCGCCCATGTGGAGGACGGCTTCTCCATCCACATGTCCCATACGCTTTTCGTGTATCCCGTGATAAGTGCGCCCATAACCACGCCAGCAAGTACCTTCCCAAAAATCGCGGAACACTGCCCGATTGCTCCTGATACGATGATAAGTAAAGGATAAAACGTCGTTTTACGGAACTTCAAGATATCGTCGGCATCACGTCTTCGCGTAATGCTGAAAATGAAACTAGCCAGACCGGGAATACCGAGCACGCAGAACAGCAACGCCATCGCCTGATCCTCTTGGACCGCGCCGCCCGTTCTCGCATAAAGAAGCACGCCAACTGCACAGCTGCAAGCGAACAGTAACTGGATTATCTGATGCATGAGCAACGCCATCCTTTTCGGATCGCTCAGCCACAGCGCGACAACAATAATGATAAGAGCCGGAGTCCCTAGACGCTCCATCAACGGTCTCCCCCAAGGAAAACCAAACAGTTGCTCCAACAAGGCAACCACGGCGACGGCAAACGCCAAGAACATTGCGATAATAAGGAGAACACCACCGATTTGAGAGAGTATCTCCCTAATCGAGGGCTTTACACGTGACTTTTTCTTTGTGCCCTCAATATCCGGTGTGCTTGCCAATTGTTTCTTGAACCGCATTTCTCCATCACCTTTCTTCTCGGTTTTCCGAACGGTCGGTTCCGCCTTCTCAATTACATTGGATGTCGACTTTTTCATGCCTGTTCGCGTCGAAATGTCTGCTTGCCACCACTGCTTTGCCTGCCCCATAAGCTCGGATATGAATACAGACATGATGACTGTCCCCAATATCGCAAGCAGATTGCCATATTCATTGCGCCTGTGTCTCATAATTACTCTCCATCAACGAATCGGTTTGTTTCTGATTCCACGATAAGCATGCATTCCATGCCACAGATCATTTTCATTGAATCTCGCATACGGTTCTGTAGAATGCCCTCTGTGGCGAAGACGGTGATAAGGGTCATATTCGATGACGCGACGGCTGCGGAAGGGTTTCTCGAGCGCTGCCGCGGCGAAGGGCTGAATGCCGTGGTCAAGGACGCGCGTCCGATCGGCACGGTGAAGCGCAATGGGCCCGTTGTTCTAGAACGGTGCCGGGCCGGGGAATCATGCCTTTGGCGAGGCCGACCGATTGGTCTAGAAGCCCCGGTGCCCCGCGTGCCCGTCCGCCGTCGAGACGAACCGCACGACGGATCCGTCGGGCGAGTCCTGGACGAATTCCTCTACAAGCTTCATTTGGGGCCGGCTGATGCCTATGGCCGGATCGGGACCGACGGCGAGCACGGGTGCCGTATGGGACGTGGATTCGACGGCAAGACTCGCATCATGGGTGGTCTCCTCGTCATCCAGCCAGACGATTGGACGGCCCTGCGCCAGCGCGTCGACTATGGTGCGGCGCTTGCCCGTCCAGATGCCCTCCCGCGTGACGGGGTTGTACCAGTGGATGGTCGGCCAGTCTACGCCCAGCGCACGGTTCAATTGCATGGTCTCCGGCTGCCAGGTGCTCAGCCAGTACTTGTCAGCGTCCAACGCATCCAGACGGACCACGAGTTCCATGTTCCACCGGATTGTGAACCGTCGTCCCATGTCGCGAACCAGCAGCCGTTCCTTCCGGTCGGGACGGAACCAGTTATCCGGCGCATACCTGACGCGGCGAGGATCGTTGGGCCTCATCCATTCGACGCATCCCTGCCGACGCATGACCTTCGCGTCCGGGAACTGGTTGATCACGCCGTCGAAGTCTACGAATATCAGGGGCTTGCCCATCCGATTCTCCTTATGGTCTCGTGTCGTTGGCGGCGATGCATGCGGCCATGCGTTTCGTCTCCTCCTCGATCTCTTCGCACGTCCATTTATGGGGTTCGATCCACGGCCAGCCCATCTTCTCGCATAGTTCGCGGCGTGATTCGTCCAGGTCGGTGCCGTCCAGTCCGATCATGCTGCTGTTGCCCTGCAACGTGTCGAAGCCTATCCAGCCCGATTGGTCGGGCCCGTAGGTGACGCCGCCGTACACGTCGACCAACGGTTCGATGTCGTCGGCGTTCAGATGTCGCCACACGTGCCCGTCCGGGATATGTGCGTATCCCTGCCATGCAAAGAACACGTCGTTGGCTATGATCCGCCATTCGACGCCGTCTTCCACGCCTTCGCGCACCGGTTCTGCCATCCACGGCCGCCATTCATGCCCGCTCATCGCCGGTCCTCTTCTCTTTGCCGGGTTTCCTCCGGGTTGGCCCCGGCTGTCTTTTTGTTATCGGCTCAGGCGTCGTCGCCTTCCGTTTCGTCTTTTCTCCCAATCATACGGGTCGCGGACCGTCGCCGCCGTCATCCGGGGTCTGGGGTGGAACCGGTGCCGGGGCGGGCATCGGGTCCGGGAAGGCCAGTGCGCCGGTGGAACGGCTGGCCCCTTCCGATCGTCTTTTTTCCTCGGACGTGGCGTTGCGGGGCGGCACGAAGCCGTATCCGAGTATGAACCGTTCCGATGGCGTGACGCTTTTCAGGTCCTCGTCGTTCCATCGGTCCCTGACGTATGGGTTGCGTTCCGGTTCGCTCTCGCATCGCGTCTCGATTTCATGCCGGTCTGCCCATTCGTCGATGTAGGTGTAGCGGAGCATGCCGGGGGCGAGGGTCTCCATCATGGTGCGGTAGTAGTCCCTCTCGTTCAGCAGCGTGTCCACGAGGTAGGCGGGTTGCGAGCCGAACCGGCGCAGCCCTCGCGTGTAGTAGTTCCGGTTGGCGTCGCGGATCAGGGGCGGCACGGCGTCCAGGCGGAGCATCTCCTTGAAGAGGACCAGTCGTCCGATGCGCCCGTTGCCGTCCGAGAACGGGTGCGTGGTCTCGAACAGCCAGTGCGCCCTCGCTGTCTGGTATGGGTCGTCCCTGAGTTCCGCGAACGCCTTGAATACGTCGTTCATGGCGCGGGGCACGTCCCGGGGCAGGACGGTGTGGATGCCTTCGATGGGGCTGATGACGTTCGGAAGCGTCTTCCATCCGCCGACGTTGCGCGAGGGGTCGGTTTCCTGGCTGGTCCCGTGTTTGAGGATCGCGTGGAGCTCGCACACCATGGCCTTGTCGACGGGTTCGTCCGCGAGGTCGAGGATCCGGTCGAACGCGCGGAAATGGTTCACGGTTTCCGTCGCGTCGTCCAGCCGTATCTCGTCGTCGGCGTTTTCGGGCAGCAGCGCGCCGGTGTCGAACAGCTGGGCGGTCTGTTCCGGGGACAGCGTGGATCCTTCCATGTGGTTGCTGTTGTAGGCGAACACGAGCTGTGTGTTCTGGTAGAGGCCGTGCGAGACCTTCTGGTCGCGTTCCGCGCGCAGCCAGTCGACCAGTCGTTTCCGTGTTTGCTTCGCCATGGCCCGTTCCTTTCCTGTCGTCACCATCGTAGTATGCGTGCCGCCGTGTCCAGGCTCCGGAAGAGGGGCTGGTGGCCGGCGAGGTTTCGCAGGAGCGTTTCGAGCTCGGGGATGGGCAGGTATCGGCTCGCGATGGTCCAGACGGTCGCGACGGCGATGAGGGTGAGTATGGCGGTGACGGTGATCCACAGGATCTGCCTGATGAGTCCGCCGCCGGTGGTGGCGCGGCCGGTGACGCCGGCGAGCACCGTGAGCGTGACGGCGAGGACGATCAGGGTGCCGGTGTCCCATGAGTCCAGGGTCCGGGTCATTGCGTCGGCCCATCGGGCGAGTTGTTCGATGATGGTTCCTGCCGTGTCTTCCATTGCGGGTTCCTTTCCTCCATGGCTGCGGGGTTCGGCGTCTCCACGCGGGGCGTCGGGTTTTCCGGCCGATTACGGTTGGCCTTCCGGGTTTTGCCGGGGTTGACGACGCCGCTTCCTTGTCCGGTGATGCGTGCGTCGAGGTTGCACCAGTGCTGTTCCTGCCGGCCGGACCGGCCCGGCGGCCTTTGCCCGATGGGCTTGTCGGGGTCGTCGATGTGCCACATGTCCCGGTAGATGGCCACGTCGCGCAGCAGGTTGTGGTCGCCGTGCTTCCGCGCCGTTTCCATGACGGTCCTCGACCAGGGCTGTTCGCCCGTGGCGGCCTGTCGGGCGAGGGCGTCGGCCCGTTGGGTGATGAGGAGTTCGTTCTGGCGCACCAGGTCGAGGGCGGCGGTGTTTCTGGATGCCTTGATGGGCGGGATGATGCCGGCGGTCCAGTCGTCGCGCACCGCGCCGTTGAGCCGGTCGAGCAGGCCGCTGCTGAGCCGGCCGGCCATGACGGCGGCGGGGTCCTGCCGGTTGCCGTGCTCGTCCTTGGGGCTGATGTCGCGGCTGACGATGGCCATGGCCCGCTTGGGGTCGGTCATCCAGGCGCGGGACCATAGCGCGCGCAGCCACTCCCAGTTCGGGGACCTCGTGATCATGCTCACGATGCCCGGGTTGTGGCATTGGCGGAGTTTGGCCTCGAGGTGGGGGCCGGCGATGAGGCCGGCTGCGTAGTCGTGTTCGCGCAGGAGTCGTGTCAGACTGTATCTCTCCTCGTGTTCGTCGATGCGGGTTTCGGTGGCGGTGCGCGTGTCGGGGCGCGTCAGGAGCGTGGAGAGCATGCGTTGGCGGGCGATGGCTTCGGGATCGGTGTCCGATCCGGACAGCATGGCTTCCGTCTGCCGGGTCTTCTCGTCCTTGCATGCGTAGAGGAGGTGGTTCTCCTCGCGGCCTCGTGTGGCGGCCACGTATTGCAGGTTGCATGGGACGCGCGCGTCGGAGGGGAACATGGCGGCGCACCGGTCGACGGTCATGCCCTGGCTTTTGTGGATGGTGGTCGCGTACCCGGCCTCGCAGTTCGCTTTCGCCCAGTCCCGGGGTATGGTCCATTGCCTTCCGTCCGCGTCGCGGCATGCGATCGCGTCCGTGTCGATGCGGGTGACGGTGAACGCCATGCCGTTCTCGATGCGGTGTCCGTCGGGGCCACGTACCTGGTGGTCGTTGGCGCGGGACACGATCCGGTCCCCGGCTCCTATCTTCAGGCCGTCGGACAGCGTGGCGAGGCGGGACGGGTCCCCGTCGGACAGGCCGAGCACGCGCCGTTCGAGGATGGTGCGCTGGTTCATGGCGCGCACCTGTTCGTTGGTGCCGGCGACGAGGAGCGTGGTCTTGCCCGTCTTCTGCCATTGCAGGGTCATCCGGTACGCCTCCTCCTCGCATTCCCGGTCCTCGCCCCAGTGGAGACGGTGGTGGGCCGCGTATTCGGCGACGAGCCGGCGGCATGCCTCGACGCTGTCCGGTTTCGCGCGGTCGCCGCCGGCGCGCAGGCGCAGCGTGGCTTTGCCTTCGTCTGCCCATCTGGCCCGTCCGCCGTCGGGGTCGTTCGCCCAGAGCCCGGGGTCGCTGCGGAAACGCCACAGGCTGGTGAGGGTCGCGCACCGGTGTTCCCGTTCGGCCCAGGCGAGCAGGCCGCCCGGGGCGGCGGGCGCGTCGAGCTGCATGGGGTCGCCGGTCAGTGCGAGCCTGGCTCCGGCCCGTTCGCACAGTTCGGCGATGGCGTCCAGTTCCGGGGTGCCGACCATGCCCGCCTCGTCTACGATGACGAGCTGTCCGGGGTGGATGAGGCCGGCCTGTTCCCGGGCGTCGGATTCGCTGATGGAGCGGCGTATCCGGTCGCGTTCGGCGGGGGTGCGCGCCGCGGCGAGCCGGCACCGGTATTCGCGTCGCAGGTCGTCGGTCTGCGCCCGGTGACGTTCGGACACGTTGTCGAGGAGCTTGGCGATGGTGATCGCGTTGGTGCCGATGCTGTCGGCGAGCTCGTCCCTGGCCCGGACGGACAGGGTCAGGCCGAGCACGGATCCTCTCCCGTGCCGGGTCTCCCATGCTCGGGCGACGGCGCGCATGGTGGTCGTCTTTCCGGTGCCGGCGGGGCCGATGAGCGCGCTGGCCGCGTGCGGGTTCTCGAGCAGGTATGCGGCGGCCTTCGCCTGGTCGTCGCTCAGCCGGTTTCCGCCGGCCCGCATGGACTGGATGAGCCGGGTGCCCTCCCCGGGTCCCCAGGCGAGCGGGTCGGTCCGGCCGAACGTGGCCATGACGCGTTTTTCCATGTCGAGGATCGTCTGGCTGGTGTATCGGTCGAGTGTGGGGTCGTCGAACGTGCTGCGTCCGGCGCGGCTGACGAGCGCGGGGTCGTCGCCGGCCTGTCCTGCACGGTAGCGGGTCGGGGTTATTTTCACGCAGCGGCGGATGGCGAGTTCGGCGACCTGGTTGGCGGTGTCGGCGCGGGCCGTGGGGTCGAGCCGGATGTCGGCGAGGAGGCGTTCGGCTTCGGCCCGGATGTTGCTGAGCGTCCATGTGGCGCGGGTGCGTTCGGTGTGTGCCATGGCAGCGTCGGCAAGCCGTTCGAGTTCCGTCTGGCCGGGTGTCTGGTGGTCGGCGAGCTGTCCGGCGAGGCGGATGCCCGCGGCCCGGGAGGCGGTCTGTCCCAGTTCTATGGTCCTGTCCCGGTGCGAGTCGACCGCCTGCCACATGGCGTCGATGCTGGTGCCGGGGGCTTCGGCCCGCAGTTTGCCGTGCCATCGTCGGGTCAGTTCTGCCAGTCCGGGTCGGGCGTCGGTCTTGGGCTTGCGGGTTTCCAGCCAGACCTGTTTGTGGAGTTCGGCGCGTCGTTTCCATCCGATCGTATGGCCGGTGCGGCGTTCCTCCTCGTCGATGATGGCGGCGAGCCGGGTTTCGATCTCCCTGTCGCGTCCGCTGAACGCGTCGATGAGCTCCTCGGGCACTCCCTGGACCTCGCCGGCCACGGCCCTGGTGCCGCGTCCGCGGGCGCGGGCCGGTTCGTGCCAGGCCCAGCCGAGTCGTTGGGTGAGCAGGTCCTTGACGAGGTTGGCGTTGTATTCGCTCAGTTCGACGGTGGCCCCGTAGACGGCGCGTCCGTCGAGCGCGGTCCATTGGCCGTCCGTGGTGCGGCGCACCCGGTTGGAGATGACCAGGTGCGTGTGCGGGTGGGGGTCGCCGTCCCTGGAGTCCCAGTGGTCGAAGGCGAAGCCGGCGACCCCGTCGCAGGCCGTGCTGGCGACGCCGCCGGCCCCGGCCCGGGTGGCCGCGTATTCGGCTTCGAAGTAGCCGATGGTCATGTCGGCCGCCTGGTGGAGGCATTCGTCGATGGCGCGGCGCGTGTCCTGGTCGGCGAACGCCCAGAGGATGCTCACGCTTTTGGGCACGGTCTGGGTCAGGTCGTATCCGGCGATGGGCGGCTGCCCGTCGTTGTCGGCCCGTATGCCGGCCTGGTCGAGGCTGCGGCCGGTTTCGGGGTTTCGGCGTTCGTTGATGAGCATGCGCACGGTCTCGGCGCCGGCCTGCCGTCCGGTCTCGCCGCCGAGCAGCCGGCTGGCCGATCCGATCCACCGGCCGGGCGGGTTGCCTTCGGCGTTGTAGTAGGCGGCTGGGTCGGGGCCTGTGAGCGGTCCGGGCGTGGCCTCGTCGGGGATGCCTCCGTCGGCCTGGAGCGCCTCGCGCGTGCGGTCGAGGTAGTAGTCGGCGCTGCTGAGTTTGGTCATGCTGATGGCCATGCGTGCTCCTCTCCTTTTCCTGCGGCGCCGCGGTCCGGTCCGTGGCGGCGCAGGAGTCGTTCCGCGTCCCCGTCCTCGCCGGTCCGGTCGCATGCGTCGATGATGCGGCCGATCTGGCCGTCGGGTCCCGCCTGCGTGAGGGACCGGGGGTCGTGGGTGGCGGCGAGCGTGAGCATGCGCATGAGCAGGATGTGGGTGCGGGCGCGCGTCTCGATGCCATGTCGCCGTATGGTTTCGGTGTCCAGTTCGATGGCGTGCGCCCTCGTCAGCAGGTCGTCGGCGTTCATTCTGAGCCTTTCGATGGTTCCGGCGTTGGCGGCGGAGCGCAGCGTGCGCCGATCGCGCGCCGTCTTGTAGTCATGTGCCTTGCGGCATGCGTCGCCGCAGTATTCGCCTCGCGTGCCGGTATCGAGCCGTGCGCCGCATTCGTGGCATGATCGCCGTGGGCGGGCACTTGTCCCGGTGCGGGTGAGCCGGTTCCACCTGTTGCGGCACCGGTCGGAGCAGAAGTCGGGCACGGGTCCCTGGGCGGGCTTGTACACGGGTTCGCCGCACATGCGGCAGTGGCCGGCCGGCACCCGTCCCGGTTCCGCCTTGCGCGCCTGGCGCCGGCATCGGGCCGAGCAGTACCCGTCCGCCCATACCAGGGTCTCGGGGTGCGGGCACCGGGCCCATTTGCATCGGCCGGGTCTGGGCCATTCGCTTGTGGCCCCTGTGGTCCCTGGGCGGTCGCTCATGGCCTGGCCCTTTCGTCGAGGGACCACCATCCGTGTTTTTAGTCAAGTCGGTGTTTCGTGTTTCGTCACTAATTTTTTTCGGTTTTCGGCATGAGGAGTGCCGGCCGGTGGTTTGTTTTACTGGTTGTCCGTCTTGCCGAACATGAGGGCTTGGCTGACGCGTCGGCTGGGGCCGGTGAATTCGATGAGGCGTCCGTGGTGGACGATGCGGTCGATGATCGCGGCGGCGAGTTTGTCGTCGGCGAAGATCGTCCCCCATTTGCTGAACTCGATGTTCGTGGCGGAGGATGATGCTGCGACGTTCGTAGCTGCCGGCGATGATCTGGTAGAGGA
>NZ_VULV01000030.1:0-1432 GCF_009696495.1 Bifidobacterium sp. WCA-178-WT-4B | reverse complement strand
GGGGATGCGGACGGAAAGTTGGACGCTTGGGCGTCCGGATTGGAGTCCGCATGTTTTCGATGGAGGATCGGCGCAGGGCCGTTGACCTGTATTTCACGGAGGGCATGACCATCAGGAAGGTCATTGCCGAGCTTGGTTACCCGTCCGAGGGCGCGCTGGTGAAATGGGTTCGCGAGGACCCGCGTTACACGGGCGCGTGCAGGCGTTCGTATACGCTGGAATGCAAGACGAATGCGGCCAGACGCGCGCTCGAGGGCGAGCCCCTCGCCCGCGTGGCGCGCGACGCGGGTTGCACGCCGACGAGCGTGTACCAGTGGATGCGCCGCTACCGGAGCGAGGGGATACTGGGACTGATGGACAGGAGAAACGCGCCGATGCCGGCCGAACCGATGCCCGCGGCCGGCGATGACGTGGAGGAGCTGCGCCGGCAGGTGGAGGTCCTGCGGCTGGAGAACGCGGTGATGCGGGAGACGATCGATGTTTTAAAAGCCGACGACCCGCGCCTCGACCCGTCCATGCTGACGAACAGGGAGAGGACGCGGGTCGTCGACGCGATCAGGGGTGAATTCGGCCTGGCGGCCTGTCTGAAGGCCGTGGGGCTGAAACGCAGCACCTACTATTACGAGCGCGGCGCGATCGCCGCGGGCGACAGGTACGCCGTGCTGCGGGCCCGCGTCGCCGGCCTGTTCGAGCAGGGTGGGCGCGCATGGGGATACCGGACCATCCACCGCATGCTGCGCCTTGACGAGTCCGACCCGATCGTCGTCTCGGAGAAGGTCGTCAGGCGGATCATGCGCGAGGGGGCCATGCGGCCCGTGTACCTGAAGCGGCCGAAGCGGTGGAGCTCCTACGCCGGCGAGATCGGCGAGGCCCCGGCGAACCTCGTGGAGCGGGACTTCCACGCCGACGCGCCGAACATGCTGTGGGTCACGGACGTCACCCAGTTCACCATGGACGGGTACAAGTGCTGGCTTTCCCCGGTGGTCGACTGCTTCGACGGGATGGTGGTCTCCTGGACCTTGTCGCGCTCCCCGAACGCCGACATGGCGAACCGGATGCTCCTTGACGCGGTCGCCACGCTCAGGGACGGGGAACATCCAATCATCCATTCCGACCGCGGCTGCCACTACCGGTGGGACGAATGGATCCGCATCTGCGAGGAGCACGGGCTGATCCGGTCGATGAGCGCCAAGGGATGCAGCCCGGACAACGCGGCCGCCGAGGGGTTCTTCGGCAGGCTCAAGAACGAGTTATTCTACGGGCGGGACTGGAGGGGCGTGGGCTACGAGGAGTTCCGCGAACGCCTGGCCGCCTACCTGACCCACTACAATGAAACCAGGATCAAGAAGTCACTGGACTGGATGAGCCCCGTGCAATACCGCAGAAGTCTTGGACTGGCCGCCTGACCGTCCAAAAAAACATCCGCACCCCC